>JABXJX010000018.1:10388-27740 GCA_013375375.1 Desulfobacterales bacterium | reverse complement strand
ACTTATCTGTGGGGGAGACCGCAGCTCCCGCTTGCGGGAGAATGCGGAGGGGGCAAGGAATGCCCCCGCAGATAAGTCACAAAAAACACCAGCACGGGAGACTCGGAACGAAAGAAAGGACATCATTTGCCCAAACCAAAGTAACGAATAACGAAAACTGGAGGAGATTCATGAAAGAGGGACTGAGTTTTGTCATGGGCGTTAACCTCATTATATGGTGTGGCATAGCTTTATATTTATTTGTCCTGGATCGCAGGATCAAGAAATTGGAACAGATGTCAACGGATAAAGATAGATGAAGAAATCCTATATCATAGGGGCCGTTGTTATTGCCCTTGCCCTGGTCATGGCTATGCATTCTTTCAGATCCACGTTGACCAGTTATGTGAGGGTCAGCGAGGCCAGGGTGAGCAAGCGGCCCGTGCAGGTAGCCGGTATAGTGGTTAAGGGGAGCAAACGGTATGACTTGAAGAGCAACAGCTTGATCTTTACCTTGCGAGAAGATGGCGGTGATGAAATGGTGATTCAGTATGATGGGCCAAGGCCCGCAAATTTTGACGATGTAACCAAGGTCGTGGCCATAGGCAAGTATGAACCAAAAGAGGAGACCTTTGCGGCCAAAGAATTGTTGGTGAAGTGTCCCACAAAATATGAAGGGCGGGTTCAGGGAGAATGAATAATCCTGGTTTAATAACGATGTGGTTGGGGCTGGTTGCCATATGCATATCATCGATATGTTACGGGGCCCTGTGTTTTAAAAAGGAGAGTATCGCCACCCGAAGCGCGGCCCGCCTGAGCTTTATCGCGTTTGCCGTTCTTGCGACCATTGCTTCGATCCTTTTGATGCACTTCATACTCAACCATGATTTTCGTTACAGCTATGTCGCCGAATATTCGTCCCGTGACCTGCCCTTGCAATATCTGATCAGCTCCTTCTGGGCGGGTCAGGAGGGGAGCTTTCTTTTGTGGGTACTGCTCGGGTCCTGGTTAGGCATCTTGCTTATGTTCAAGGCTCGGGACATGGAGCCGCATGTCATGCTCGTTTACAATCTGAACAACATCTTCCTTGCCATTCTGTTGATCAAGCAGAGCCCTTTTAGGATGCTTTCCTTTTTCCCCCCTGACGGCCAGGGGCTAAACATGCTCTTGCAGGACCCCTGGATGGTCATCCACCCGCCCGTGGTCTTTCTTGGTTATGCGGCATTTGCCGTTCCATTTGCGTATGCGATTGCCGCCCTTTGGCGCAGGGAATATGACGGATGGATCAAGCCCGCTATGCCGTGGACGATTTTTGCTTTTGTGAGCCTTGGTGCCGGTATTATCATCGGGGGGTATTGGTCTTACAAGGTCTTGGGCTGGGGCGGTTATTGGGGCTGGGATCCGGTGGAAAATGCGTCCCTTTTGCCGTGGCTTGCGGGGATCGCATTAATGCACGGCATGATCTTGCAGCAAATGCGGCGCAAATTGTGCAAGACAAACTTTGTGCTGGCCGCCTTTTCGTTTATTCTGGTTATTTACTGTACGTTTCTGACCAGATCAGGTGTTCTGTCTGATTTTTCAGTCCATTCTTTTGTGGATCTCGGCATCACAGGCTGGCTGGTCCTCTTTATGTTCGCCTTTTTGGCGATCTCCCTAGTACTTTTTATTGTTAGGGCAAAGGAGATCCCCGTCTCCGAGAAGGGGAACAACATGAGTTATTTTTCCAGGGAATTCGGCTTTATTGCCGTCGTGATCATCCTTTGTCTTTCTACTGTTATAATCGGCCTTGGCACATCCGCGCCCCTTATAACCAGGGTGCTTGAAAAGGCCTCAAAGGTGTCGACCGAGTTTTATGTGGATACAAATTTGCCCCTTGGGATTCTTATGCTTTTTCTGCTGGGCTTTGTTCCCTTGATGGCCTGGGGGAAAAACAGCTTTTCAGGGCTTGCCCCCAAATTGGCCTGGACCTTAATAGGCGCAATCGCATCAGGGGTGATCACCCTGGTGAACGGGTATCCCGGCATGGGCGTGTTGCTCCTTTCCTTGTTTGCCGGTGCTGCGGTCGGGATGAATCTTTTTCTGGCCCAAAGACTCATCAGAAAAAGAATTATAATATCGAGCGCTGCCATTGCCCATTTAGGGGTCGGCTTGATGTTTCTCGGGATTGTATCATCATCTGCCTATGATAGGTCTGAAAAGGTGTTGCTGGCACAGGGCGATCTCCGAAACGCTATGGGCTATGAAATGAAATTCCAAGGGCCGAGATTCTCAAGAGAAGGCAAGGGGGTGCGGCTTCATCTCCCGTTAGATGTCAAGAAGGAGGGTGGTCAATTCATTGCGCGGCCGGATATCTTTTCCGAGCGCGGCCGGGACGGCCAGATTAAACGCTTTTCGCATCCCCATATTCGGCGGGGACTTATTTCAGACCTTTACATATCCCCCGTGGATTTCGACCCCGGCGACATGCAGCGTGACCAGGGAAGCCATCTGCACCTGACAAAGGGACAAAAGGCCGGGTTTCATGACTATGAGTTTACATTTATTGGTTTTGACGTATCGGGCATGATGGGCAGGAAGGCCGCTCAAGACATGAAGGTGGGGGCCGATATTATTGTTTCCTATAAAGGGGCGGAGCCGATTAACTTGAAGCCGATGATGATTCCGGGGAAAGAAGATGATCCTTTAAGCCGGGTCAGGCTGCCCGGGCCGGAAGACGCCTTTCTGACGCTTGTCGGCATAGACGCGGGCACCAAAACCGTCACCCTTGTTTACCAGGGCCGGGAACCCGCTGCCAAGAAACAAGAAAAGATCCCTGCGCTGATTGCAGAGGT
Source organism: Desulfobacterales bacterium (assembly GCA_013375375.1). Classification (GTDB taxonomy): domain Bacteria; phylum Desulfobacterota; class Desulfobacteria; order Desulfobacterales. The sequence goes on along the minus strand of JABXJX010000018.1, from coordinate 24,930 downwards.
CAGCATAAAGCCCGGCATGACCATACTGTGGCTGGGAACCTTCCTTATTCTTGTGGGTGGCGTTATCGGAATAGTTCGACGGCTACCGAAGTGAGCTGTCCCCCATTCCTCCCTCCAGGGCGTAGACTCCCTATAGTCTCTTGCTCGTAGCGGAGCTAACCAAGTGCTTTAACATGTAATTCCCCGCAGAGGAGTGAAAAGGAGCTATACAATAATTCTCGACCATTTTAAATACTACTTTAAAATAGCCTTGACTATTCTGGATTATAGGTTAAAATAGTCAGCATGAAGATACGTAACAAATATCTAAAATACTGGCGAGAAATTTCAGCCTCAAAAGAAATGATCTTTCTGGCAGGGCCAAGACAGTCCGGAAAGACAACCATGGCCCGGAACATGATAGGGATTCTTTTTCCCAATGTGTCGTATTTCAATTACGATTTCATTGAGAGCAAGAAAATAATAAGAGAAGTTCCTTATTTCTTCGAAAAGCTTGACAGAAAAGATCTTTCTTTACCCCTTGTCATTTTTGATGAAATTCACAAATATGATAATTGGAAAAACTATCTAAAGGGAGTTTACGACAAATTTCACGGAGAGTACCAATTCCTTGTATCCGGCAGCGGCAGATTGGATGTTTTTCAAAAGAGCGGGGATTCACTTGCAGGCCGATATTTCATGTTTCATTTGTATCCGCTAACCCTTGGTGAACTTGGGAATTCTGATTTGTCTCCTCAGCCCTTGTTAAATAATCCTGTAAAGGTTCCGCTTTTTAGAGATGAGTTATGGCAACTGTGGGAGACAATAGAAAAATTCTCGGGGTTTCCCGAACCCTTTTTAAGGGGGGATGCCCTTTTCTTCAATAGATGGCACAGAACCTACTCGAAGCAGCTTTTGTATGAAGATATAAGGGATATGAGCGGGATTCGAAAAATAGACAATCTGGTCTCTCTTTTTTCGATTCTCCCATTCAGGGTTGGCAGCCCTGTATCGATTAACAACCTGGCGATGGATATAGGGACGTCTTTTCAAACAGTTAATGAATGGTTGGCGATTTTTGACAAATTCTTCTTGACCTTCTCAGTATCTCCATGGACCTCCAAGATTTCCAGGGCCATTAAGAAGGAAAAAAAGTTCTACATGATGAACCCTTCAATTGTAGAAGATAAAGGGGCCCGGATGGAAAATATTGTGGCCATAGAACTACTAAGGGCGGTTCAATTATGGACGGATATGGGCTTTGGGGGGTTTGGCCTCCATTTTATTCGAAACAAGGAGAAGGAAGAAGTCGACTTTTTAATATCTGAAAATAACAGGCCCAGGCTTTTGATAGAGGTAAAATTGAGCGAAACGAGCCCCTCGAAGGCTTTGATTAAGTTTCAAAATTACCTGGATGTTCCGGCCATACAGCTTGTTTTGAGAAAAGAAACAGCCCGGATAATCAAAAACGGCAAAAATCAAATCCTTGTGGTTTCAGCTCCGGATTGGCTTGGGGCATTGCCGTGATGGAATCGATCGTTTTGAGTTACTGAGGGGTAGTTGAACAATCATGGCTGCTATATTCCTCGCTAATGCACCGACCACACTTCCATGCCTCGGGCTTCTGATGTTAGGGGCGGTTCCTGAAAAATGAAAACTGTCTCAGTAATTATTTTGAATTGGAACGGCAAACAGTTTCTGGATGACTGCCTTTCATCCCTGAAGCGACAGACGTTTGCCGACTTTGAGGTAATCCTGGTGGATAATGGTTCCCATGATGGGTCCGTTGAATTCATAAAGCGCAATTTTAATGACTTCGTAATCCTTATCGAAAACAAAACGAATTATGGTTTCGCAAAGGGCAACAATATCGGGATCTCTTATGCGACAGGACGATATATTGTTTTGCTTAACAATGATACGAGAGTAGATCCTGATTTTCTGAAAGAATTGGTTGTCGTCGCAGAGGAATATCCTCGTGTCGGGATGTGTGCTGCAAAAGTGTATCTTGATAGCGGCCAGAGAATAATAGATACTGCCGGCCATCTGATTTATAGAGATGGATTGAACAGGGGGCGCGGTAGACTGGAACCGGACACGGGCCAATACGACACTACAGAAGAGGTTCTTTTTCCCAGCGGGTCCGCGGCGCTATACAAAAAGGAAATGCTGGACGAAGTCGGCCTGTTTGATGAAGACTTCTTCGCGTATGGAGACGATACCGACATCGGCATGAAGGCCCGGCTGGCTGGCTGGGCGTGTCTGTACGTCCCACAGGCCGTTGTTTACCACAAATATTCCGGCTCCACATCCGCCTATTCCCCCTTTAAGGCGTTTCTGGTGGAAAGGAATCGGATATGGATTGCCGTCAAATATTTTCCCTTGGCAGTGCTTCTGTTAAACCCTTGTTATGCGTTTATTCGATATGTCTTGCAGGCCTATGGGGCTTTGGCCCACAAAGGGGCTGCCGGACGATTTGCCGAGGAGTACTCACATGGGAAGTTATTAGCAATCCTCTTGAAGGCGTATCTTGCTGCTTTTAAAGGATTACCAAAGATGTGGCAAAAAAGAAGGAAGATACAAAAGAACACAAAAGTATCCAGACACGAAATTTATAACTGGTTTGATAAGTTCGGTATAGGGGTTAAGGAGTTGGCGCTGAAGGATTAAGCCCTTCTCAACCTGAGATACTCAACCAACCTGACCGCAACTCGGCCGATTCACCCAAAAGTGCTTCTCCTTCCCTCCGCTTTTACCGATTTTCTGCCCTTCGAATTACGGGGTTGGAACATGAGTTGCTTGCCGGAAATAGAAGACGCTAAAATTTGGATACCAAACGGTGTGGCCATGAAAACCGGCTACGACAACAGGCTCAAGCTGTGAGGTTTAAAGATTTGGTTCCATTGGCTCCTACAAGTGATTATTTCGCGTATGGCCCCACTTTCTCATTGATTCTCTGGAAGAAAAAGTAAAGGATGAACTTAATATAAAGCCGAAAACCACAGGGAATTTTGACAAACATAGATAAAGAGGTTGTTTTTCTTTGCATTAATTTTCCTATTCCTCTCTGTATCATTAAGTTGTTTCTCTGTTTTTGGGTCAATTTCTTCCCGTAACTTTCCAGCACTTTACCTACCACCTTTTCCCTGAACTCTCCATGTTTGATCTGGTTGGATGATTTATTTTCCCCGTGGATGTTAATCTTTGCCGAGACCGTTTTGGGAAAAACCATCATCTTTTCGAAGATCTCAGGATTCATCGTCCAGAATAGCCAATCTTCAACAAGGGTAAAACTGGGTTCAAACAGTGAATCAAGCCGATTTTTCTTGAATAAAAGGCAAGGCGTTGGAAAAGGATTTCGTGATGTATAAACGTCCAAAAAATTTTTTTCCGTAATGAGAAGAGGGCGTATTTTTACACGTCGTTTAAAGTTTTTATAAAACTCACCTGAGAACCCCATGGCCGTGTTTTCTGGAAATTTTTGGGTCCATGCGATAGGATCAAAGTTGAGTTCATCATCGGCATCTAAAAAGAAAATCCATTCCCCGTTTGAGACCTTTAGACCACTATTCCGCGCAAAAGATGTTCCCCTGTTTTCTTGATTGAGCAATATGGTCTTGAGAAGGGTATTTTCTTTAACATATTTTTCAATGATCTCTCTGCTGGCATCTGTTGAACCATCATTGACAAAAACAACCTCTACGTCTGGTTGATGCTTCTTTTTAATATGGTTTAAGGAATCTAAAGTTCTCTGAATAGTCTTCTCGGCGTTATAAATAGGGATAATGATGCTTAGCAGAGACATCTCGTAAATATGCCTTTATTTTAGTAGAAGCGAAACTCTCGAAAGGATATTCGACTCATTTTTCGATAAATTCCCGGAATAAAGAAACCTATAGATATTCATTCAAAACCTTAAAACGCTTTGTCCAGCTATTCTTGCTTGCATATTTCACGCAGGCATCCTTGATTCCGACTTTAGACTCTAACGTGTCGCTGATATTCTGCAAGAACTCTTCCTTTGTTTCAGCAAGTAGAGCTGGGGATGCCATTTCTTCTAAGGTTTTCCATTTAGTGGAAACTACCGGTAGCCCGCAGGCCATATATTCATAGAGTTTGATCGGATTAACAGAGTCAATAAACGGCAACCTTTTAAAAGGTATAATGCCAACATGCGAATGCTTAAGATAAGATGGGATTCTTGAGTAATCTCGCTTCCCAAGAAAAAAAACGTTCCGCAAACCTTCCAATTTAGGGAATGTTCCTTTATTGTAAGATCCTACAATGACGAACGAAACGTCTTCTCGATGTAAAGCTGCGTAGGCGACTAACCTTTCATCAAACCATCTTTCAATTGATCCCACATAAATAATCCTTGGGTTAGGTATCCTCTTAAGATCTTCGGGTTCCAGAGACGTATCATTCGCAAAATAATCAAAATCAACTCCATTAGGCAGGCAAAGAATATTTTTTGCTCCAATATTCCTGACTTTTCTCTCAAGTGACATACATGTAACGACCACCAAATCCACTTTTCTCATTAACCGTTTTTCAGCTTCAATAACATTCTTTCCTAATTCCGGAAAACCTGACAGATCATCAGCTACCCTCAGTACACTTTTTTTGTGAGGGACCATTTCAAGGAGATAACCAAATAATGGGCTGTCCAACCAAATGGTATCAACCGCATCAAATTCCTTTTCCTCTAACTTCTTCTTTAATGGCGGAGTCAAGAATTTGCCAGCATTCTTGATTGCCCAACTACTGTTGAAAATAAATTGATTGGCTATCGGAATAAGTCCGAAGGGGGCATATGTCCAGATATTGTCAATTTGTTCTCCCCCTTTTATCCATGACCTCCACCTTTGAGGTAAAATTACTTTTGCCCGTTTAGAAGACATAAAGTGATAGATTATATGAAAAGGTGTTATCGGAGCCGAGATATAAGCCACCATCCAATTATGATCAGAAAAACACTTGGCATATTGATGGCTTCCCACCATGTATGGAGAGTTCCATACATGCGGACTGGCTATTATAATTTTTGTCCTTTCCATTTTTTCTTTTGATTTTTGGTATTAGGTTTTTGTAAAAATACCATGGTCCTACAACACAATTTATGCTGATTTTTGGAAATCCTACTCCCGATTAATTTTTTCCAGCTCATAAATTACTTCGAAATGCACATCCTTTTCTATACTATATCCGCCTATCCTTGCTTTTTCTTTTCTGCCATAAGCAGGGGATATCCATCCGTCAAATACGTCAACCGTAAAACCATCAACCGAGGCCTTACATGATAGAATAACTTTGAACCCCGACCTTGATTTGGCGAGCATAGTTTTATCTTTCGTTAATTGAACTTCAACATAGGGGGCAAAATGAAAATACCATTCAAAGAGGTGTTTCCCTTTTACGTTAAACTGGTCCTTTATTCTAAAAGTCCGAGTTTTTTTATCAAATAGGATTTCTCTTCTGTGAATCACTGGCTCCTTTAATCTCTCATAGCCATAGTGCTCCCCCACAAACACGTCCTGTTTTTCATCAGATTCCCATTTCAAGCATTTGGCTTTGGCGTCGTTCTTCACAAGAAACGGGTTCCAATCCTCAAATCGATTCTGCTCCTTTCGATCTATGACGACCGTGTTATGGTATGCTGTTGATCGAAAGAGATTTCTTGACTTTGGGTCTGGGGTATAGAGGTACGTCCCCGGATCTATGATGATATCCTCTCCATCAATATTGAGTTCAAAACTCAAGTTGTCGTTGTGGCAGTGACCGCCAATATGGTTCTGACCATTTGGGCCGCATGAGATGATGCAGTAATTCAAGCCATCCCGCATGACATACCAACCGCTGCCCTGGAAGCTCTTGGATCCCATGGCATTTAAAGAATTCGTTGAGAATAACCTCCACCTGTTTAGACCCTCTTCCCCATATAGAATACCGACTTCTACAATATCTTCATCCATCTCAAAAAATTCCTTAATCTTCCATTTCGCCTCTTCAAAAAAAATGGCCCCTAAGGCCAGCAGGTACCGCATATCCAGGACATCTCTTGAATACAGTTTAAGAAACTGTCCAGAATCATTGTCCCCGATCTGTGGCATTTTACCAGTGGGCTTCAGCAAATAGCAAACAGCATCAAACATCTTGTATAACCTGTTTGTATAATCCATGCCAAAAACGCACTCACATATCTCCTTGTAGTTCCCTCCGTCAAAATCGTCGTGCTTTTTTACCATCAAAAGCGTGCTGTAAAAGAAAAGCTCTAAGACCAGTCTGTGATAGCAGGTAGATGCCTCAAAATCGGTGCCGTCAGGATAAACTTGTTTTTCCATTTCTTTTATTAGTTCCTGCACGGCAAACTTAAGCCACCTGTCTGTTTCATCCGATCTCGGCAGGTAGGTCGCAACGAATAGGAGCCCGGCAATATCAGCAAGATAGTGATTGGAGGTAAGATCGTCAGAATATTCGAGGTTATTTATGATGTGTAGACCATGATCATAGACACTGCGAAGGAAGATTTGCTCGAAGTCTGCATCAAATGAGGCTCCAGCGGCCTGAAATAGATCATACGCCACCAGCCAGTTCGCAACCCGAATTCCCACATCCATGGTACAGGCCCAGTTCACCCCAAATCGAGGAGGATTTGTGGCAATGAAGTCCAGCACCTGGCTCCGAAATTCAGATGCGTATTTCTCCGACTTTTTAAATCCGTCAATACCGTTACTTGCTAGTTGATAAGCCAAGGCTATGGCAGCCAAATGTTGGAATCGGGCCAATTCCCACGGCACCTTGACATCAGCCCCGAGCTTATGCCCATATCTGATATCACGATACCAGGTATTCTCGGGCCAGCGATACCCGGATTTGAAATCCACATGCCAGTCGATGGGAAGATAGGCGTGAGGCGTGAGGCGTGAGGCGTGAGGCGAAAAAATAAGCTGCCAGATGCGTTGGGATTCGGGCAGATTGGCGGGATTGATTCTTCCCTCCAGCCAGCGACCTGCCTTGTCTATCTTCACAGCCGAGTCCATGTCATATCGATGCCCTTCCGCCCCTGGGCACTCCACGCCGTGCTTGACCTGGACCCAACCGGAACTGAGAAGATCAAAATGGTGGCCGAGGTAATCTTTCGTCACCCCTGCTATAATTTCCACTTGAGGCAAAAGATGATCTGCCGTAAGCTTTGGGAAATAGGAAGAGAGCGCACCTTTCGGATACGTAGCCGTATAAGAAGAAACTTTACAGTCTTTGCGGCGCAGGAGCGTTTCAGAGGTCAACCGTTTAAGCCCGCTGGCAGCCTTCTTGACTGTTACATGAGGCGGCATCGTAAGGGCTTTATGGATATAGTGTTTGATCATAGTTTTACGCTAAGACAACAAGTTTTACGCTAAGACAACAATCAGAGAGAGAACTAAACATCTCCTCAGGCAACGAAACTTTTTCATCTTATAACCTCTTCCAATTTCGTGATAATTCTTCGCGTGTGCTCTTTCCATGTATATTTGGAGATTGCCTCTTTACGGGCATTTTCTCCAAGGCTCTCGCGGAGTGTCTTATCGTCTATAAGGCGCTTGATTCCCCCTGCCAAGTCTTCAGGGTCGCCGGGCTTGACCATCCAGGCGGTCTTGCCATGTTCCAAAACTTTTCCAATCTGCCCCAGATTACTAGCGACAATTCCCTTGCCCATCGCCATGTACTCAAAAAGCTTTGTGGGAGAGCCAAAAAACTCTCCGCCATCTACCTGAGGATTGTGAGGGGATACTAAAACATCACAAATAGCAAGATAATGCTGAATCTCAGAATAGGGAACCGTTCCCGTAAATGTAACATTGCTGTAATGACCGATCTGATTTTCCGCCTCAGGTCTTAATTCGCCATCCCCAATCAGGAGAAAATGGATATTAGGTAGTAATTGATCTTTTAAGTTTTTGTCAATTGCTTTGGTAAGCTGAGGGACGCCATGCCAGGGACCAAATGTTCCCGAAAAACCAACCACCATCTTATTACCAAGTCCCAGCTTCTGTTGTAGCTCTTTGCATTTTTCACCTTTTTCTGTTTCTGGATTGAACTTATCCGTGTCAGCGCTGTTTGGACTAACCAATATCTTCTCTTCTGGAATGCCCATCTTCAACAAATCCGCTTTCAATGGATGGGAAACGACAACAATCAAAGAGGCATTTTTCAGGTTGTAGACTTCTATTCGTTTTACTATGTTATATAGTATGTAATTGAGGGATCCCCTAACCGACCCCCTGCTTTTCCCCCAGTGCTTCATCTTCCATGTGTCAAAGCTATTGAATTCCAAGATTAAAGGGATGCTTAGTTTTTTTGCGATTTTGGATACGAAGAAGGTATAACCAGTATATCTATGGTATATGAAATCGGGCGTGAGTTCTAAAAGCTTTCTTCTAAGGGCTCGTCCTGCATAAAAATTATACAGGAGCCCCCCGAAGGGTCTTTTGAGTTCCGGCTCGATAATGGAATAATCAAAATCATCTATTCCCCAAAAGCGCTCATTGGATATGACAAAGACTTCGCAGTTATTTCTCTTAAAACCATTAAGAACGCCAAGCGTATGCCCCACCGACCCTCCTGCTTTTAAGTTGAACCAAAATTGCGTTCGCACATATGCAAATTTTGATTTCCGCATAGTTAAATCTTCTTTGCTACCCAGCCCATTCTTTTACCAAATTTTCTTGTCAATAGAGTATACGCCAAGCTAACGAATCCAAAACTACCTGAGAAATCTCCTGCTGAAGAGGTAAAGAATATAGGTTTTAAGCCATTTTCAACCATAATCCTTTTTAATTCATTTGGTGTATACCAATATTCATAACCAAAAGGACAATTGCCTTCATTTTGCAGTTTCATACTACTGCGGTAATTTCCAAAGCTCAATTTATTCGGAACTGTAATAATTACCGCCCCCCCCTCTTCGTCACTCTTGCCATTTCCCCAAATGCTTTTCCCCTCTTGTTTTCGCCTGGAATGTGTTCCAATGTGGAGAAAGACATACTGACATCAAAGAAGTTGTCTTCAAAAGGTAAATCCGCAGCATCTGCGATTTGGAAATGCAGTTTTTTGCTCAAATGCTGTGGTAACTCAAAATCAGCAACCCCTTTGGCAAATTTAATGACTTCTGGTGATATATCTATTGAATAAAATTCTTTCACTCTGGGAGCGAAAAATACTTCATCAATCGGGAAAAACCCACCTACATTTAGAACAATTTTATCTCTTAATCCTATATAGTTAATTAACCTATAGTCGGTTTTAACTTTAGATACCTGATAATACCACCAATTCTCCCTTGGATCATTCCCCAAATACTTTTGGACATTTCTTCCAAATGCGTTTTTTACGACTTCTTGTTTATCTTCTTGCAATAGATGCCTCCAATTCCTTTAGATATTTGCGGTAGTAAAAAATCCATAGGCAAAGAGCAAATCCCATAGATATAGCACTAGCGATAGCGGCACCCACTGCCCCCCAGATAGGCACAAGGATCAGGTTAGTTATCAAGTTCATACCAGCTATCATAAAAGCGCTGTTCCTCATCCACTCCCCCTTACGATGGGCACCCAGGAACATATTATACGGCTGATACATCCCCTGAAAAAACCCAGCCAGGGCTAATGGGAGTATCAGAGGAACTGATGAAACAAAGTTGTCAGAAAATAAAAATATGATTATATATTTGCCCAGGGCTACTAACCCAATAACACAGCATAATAACCAGAGAAAATTATAATAAATAACCTTTTTCGGTATCCGCTCCATATGAGCAAAGTTTTTAAATATGGTTATTGATAATGACCTCGATAGTAATGCCATTGGCGCTGTCATACTCATCGCCAGCGAGTAAAACCCCACCCAGGTAGTATTTACAAAATAGGAAATAAATATTTTATCCAACTGATAGGTGGATACACTGGCAATTCTCCCTGTATAGACATGAAAGCCATATCCCTTTGTCTCTTTCCATAGTAATCCTATATTTTTCCTTAAATCACTGAAGCTGGGCTTTAAGCTCACTATGACCACAATGGTGGCAAGAATAATGCCTGACAGGTTTAATAGCAGGGCTATATAAACAGTCAATTGGAAAAGGTTTATTACTATCAGAGCGCCTATGAGATACCATATTATTGGTGCTACATTATAGGCTGACAACCTCCCAATCTTATTGGTGCCCTGGCACACCTGCTGAATCATGTATTGAAATGGGAAGATGCAGACCAGGATTGATATAATCCTGAGTATATTGCCAACGTGAGTATGAAACATCGAGTCTACAAAGAAGCTCAGGAGGAAGGTTGCCAGTGAAAATAATAAGGCGATACCCACTGTGATGAGGACTAAGCCGCCGATACATTCTCGTTCCTTCCTCTCATCGTTGGCTATTGCAAGCAGCCTTGTCCCGGCACTGAAGAAGCCAAACTCGAAGAACAAAGATACAAAGGAGATGAGGACGAGTATAAAAGAGAGTATTCCGTAATCAACCGGACCGAGGGAACGGGTGTTTATCACACCGGTCAGGATGCCCAGCCCCAGTATGGCTATTTGAGAGCCATAGAGCATAGAGGTCTGCTTCCCCGTCCTGGTTTTCGCCAGGTTAACAAGGTCACCGACTATTTGGCGAGCATTGAACATAATTCTATATTGCCTCTCATACTCTGATCATAATCTTCTCAAAAACCTCTTAAATCTTCGTTTTATAATTGCCACATAGCACCTGATGCAGAATGGTGAGATAAGCCACCTGACACACTGCAAAAAGTGACTAGCCCCATACTTCTTAATTCTGAAGATATAGCTCCTCATGTTACCTGAAAGATATTCTCCGGCAATCTGTTCAAGCCACCATCCCCAAGTAAGCATGCCATTGCTGATAGGCTGAGAAATGTTACTCACGAGATTTAATATTTGTTCTCCATCTTTAGCCACAGCAGGAACAGAATTATGGTTTATTACTATAGGGATGACGTGATAGCTTTCCAATCCCACTTTACTGAAGTTCAAACAAAGTAGCATGGAGCTATTTGTTTTAGTGCGAGATACATTAGGGTCGAACTGAAAATTACCCAGTGAGTAAGCGATTAAACCGTGCTTATATTGTTCTATTCCCTGAATTACATGGGGGTGATGCCCCAAGATTACTGTAGCTCCAGCGTCAATTAGCTCGTGAGCCAGGTCTATTTGCTTAGGAGAAGGATAGAAAATATTCTCAAATCCCCAGTGTAAGGAAATGATGACAAAATCACATTTTACTTTTATAGCTTCAATATCTCTTACAATGTCTGCCAGCTCTATTCTATTTATCCACACCCCTTTTTCAGGCAGGCTAAATCCGCCTTCCATATAGCCTAGAAAGCCTAGTTTTACTCCATCTTTTTCTAACACTGCGTAGCTTGAATCAGGTCTATTATTTGCCCCAATAAAGGTCAAATTACTTTTACTTAGTATCTTCAGTGTCCCATTGAAGCCTTCAACTCCCAAGTCCATTATATGGTTGTTAGCTATATTAACAATGTCAAAGGCTACATCCTTCAAGCATCCTGCCATTTCTGGAGATGAATAGAGGAGAACGGCTTTCTGGGCCTTCTTTCCTTGGTCAGACAGAACTGTTTCAAGATTACCAAAGAGAAAATCCTTGCCTGCCAGAACCTGCTTTACCTTCTCAAAGGGGTGTTGGTTATTTCTGGTTTGCAAGGATATATCGCCTACGGCGAGCAATTTCATGACGCTCAATTCAATCTCCAAATTTGATAGGTAGCTTCTGAATCAAAAACTGGTATTTCCCTCTTGTTGTCTTTGGAACTTCATTAACGAAGGCTATTTCAATATCAATCTGGTTTTTTATCTTTCGTTGCAATTCCTGCATGATATATTCTGTATCCTTCTCGGTATAAGTGTTCTTTTTCACTACCTTAAAAATAATTTTATCAGGGGTATCTTGATAGAACTGGAATTGCCTTACATTATCAAAAACATCTGAGTGCATATTTAATGATGTTATTGAAATTAAGTTGCCCCTCTTGGTAACAATCAACTCCTGTAACCATCTTCCCTCAATTTTCTTTACCAGAGAGAGTCGTCTGCCGCAGCTACATCTATGGGTGGTATATTCGGCCAGGTCATCAATTTTATACCTGATAAAAGGCGTAGCATAGTTTGTGAAGCTAGTACTCGCGATTTCTCCCACCTCTCCATCTTTGGTTACCGGGTTACCATCTTTGTCTAAGATTTCTGTATAACTATATTCCATAAAATCGTGGTAGCCCTCATGTTTTTCACACTCACCCAGGATGGTAACTTGCTCGACATTCCCATACTTATCAAACACCGTGCACTTAAAGGTCTCCTCAATCATCGGCCTCTGTGCCGGGTAAAGGTTCTCGGAAGATGTTGATATAGCTTTTATGTTCCCTCGGGCATTGATAGCGAGATTATTTTTCCTGATAAATCTTGCCAGGATATCTAAAGCAGAAGGGTAGCCCCGAATCACCTTTGGTTTGAATTCTTCTATCTTTTGAACATATTTTGGCAAATTCTCGTCTGTCATGTCATAGGTAGAGAGTATCAGGTAGTTATTCTCTCTATCATATTCCCACCATGCCTTCTGCCCATTCTCCTCTCTCTTGATCACATTGCCTCTCAAAACTATGCATTTATCACCAAACTTATATCCCATCCAGTTCCACTCACGCCATTCAAAAGCCATTCTTATGAGATTTGTTCTCTTTTCAATGTAAAATCCTAAGGGTTTGCCACTTGTTCCACCAGTGGTGACATATTCCATATCTTCTTTAGGGATATTTTGCGCTATTAAATCATTTAAATTTCCCCGGACTATATCCTTGGTCAAATACGGCAACTTTCTCAACTCATCAAAATTCTGGATATCCTTTGGCTTCAATCCCCTTTCATCAAATACTCTTTTATAGTATGGCACATTTTTATAGGCGTGATGCAAAAGCTTGTTCAACTGTTGAATCTGGTACTCCTCAAGTTTTTCTCTGCTCCACCACTGCGATTCCTGCAAAAAATTGTAAGTATCCCAAAATACTTTATCGTATCGAAAATGAGGAGGGATAGACGAATAGATATATTTGAGCCCTTGTTGTATCGGATAAGGTAATTTTTTCGCTAATTTCCTTAAACTCATAACTCTTTTTCCACCTCAAAACTGATCTCTGTTGCCTGCACCTGCTGCCAAAGAGGAATGGGCCATTCCCCTCCTTTTTGGATGGCACTGCCGAAGGCTTCCAGTTCCTCTTTATGCCCCTTATCCGCAACCTTGCTTTCTATCCCTTTGACCTTGGTACCAACGATTGCAAGTCGCTTGTAGTCATCCAATACCAACACCTTCCCGTCCACAAATACTTCAAGTTGTTCCTTTGGATACTCCTTGGCGCCAAGAGCTGTGTATGTGAGGGTAGCAACAGAGCCATCTTCGAAGCTGATGGTGGCAACAAAATTGTCTGTCCGGCCGTAGTAGCCTGTCGCAGGATTGATGGCATGAGCGTTTACCACTGTCACCCTACTGCCGGTTAAATAGGTAAAGAGGTCATAGATATGGCAGGCCTCTCCTCGGTTGCGTCCACCGCCCTCTTCAGTGTGGACCCATAGGTCCAGAGGTATGTAACCGGCATTCATTCGGTAGTTGAGGATCATCGGGTTTGTGCATCCCTCAACGAGTTCGTAAATCCGCCGGGCATAGCGAGAGAATCGGCGATTGAAGCCGGTCATTAGTATTGGAGGCGTCGCATCTTGAGCATTGAAATTCGAGTTATAGAAATCTTTGATGGCATCAAGTTCTTCTTGCTTGAGACAAAGTGGTTTTTCTACCAGGACGTGTTTGCCGGTCTTGAGTGCCTCAAGAACCATGGATGCATGAAGGTTATGCCGGGTGGTGATCAGCACAGCTTCTACATCGGGGTCATTGAGAACCTGTTGATAGTCGGTGGTAGCGTAATTGGCGCTGAATTGTTTGGCCGCGGCTGTCGCATTGGAACCGCTACGGCTCACAATCGCCTGCACATGAAAAATATCAGATAGGGTCAGCAAGTTAGGCAAGTGCATTGCCTTGGCAAAATCACCCGCTCCCACCACAGCCATGCGAATCTTTCCGGATCCGGCGGCCCTGGCCGTGGGGTTGGCAACCACTCGCAATAAAGCCCCTGACTCATCGGCTTGCGGATAGTTGAGCAGAATCATTAGTGGCTTGTCCGCCCCGTTTTCCAGAGCCTCGTAGGCACTGGCTGCCTGATCTATGGAATAGGTGGACGCGATGAGCGGACCCACTTTAACTGTGTCTTCGGCAAGTAGGCGCAGGTATTCGGCCATATTCCGGTTTTCGGTCCAGCGCACATAGCCAACAGGATAGTCCAGACCTTTTTCTTCATAGTGATTGTCGTAACGGCCTGGTCCATAGGAGGTGGAGATAAAAAAGTCGAGTTCCTTTTCGTAAAAATCGGCCCGATTGAGATTCAGGCCCACATCGCCAACCAGCACCACCCGACCTTTCTTACGGCACATTCGGAAGGCAGTG
>JABXJX010000018.1:0-10378 GCA_013375375.1 Desulfobacterales bacterium | reverse complement strand
GGATGTAGCCGCGGTGATGATCACTCCGTCGGCCCCTATCCCATGTGTCAGGCGTGACACATGCTCAATGTCGCCACCATCTTCTGGATAGATGCCCATGTGCATGCCTAGTTCCTGTGCGAGGCGGATGCGCTTTTCGTCCAAGTCGGTGCCAATGACCCGACAACCATTATCCCTGAGAATTTGGGCTGTGAGCTGGCCCAGGACGCCAAGACCAATAACCACAAAGGTCTCGCCCAGTGTCGGTTGTGCGCGACGCACGCCCTGAAGCGCGATGGCACCCAGCGTCACTGTACTGGCTGCGGCCAAATCCACGCCTTCCGGCACTGGAGCCGTAAGATTGCGCGGCACTCGGATGATCTCGGCGTGGTGAGCATATTGGGCACCAGCACATGCCACTCGGTCACCAGGCCGCATGTCGTCCACACCCTTACCGACCTCCAACACAATACCAGCGGCAGAGTAGCCAGTGGGATTGCCGGCAGAAAGGATTCCCTTAACTTGGCTCCGGGTACGCCCGAGACCTTGCGTGGCAGCCATTTCCAACACCTTCTTAACACTTTGGGGTTCTTTGATGGCGCGCTTCCACAAGGGTCGTCCACTGGTTTTAATCGAGCTCATCTCTGTACCCACGGAAATACAGGAATGATCCACCTGTACTAAAATGGTGATAGGTTCCACTAGCGGAGTCGGGACCTCTTCAACCACTGCCCGGCCCTCCTTGATCAAGACCTGTTTCATCTGCCCTCCTTGGCTGCTTTCATCAGAATATCCACAATTCGTCGGGCTGCCTGCCCATCCCAGAGCCGGGGAGTTTTACCCTTCTTCCCTCCGCCCCGCAGTATCGACATGCCCTCATTTATAATCCGCTTTGGCTCAGTCCCCACCACGATGTTGGTTCCCTCGGTCACCGTCACTGGCCGCTCGGTATTTTCTCTCAACGTAAGGCACGGTACACCCAGAACGGTCGTCTCTTCCTGGATCCCCCCAGAGTCGGTGAGGACAAATTTGGCATTAGCCATGAGGTGCAGAAAGTCAAGATAGGGAAGGGGGGCCAAGAGATGAATACCGTGATTCGTTATTTGTGATTCGTTATTTGTGAAATCTTTGAAATGATCTGATAAGCCAAATGAATCTATCTGTTTCTGGGTTCTTGGATGGGCCGGGAATATGATCGGTATATCTTGCGAGATTCTTTCGAGTGCCTCCAGAATACTCTTGAATGTTTCCCCATCGTCTACATTGCTTGGCCTGTGCAAGGTCAACAAAGCATATGGCTTTGCTT
This sequence comes from Desulfobacterales bacterium, assembly GCA_013375375.1. GTDB lineage: Bacteria > Desulfobacterota > Desulfobacteria > Desulfobacterales. The sequence continues at coordinate 9,093 of JABXJX010000018.1, read as the reverse complement.
GTGAATTGATGCTTAAATTCAATTTTTCCAATATCTCCGATTTCCTTGCTTTTTCACGGTGCCTTAGCAAGGAGTCAATCATTACGTTGCCCACAAAGAAAATCTTTTCATCAGGTATCCCCTCTCTTCTCAAGTTCTCGTTGGCATCCTCGCAGGTCGTGAAAAGATAGCTGGAAATGGAATCGGTCACCACTCTGTTAATTTCCTCGGGCATGGTCCGATCAAAACTCCTGAGTCCCGCTTCCACATGGGCCACGGGAATTAAAAGCTTGGCAGATGTAATCGAACACGCCAGTGTAGAGTTCACATCCCCCACTACCAATACCAGATCTGGCTTTTCCTCGACTAAAACTTTTTCAAACTCTATCATGATTTTGGCTGTCTGCTGAGCATGGCTGTCAGAACCGATATTGAGGTCCATAGCCGGCCTCGGAATCTCCAAATCTTCAAAAAATGCTTTCGACATCGCATCGTCATAGTGTTGGCCTGTGTGAACCAAGATGGCTTCCAGGTGTTCCGGATACTTCTTCATCTCATCCATAATCGGAGCGATCTTTATGAAGTTAGGCCTTGCGCCTACTACATTGATGATCTTTACTCTCTGCTTATTTGCCAACATCCGCTAATTTCCTATCCTAATTCTGGTGAGGCCTGGGGACGCACAATAAAAAACGTTAAATTACCCTACAACCTGCACAACCGTCACCGCCCTGATGCGTTGACCGGTACAGACCTGGTACCTGTTGTCTGAAATGGACAGATCTGATCTCACACATACCTCACATGTTCGCACGATCTCACGTTATTACCTCATGCAGTCGAAGTTGACGGCAAATATAAATAGCCACGATCAGCATATCTCCTCATGTTAATCGGGGAATTAGACCCAAAGAGATTAAACTGAACCAGCGCCATTCCACTTTAGGGCGAGCCCTTAGTTTCGAATAAATCCTTCAAGAGAGTATAAAGGCAACGAAATAATTTTATTTCCGGAATCATAAGGCGCCTGAGATATTTTTATCCCTTGTTGCACATGGTATTTTCCCATAAACATGCGCATACTTTTCATTCTGCCTATAGAAGCGGACTTTATCTCAATTGGTATTACAACCCCCTTTTTTTGAATTATGTAATCCAGCTCTGCATTACTATTTTTTGCTTCACGAGCCCAGTAATATAACAAAGGCTTGCTATAAGGATTCTGATACGCTAAAAGTTCCTGCCCGACAAACTGTTCAGCAACCGCACCTTTAAATAAAACAGTAAAATCTTTCGCCTGCACTGTATCTGTATATATTTCATTTGCAGTATGTAATAATCCAACGTCCAAAAAAAGCACTTTAAAATAAGCATCCTTCACTCCTGCTTCTAATGGCAAACCAGCGCCGCTTGTACGTTTAATTTTCCGCACTACACCTGCCATTTCAAGTAATTCAAGAGCTTCTTTTAATTCTCTTGATTTAATTGTATTATCAACATGAGCGTAAACAAATTTCCGCCCTACCATTTTAGGAACCGCATTATATATTTTATTAAGATATCGATGCTTTAATTTTCTGGAATATTTCCCAAAATCGTCCTGGTATGTATCAATTATTGCACGTTGTATTCTTTGACAAGCGATAACATCTCCTGTCTCACAATATTCTTGCACTACAGCAGGCATGCCGCCGAGAATAAAATATTTGCGTATGTATTCATTAAGTTTTATATGTAAAGACTCGGGAAGCATCTGCAATCTCTTGTGATCAAAAATATAATTACGAAGCTCTTTTTCACCTGTTGCCTCAATAAATTCACCAAAGGACATTGGAAAAAGATACACATATTGAATTCGTCCTACAGGCATACGGAATTTTTCAGATTTAAGAGTAAATTCCACTAATGAACCTGCAGAAATAATGTGTAATAACTGCATCTCCTCATGAAAATAACGCAAGGCCATAATTGCTGAAGCACAGTCCTGGACTTCATCAAAAAATATAAGCGTTTTCCCCGGTTCAATTCTTTTACCGGTAAACAAGGTAATTTTCTCAAGTATATTACGAGGTTCTAATGAATTGAAAATTTCCTTATATTCGGGATTCTTTTCAAAATTAAGAGTAATCAAAGAATCAAATTCACGCATCCCAAACTCATTCACCAAAAAGGTTTTCCCTACTTGTCTTGCACCACGAACAAGTAATGGACGACGATTTTTATCTTTCTTCCATTGACATAATATTTCATATAAATCTCTTTTCATGAACGAAAACCCTTAATAAAAAATAAGAACCCAGGTAGTTTTGGACATTTTCCAATATTAAAATATGTCAATCTTGGATACTTTCCAATGTATTCATATCATAGTTTTGGACATTTTCCAATATAAATACGTTAAGAAAACATGGGGTCGCATCTTCATATATCATTTAACACCCAAAAAACCTTCCCTCTCCCTTGTCGGAGATCCGTCCTCTTTCCGGCCACTTCACTGCCCCTGGAATACTGGTGTATCCCACCCCGAATTCTCGGCTATTATTGTTAATGAAAAAATCTCAGTCAGTCTACAACCTGCACAACCGTCACTGCCTTGATGCGTTGACCGGTACAGACCTGGTACCTGTTGTCTGGAATGGACAGGTCCAATAAAGAAGGGGTCAGCCCTTGACATTAGACAAATTAGACACGATCTTTCCAACCTTCTTCTTTAACACCTTGTCTTTCTTTAGTTTCTCTGAGAACCTCTGATATGCCTTAGATACAGCTGAATAGCTTATATTCCCAACTAGTTGGCCTACCTGCTTATTTGTAAGGCCCGTATGTTTTCTAAGCAGATAGATGGCTATGTTTCTATATTCCCTATTCTTGTTTCCCGGTAGTTCATCCCGTGGTATATCAAAATACACACAGATACTATCAATGACTTCTTCAAGCCTGTATGCAGCTATCAACTCCCTTCTGTGAGAAATGTCCTCCCTGTGTAAATCCTCCTCCCTTAATTTGCTCAATGCTTCCTTTATGAACCCTGTTCCTCCCAATATCATCCCACCGTAGACACTTTTCAAAGGGTCCTCTAACTCTGCTCCAATTGCCCTATCCACAAATTTTTTGTATCTATATAGGGCATCCTTTTTGGTATTTGACACCATGCCCAGGATGAGATCGCGATAAACTAGGTCTTCTTTGGCCTTGGAGATATATGCACGATAGCTGCTATAAGGGTAATCTTCCGGCTTTTCTACCATTTTTGCTCTGACCGGGTTAAGGTGTAAGTAACGGCTTAATTCCAATAAATAGCTGTCCCGATCAACAAGAATGGCTTTGTACCTCCCATGGAAGAGATGGCCGCTACGTTTCTTTTTTATGTTAATATAGGTAGTGTACGAACCATTAATATAATGCATCACGCTGCTCAAGTTGGCCCCTGGCGTCTCTATGATCAGGTGGTAATGATTGGTCATAAGCGCATAACAGTGAAGCAGATAGCCATACTTTTCCTGCGCTCCTTCCAAATAAGTCTTGAATTTTTCATAATCTGCTTTGCAATAATATATCCTTCTTCGCTCATTTCCCCGGGCTGTTACATGGTAAAAGGCCCCCTCATATTCAATCCGCAGCGGTCGAGCCATAAGTATATCTCCTCCTTATTCTTGAAAGAGAATTCTACTAAACAGCTTGTCCAATGTCAAGGGCTGACCCCTTCCCTCCTTCAGATAACCCGACAGAAGCTCGATGCTATTCTACAACCTGCACAACCGTTACCGCCTTGATGCGTTGACCGGTGCAGACCTGGTACCTGTCGTCTGAAATGGACAGGTCCGAGAGTTGTTGGGCCAATTCATAGCAATTATCAATGTCGCCGATTATGATAAAATCATAAGAAATGTTATTCTTGAACGAGGCGACCTCGTTTACCGGAAAATTGAGCCACTTTTTACCGGCCCTTGAGTCGTCAACAACCGCCACCACTTTGAGACCGGATTCAAGGGTTGCGATGTAAAAAATCTCGGCCGCATCTGAAACACCGCAAATGACGATATTTGACTTATTCTCTTGTTTTAATTTTTGGCAGACGACCCTGACCCTGTCTCTGATGTCTTGATATTTTGCCAGCGACCATTTCATGTACTCCAGGGTCATCTTTGCCTTTTCGGCAATTCCCACAGGGGTGAGATTATACCAGAGGCGCCGTCCGGGCATGTCTCTGACCGAGACATACCCTTTGCGGACCAGCCCTTTCAAATAGACGTTCAGATAGGAGAGGGTAAGCCCCGAACGTTTTGCAAGTTCACGCTGGGTAGACTTGCCGTCGGAATCGATCTCCTGAAGGATATTCAGCTCTGCAATGTCCTGTTTGTCCATGGCAACTCCAAGGTAACCCCCGCATATTATTGAAGCTTTTATTCACCGCAGAGGCGCTGAGAGCACAGAGTACTTGTTTTTTTATCCGATCGGGAGTTAGCGATCGGATAAAACAGCTCTGCCCTGCGGGCAATAATCTTACGATCACCGCATCAATACTAGCCTTGTGGCAGGCCTAAGGGTAACTCCCTCCGCCAAAGCCGGATGGTTCCTCTTTCATGGCCGCCGTCTCCAGGCCAGGGAAAAGAATTTCATCCCCTGCGCCCTCCGTGCCTCTGTGGTGAAGATGTTACCGTTTGAATGTTTAAACCTGAAACAATACTTTCTCTGCCCCCAAAACCGCACTATGTTTTAATGTTTTATTTTAGAACATAGCATGTAAAAAAAGACCTGTCAAGAAAAAGTGTGGGAATCAAAAATAGGGGACGTTGGTAGGAATTGTAGGTTACGTTGACTTTTGCCCAGAACTAGTTTAAGGATATCGTCATGCCGAGAAACGCTAGATTGGACGTGCCAAATATTCTGCAGCACGTGATGGCTCGGGGTATAGAGGACCAGAAGATCTTCCGAAACAAAAAGGACAGGGAAGAATTTCTCCGGCGGCTTTCGGATGTAGTCACGAAGGGTAAGGTGCAGTTGTTTGGCTGGTGCCTGATGTCGAACCACTTCCACCTGCTTCTGCGACCTCGCGAGATGACTCTTGCCACTATGATGCGTCGTCTCATGACCGGGTATGCGGTGTGGCACAACCGGCGCTATGCTCGGAAAGGCCATCTTTTCCAGAACCGGTATAAGAGCATTGTAGTAGAGGAAGACTCCTACTTTCTGGAATTGGTCCGCTATATTCATCTCAATCCTGTCAGGGCCGGAATGATGAGCCGGCTTTCTGAACTGAACAGGTATCCTTATAGTGGTCATGCAGTAATCATGGGGTACCGCGACTATGGATGCCAGGATGTGGGCGGAGTATTGGAATGGTTTGGAAGCAGGGCCGGTGAAGCGCGCCGAGGATATCGAAACTTTATTGAAGCAGGGTTTGACCAGGGAGAACGCGAGGATCTTCAAGGTGGCGGACTCATTCGAAGCGCTGGCGGGCGAGAGGCTTTGGCTCGACGGAGAAAGGATGAGAGAGAGATCGGAGACGAGCGGATTCTTGGCAGCGGATCATTCGTTGAGGAGATCCTCAACACTCAGACTGAGCCCAGAACCCGGAAGGACGGTAATCTTGGGGATATTTTGGACGAAGTGTGCGAACAATCGGGGATCTCGCGGAAGCAACTCTTGAGTAGATCCCGGATTCACAAAGTGAGCCGGGCACGCCGGGTGTTCTTTTTACGGGCCCATGAAGAATCAGGAGAATCCCTGACTGCTCTGGGCCGACTTTGCGGTTTGGCCCACACCTCGGTACGGGAGGCGATCCAAAGGGCTCGTGAGGAAAGGGATAATCATTGATAACCTTCAAAACCTACCAACGTCCCCTATCTCCGAAAATATTACTCATCTATCCTTATCCCCTTTATGACCGGTATCAAGAAGAAGACATCAAGCCGGTACCAATAGGGCTCTACTATGTCGGCGCTGTTTTAAAAGAAAATGATTATGATGTTGAGATACTTAATTGGTACAATATCCATAAAACGCCTCAAAAAATCACAGATGTTCTGCTTGAAAAGAAACCGGATATAATCGGTTTTTCTATTTTAAACGCAAATCGCTGGGGCGGCATAGAGATCGCTCAAATAGCCAAGGAGATCAATCCTGATGTGAAGATCATTTTCGGCGGCGTTGCCGCGACTTTCTTATGGGAACATTTTTTGAAACATTTCCCGCAAATAGATTTTGTTGTCATAGGCGAAGGAGAATATGCTTTTTTAAATTTAGTTAAGTTAATTGAAACGGAAGACTATAACGACATTGAGAATATTAAGGGGATAGCCTTTAGAAAAAACGGAAAGATCATAAAAACAAAAGCCTCCGTTCCGATTAAAAACCTTGACGAATTGCCGATACCGGCAAGGCATTTTAAATACCAGCACCTTGTTTTTTCACGAGGATGTCCCTGGCAATGCGCTTTTTGCGGCAGCCCGAAGTTCTGGGGCCGAAAGATCAGATTTCATTCACCGGAAAACTTTGTCAGGCACTTGGAGATGCTTTACAACAAAGGCGTCACTTTTTTCTATGTTTCAGACGATAACTTTACGATTAAAAAGGACATGGTCATTGAGGTTTGTAAGGGGATTCTTGACAAAGGCCTCAAGATTACCTGGGTCGCCATCTCCAGGGTTAGTTATGTTGATGATGAGATTTTATACTGGATGCGGAAGGCGGGCTGCACCCAGATAAGCTATGGCATAGAGAGTGGTTCTGAAAAAATAAGGGGCCTGTTGAACAAAAATGTCAAAACCGATCAAGTTAAGAATGCCTTTGCCCTGACCTACAAATACGGAATTATAGCACGTGCCTATTTCATATACGGCTCTCCAAAGGAAAGTTGGGAAACGATTCAGGATACGATAGACTTGATACATCAAATAAAGCCCTTGATCACCATGCTGTATATCCTTGAGATATATCCGGGCACAAAGCTCTACTCGGACTTTCAGAAGAAGTTTAATGAGACCGACGATATCTGGCTAAAAAGGATAGAAGGCATTTGCTATTTTGAAACAGATCCGAATTTATCGCAGGAATCTGTTTTTGCCTTTGGAAAGAAGATTAGAAACGAGTTATACGGGGATATGGGCCGCTTCGTTGACTCGCTGGATCTTATAAACAAGGAAGAACTTTATGAAGAGCATTCCGATTTTTTGTCAATGCTTGGAATGACCTTCAGCCATGGCGATTATTCGAGAATTGGGGCTATTGCCGACAAAGATAAGATTGCTAAAAAACTGTTCCACAAGTCGTTGAATTATTATCCGAATTATCGAGCTTACTTGGGTTTGGGAATGATAAAACAAAAAGCAAAGGAGTTTGAAGGGGCTGTCAAGATTCTGTCTGAAGGGGTTGGGCTTTTTCCGGAGAGTGAAGAATTGAACTTGTGCTTGGGAATAAGTTACATGAACCTAAGAGACTTTAACAGCGCTCTTTCATATTTGCAGAAATTGAAACATTCAAAAGAAGCCGACTATTATATCAAAGAGTGTTATAAGGAATTCGGAGGTTCTGAGCCGCAATAGCGAACGCGTTCCACACTAAGGAGGCAATGTGCCGAAGTTGACTTTTTTGGGTGCCACCGGCACCGTAACAGGTTCACGCTTTGTTCTGGAAACCCAGGGTAAAAAATTGCTCATCGATTGCGGGTTGTTTCAGGGACTCAAACAAAATCGCCTCAAGAATTGGGACCCCTTTCCAGTATCACCCACAGAGATTGATCGGGTCTTCCTGACCCACGCACACATTGACCACTCGGGTTACCTGCCTAGGTTTTGCAAGTATGGCTTTGCCGGCAAAGTTCATTGTACATACGCAACTGCAGATCTGTGTGAAATCATGTTGCGAGACAGTGGTCATCTTCAGGAGGAAGATGCTTACTGGGCAAACAAGAGGAAATTTTCCAAACATCATCCGGCACTTCCCTTGTATACGGTGAAAGATGCCGAAAAGGCCCTGACCCATTTTGAACCGGTTTATTATGGTGAAGACCTGTTCATTACCGGCAAGCTGAGGGTAAAATTTAAGGATGCAGGACATATCTTGGGTTCCTCCTTTGTGGACGTAAAAACCACGCGTGGCAATGTAACCAGAAGAATTGTATTTAGTGGCGACGTGGGGAGGCCGGCCAGGCCGATACTACGCGATCCTGTTCAGGTATTCGAGGTCGATTATTTAATCCTTGAGTCAACTTATGGAAATCGTCTTCATGACAACAACTCCCCTGAAGAAGAACTGGCTCGAGTAATTAACGAAAGTGTGGAGCGAGGAGGCGTCCTGGTCATTCCAGCCTTTGCTGTCGGGCGCACCCAGGAGCTTCTGTTTAGTATAAGGGAACTGGAAGAGCGAAAAAAAATTCCATCCCTGCCGATCTATGTAGATTCCCCTATGGCTATTGACGTTACGGCTGTGTTCGAGAGAAGCAAGGCGGATTATGATTTAAGGGCAAGAATTTTAGAACTGAACGGAAAGCGTATTCTACAGCCGAAGCAAATTCGATTTTGCAAAACCAGAGACGAATCAAGGGCAATCAATGAAGAAAAGAACCGTGCCGTTATCATTTCCGCCAGCGGAATGGTGTCAGGGGGGCGCATTCTTCATCACCTGGCGTACCGGCTTCCCAATCCGAATGACACTGTTCTGTTCATTGGATATCAAGGGGAAGGCACGCGAGGCAGAACCATTCTCGAGGGAGGTCCCTCCGTAAAGATTCACGGGCAGCAGGTCCCGATACGTGCAAACATTGAAAGCATATCCGGATTTTCTGCACATGCAGATTACAACGAGATCTTGGCTTGGCTGGTTGGATTCAACCGGCCTCCATTAAAAACTTTTATTGTGCATGGAGAGCCGGATGCGTCGGCTGCACTGGCAAAGAAAATTCAAAAAAAGCTGGGGTGGGATGTGGTTATACCTGAATTCAAAACGACCTTTGAGCTTGACTGAACCTTTGAGGCCTTTGAATAACCCCTTTTCACTCCTTTGTATGAACTTTTTGACCCATCCATGGACTTGCTCGCTAAATAGTGCATTGGCAGCCAAGGGGGATCTTTTTTTGAGTCAGGTCAAATCTCGTCCTGCTTGTTAACGGCAGTG
>JABXJX010000137.1 GCA_013375375.1 Desulfobacterales bacterium | reverse complement strand
TTCCGGTATGCTATCTGTGCGGGCAGGCGTGTAAACAGTGCTGCGATTGAAGCCGAAGCCTGGGATAATCGTGCCGATTGCCTGTCATCAGTGCCCGTTTTTTTTGGAGTTTTGGGCGCGCAATTTGGATTCCGTTCGCTGGACCCCTTAGCTGCACTGCTGGTCGGGATTCTTGTCGGCAAAGTCGGATTTGAATTGCTGAGCAAGAACCTTCATGGATTGATGGATGTGCCTTTAGATTCTAAAGATGTCAGCCGGATAAGAGAACTGGTTGTTGCCGTGCCGGGTGTTAAGGGCATCAGTTACCTGAGAACCCGCGGCATGGGGCGGCATTACCTGGCGGACCTGCAAATCCTGGTAAACCCCAGGACCACTGTTGAGAAAAGTAACACTATTGTCCGTGAGGTAAGAAGCGCCCTGCGGCAAGAGATAAAACATTTAGAAGACATAACGATTGCTTGCAAGCCCCATACCACAGGACAAAAAGAAAAAACGCAATGAGTATGTGGACCAAACATATTAGATGGGGTTCCTCAAACGCGAATAGATGCGTTGGGGGGCTCCGATCCTGGATAACGGTTCTATCGGTCTTCTTTCTTGTAGTCCTTCTCTGTATCCTCTGGGAGAGGTTTACTTCTCCATCAGCCGGCCCCCTGAAAACCCGAGTGGTAAACAATCCGGAACCGGCACTTGCCGAAGTTCAACCCAGTGTGGTCAGCTTGTGGGCCATCAAGAAAGACTTGGACACACAAATCAGCTTAATCGGTTGCGGCCTGATTGTTGATTCCCGTGGGTTTCTCCTTACCTCGGCAACCTTGACGCCGGATATCGAATCTCTCTATGTAATCGACCAGAAAGATAAGAAGTACGACGCAAACGTAGTTACAACCGATAAGATGAGCCGCCTGACATTGCTCAAAGCAAATACAGGCAACACAATAGAAAGTGAAGGATTTGAAGCTGCACATCTGGCCGATTTCGAGCAGGTCAGAGAAGGAGACGGCGTTATTGCTATCGGTGGCAGAAGGACTCCCTCCGGTTGGGAGTTAACAACAAAAACCGGCAGGATTACCAAACAGCGTCAATCTCTGGTAGTTGATGGCACTCCCGAAACGCGGAAAGGTGTGTTTGGAGGCACCGGCAAATTGAAATATAGGAATTTGCTCCAAACCGATGTATCGCTGACTTCTGAAAATGCCGGTGGTCCATTAGTCAACTTCAAAGGAGAAGTAATAGGATTTGGTCTGCCTTTTGTTAAGCCGCCAAATAGTTCCTCCTTCAGCTATGCTGTTCCAATCAATCAGGGCAAGAATTTCCTGGCAAGATTGCCGATTCCTCAGTGGACTGATGGACCGGCAGAACAGGTATGCAGTTGGTTGGGAGCCGAGATGCTGCCGATGAATCCTGTGATTGCTGCTCAGTTTTCCGTGCCGGAAAGGCGTGGCGAAATAGTCAACCATATACAGAACAATTCTCCGGCAGAGCACGCTGGTTTAAGACGCGGGGACGTCATCACGGGCATCAACGACAATATAATAACAGACAGACCCACCTTTGATGAAATGGCGCCGCAGTTGTGCCAAACAGACAAGATTAGACTGCGTGTCTTAAGAGAAGGACGGAAAAAGAATCTAACTGTCTATTGGGATAAACCCATGTACGTTCTGCCCGGCGGCGGTTCTCTGGGTTCTCTGGCGGAAGTTGTGCTCGTTATACTGGTTTTTTCTCTGATGTACTATTTTGTGTATAAGAACGTCTTTGACCGCGTTGTTTTATTTGTGTTAGGTGCGATAGTAATTGCCATAACCGGCCACCATCTGGGTTTTTATGACCAAGACCGAATGGTGTCTGCATTACTGAGCAAGATAGATGTCCTCTGTTTTATTGTGGGAATGCAGCTCATTACCGGCGTCCTCGCAGAGGCCGGTGCTCTGGAGTACTTGGCCAAAAAGATAACCCTTGCCACTGGCGGAAACACATGGCGGATAATGTGGCTGTTCTGCCTGGTTACATACGCTTTCTCCCTGGTGGTCAACAATCTTACAACCATTATGCTTATGGCACCGATGGTCTTGAAGTTGTCCGAGTATCTGGATTGTGACCCCAAACCCTTTCTTACCAGCATGATTATCGCTTCTAATCTTGGTGGGGCCTCCACTATGGTCGGCGATTTCCCCAACATGCTTATCGGCGCCGAAATAGGTTTGCCTTTCTATCAGTTCGTCTCCTATATGCTCCCCATTTGTCTCCTGGAACTGTTTGTTCTGCTGGCATTTTTGCGGATTGCCCGGCCTTCCCTGTTTAGGCGCGTGGGGATTCCCAAAACACCAAAAGATACGTTTGGGGGCCTCGGAGCAAATAACAGTAATTCCCTGGCAAGAGGGGCACCTTTTCAATCCTCAACACCGAATGAGAATCAGGATAGCGAGCTGTGGGATACAGATTTCCTGGAATTGTCTTATCACGCCGATACCGCCGGCAATAATAACCCATTCTTTCATACGATAAAACACAGCTTACCCAAGACCATAAAGAACCGGGATGCTTTGAGGAGAGGGCTCATGATTCTGGCGGGGGTTACCATGGGATTTCTCCTTTCCGATTCTCTGAATTGCTCGCCGGCGATTATCGCCCTGGCTGGTGGTATCATCGCCCTGGCCTTTGGAGCATGTGAACCCTTTAGCCTTTTGCAGAAGGTCAGTATAAGGGATATCCTGTTCTTCTCCGGTCTTTTTGTCCTTGTAGGAGCGGCTGAAGCCTCCGGGGCGCTCAACTATATATCAGAGATTATCGTGCATCTTTCTTTTGGAAATCTCCTAATTTTGTGCCTGTTGTTGATGTGGGCCGGAGCATTTGTTACTTGTTTCCTGAACGCCGGGCCAACGACGGCCCTGTTTCTACCGGTGGTGCTCTCGTTTAAGAGCGCAGCTCCACATAATATGTATTGGTGGGCGCTTTCGCTGGGAGTGTGCGCCGGGTCAAGTGGAACCCTGGTTGGAGCTACTGCCGGCGGCGTAACCGCAACTATGATTGATAAGTTCATAAAAAAACAAGGAGGCAAAACGATGACCTCGCCGAAGTCCGCAAATAAAGACACCGGCAGGTACAAGAAGCTGACATTTCAGGAATATGCCTCGCTGGGTTTGCCGATGATGCTTATCTTCTTGCTCATGTCGAGCATATACATAGTTATGATTTATCGCTGGTAGGAAAAGGAGAAAAAATATATGCAGCGTCAACTGGTTATCATCTTATTAGTTGCATTGGTACTGATTCTGTTGACTGTTCAAAATCCCAATCCGGTACCTTTACAATTCCTGAGTTGGGAGACACAACGGGTCCCCCTGATTGTCATCATACTGATTTCACTGTTGGTGGGGATAGTCATTTCTTCGGTCATAAGCTTAATCAAGCAGTCGAAACTAAGGGCGAAAATCCACGAACTGCAAAGGGAAATAGAGGAATTGAAGTATCCACCAGTGGTTTCGTCTGATGAAGATGAAAAACTGGAAGATTGAAAGCAGATAATATGCGCAAAGACCCTATACTCACC
>JABXJX010000136.1 GCA_013375375.1 Desulfobacterales bacterium | reverse complement strand
CGGCCTTGCCGAAAGTCGTGTTGTTCTGACGGCACGCACGGGACGTCATGGCCTTCGACATCGTCTTGAAGAGATGGGATATACATTGAGTAAAGAAGAGTTGGACAAGACATACGAACGATTTTTGGCTGTTGCAGACAAGAAAAAGGAGGTCTTTGACGCAGATATTGCGGCCATAATCAGCGACGAGATTCATGTGCTGGCGGAGCCGACATACGAACTGGTATACCTGCATGCTACCGGTGGGTCCGGCACCTTGCCGACGGCGAGCGTCAAAATACGCAGAAAGGACGAAACCAAACAGGCGGCCGCCTGCGGTGACGGCCCGGTGGATGCAGCTTATGAAGCCATAAGAGAAGCGACCGGTCTATCGCCCAAGCTGGAAAACTACTCAATCAGAGCCGTCACAGCTGGCAAAGAAGCACTCGGGGAAGCCACCGTCAGAATCACAGAGGACGGCCGAACCTACATAGGCAGAGGCATCTCTACTGATATCATCGAAGCGAGCGCGAAGGCATACGTCGATGCCATCAATAGAATGGTCTCGGCAAAGGATAAAGGCCAGCCGCCGCAGGTGAAAGCTGAACTGTAACTTAAAAATCAAAAATTAAAAATCAAAATGTAAAATTACAAAGCAAAATGTAAAAATGGGATTAGGAAAGTTAGATGGTGATTAGTTAATTGACTATTTGGTATTAGGTGTTCAAAACAGGCCGGAGATTAAATATAGATTTCGGGACTATGGATTGAGCAATGGCTGAAAAGAGGATATTTGTTGGAAGGAAGGCGGAATTAGAGCAGTTCGGCAAGGTCCTTGAGGACCCGAAGGGGCAGGCCGTTTTGGTTGTCGGCCAGGCGGGGATGGGAAAGACGTGGCTTATAAATAAGATGGCTGAGGTTACTGAGAACCATCCGGAGCTAAAGTGCGGCTGGGTGCGGTATGAAGTAACGCCAACGAATAGCGTCGATTCTACAATGGAACTTATGATGGATAATGCTTTTGAGGCAGCGCGTACAGAGCCGGGGAGTTTTGACGATGTTCCACAAAGAAAAAAACAGTGGCTTGCTTTACTGAACGTAATCAACATAGGTGACCTGGTGATGAGTTTGCGGAGAGAACCGGCAAAGAATACGAGGGAGCAGTTTTTGGAAAGATTGAGTTTGATTTCAAAGCGGATGCCCAAAAACGGTCGGGCGGTATTTATTATAGACCCGGAAAAATATATGCAGGAGAAAAGCGACCAATCGTGGGCGATAGTGGTCAAAGAGCTGCCGGAGAAGATAAAGTTCGTTTTTGCGCAACGGCCGGAGGATGTGCTCGTAGGTAGTGAGACATTTGAAGTTCTGGATAATGTAGTTCGTATTCCGGGGGAGAGGATAGGAGTGCTTGAAGAAGAAGCGGTTGATGAATTGCTGACTCTACGTGGTAAAGGTCTCAAATGTACGGTTACAGAGGTCCGTAAGGTGTTGAGCCGGTATAAGGGTCATCCTTACGCTCTTGGAGCAGCCCTAGATTTGATAGAGGGAGGGATAAAGTTGGAGGAGCTACCGGAAAAGCCGGAGCCGACAAAGTTTGCAGCGGTTCAGTGGAAAGAAGTGAGTAATAGAAGTGAAGATGCTATTCGGCTATTCAAGGGATACGCGATACTTGAAGTAGGAGTTCCCGATGGTGTTGTGGAGGCGGTAGGTGAACTTGAATCGGATACAAGACAACATTTGTTAGCGGACAAATATCTTCGTGGATTGCTGCGGGAAGAAGGGGAAGGTAGGCGGATATATCATGCGATATTGGCGGATTATATAGTTGGGCAGATTGGGGAAGATGAGAGGAAGGAATATCACGGGCGGGCGGTGAAGGTGTATCGGGAGAAACTTGCGGAGGCCAAGAAAGCCAAAACCAAGCCGGATGCGCTTGCTGCGATGAGGTTAGCGGAGCATGTTTTGGCGGCTGAAGGAAAAGAGGCGTTTGTTTATGCGTTTGCGAATGAGTGCATACAACCTCTCTTTAACCTTGGTCTGTTAGATGCAGCGATTGCGTTGTCCGAGCGGGCGTTGAATTTTGCTGAAAAAGAATCGGAGGAAGAAGCGATGGTGAGAGGCAATTTAGGGATTATTTATCAAACGAGGGGAGAATCAGATAAGGCCGAGGAGATGTTTCGTGAGGGCTTGAAAATCGATGAAAAGCTTGGGCAACTTAAGGGGATTGCCACAAAGTACGGAAATTTAGGAATTATTTATCGAACGAGAGGAGAATTAGATAAGGCCGAGGAGATGCACGTAAAGTCTCTGGAAATTGCAGAAAAGCTTGAGCTACAGGAGGTAATGGCAAGTGATTACGGCAATTTAGGGATTGTTTATATGGACAGGGGTGACTTAGATAAGGCCGAGGAGATGCACAGGAAAGCCTTGGATATCGACAAGGACATTGGTCGACTTGAGGGGCAGGCGATTCGTTACGGCAATTTAGGGCTGATTTATCGAAGGCGGGGAGAATTAGATAAGGCCGAAGAGATACTTCGTGAGGGCTTGAAAATCGATGAAAAGCTTGAGCTACAGGAGGTAATGGCAAGTGATTACGGCAATTTAGGGAATGTCTACTACATGAGGGGTGAATTAGATAAGGCCGAGGAGATGTACGTAAAGTCTCTGCAAATTAGCGAAGCGCAAGGGATGGTGCAATTGACGGCAAATCAATACGGCAATTTAGGGATTGTTTATCAAAAGCAAGGTGAATTAGATAAGGCCGAAGAGATGCACAAAAAATCACTTGAGATTAAGGAGAGAGTTGGCTTGCAAGAGGGGATGGCAAATTCGTACGGCAATTTAGGGCTTGTCTATAAAACGCGGGGTGACTTAGATAAGGCCGAGGAGATGCATAAAAAGTCATTAGAGATTGAGAAGAAGCTTGGACATTTGGAGGGGATGGCAAATTCGTACGGCAATTTAGGGCTGATTTATGAGGAGCGGGGGGATGTTGAGAAGGCGCGGGAGTACTGGGAGAAGGCGGTGGGATTATTTAAGAAAATCGGGATGCCACATAAGGTTGAGAAGGTGGAAGGGTGGCTTGAAAAATTAGAGGATTAGTTAATTGGAGAATTAGAGAATTGGTGGATTAGAGAATTGGTTAGTGGATGCTGGATGAACAGGAAAATCAAATATCAAACAGCAAAAATCAAAATGTAAAATTACAAAGCAAAAACAGGAACAAGATCGAGACAAGATAAGGTGAGGTAAAGGAACGAAAGGTTATGAGGAAACAAATATGAGTATGACCTTAACGGAGAAAATTTTGGCGAAGGCGTCTGGGAAAGAAAAAGTGACGCCGGGTGAGCTTATCGATGCAAGGCTCGACATCGTTATGTGTGTGGATGTAACCACCCCGCCGGCTATCTCGATGCTGGTCGAGAAGAGAATGGACAAGGTATTTGACCGGGAAAAAATCGTCGTAACGCCTGACCACTTTCAGCCGGCCAAGGACATCAAAAGCGCGGAGCTTCACAAACGCCTCGACGAGTGGGCAAGGCGGCACAGAATAAAATACTACTACAAGCTCGGCAGG
>JABXJX010000017.1 GCA_013375375.1 Desulfobacterales bacterium | reverse complement strand
CCGACCTGCCTATCGGCAGACAGGAAGAACAAAATCTACGGACACGAAACACGGGCACGGGCACGTTGCATTAATATTTCTGTCGTGATTGTTTTTTAAATTTTCTGCCAAAAAATAAGTAATCGCATGACTCCCAGCATTATCTCACGGGTTACCCTAACCCGATACAGGATGTTCAGAGAGTGGCGCCGTTTCGCCATGTCTCGACAAAATCGCCTGTAACGGTTCCAAACAAAATCAGAACGATGACCAAGCTTAATACGACGATATATCTGGTAGTCATTTAAGCCCCCAATCTGGCATTGATGAACTCCAGCGCATCGTTTATGGGAACGGCAAAACCTATCCCTGAATAATGGTTATCCGGCATATAGCAGGCCATGTTGATACCGATCACATCTCCCTTGATGTTGACAAGCGGCCCACCGTCATTTCCCTCATTGATGGCCGCATCCGTTTGAATCATGTCCGGATACCTGGCGCCATCTATGTTCAGCCTGCGCCTGTTGCTGCTCACAATCCCCATGGTCACGGTTCTGGAAAAGCCGAACGGGCTCCCAATGGAAAGCACAAGATCGCCGACCTCTATCAAATCGGAATTACCCAGGATGATCGCCGGAAAGATCTCTTGAGCACGTATCTTGAGAAGAACAAGATCCGTATTCGGATCAACGCCTATCACGTCCGCCTGATATTGTCGTCTGCCGCCGGAAAACAGTGTTACCTGAACCACGTTTGCAGTGCCCACGGTCTGAAAGGTCGTGAGTATGTAACCCCTTCGGTCGATAATGACCCCGGAGCCGACAACGCCTTTGCTTCCGGAATAGGGCTGAAGGTATGTCAATCCGGTTCCGGCAGGGATCTGACCCGCAGGTGCTTTTGACACGCCCACAACCGCGGGTCTGACTATTGAGACCACTTTGCTGATCCCTTCCTGCATCATCAGGGCCGTGCGTGGTGATGCCGTGTCCCCTTGTTGTCCGGAAGGCAACCGGCTGTTGGTTGGGGCCGGCAAATAGCCCTGTGGCCTGATTTGTGTTGGTGCATGCTCAACCACCCCGGCATTGGTCCAGATCGCCCCGATGACTAGGACCAAAAGGGCGGCTGCAGGCCACAAAAGATTATTTATCTTGAAGTTTTTGTTCTTTTTCATCTATCCCCAGAAAACCCTAAAGATCATCCACAAACCAACCAGACCCAAGACAAAAGCAAACACAAACCGAAGCAGATTGCTTTCGGTTCTTAAAGACATCCTCGATCCTATCTGGGCGCCGATTATCGCGATTACACAAAGAGGCAGGGCCAATTTAGGTTCAAAGTGTCCCAAAACACTGTGCCCCAGGAAGCCTGCAAACCCTGTAATAGGAACCATTAAAGAAGAGGTGGCCACGGCGACTCTCATGGGAACGTCAAACAACACGACCATTATCGGAATGATCAAGAAAGCCCCGCCAAGACCCAGCAACCCCCCCATGAACCCCACCGCAAACGTCAGGGGGAAGGCCACTATCATGTCCACACTGTAGGCATATCCTCCAAATTCACGATCCCATCTCCAGGGACTCATGCTAAATCTTTTCCCAAGCCCTTCCAGTTGAACCTCATCCTGGAGCATGACATAACTGGCCAGAAACAGGGAGCAGGAGAACATGATTGCCAACAGGGCCACGTTAAAATGTTCTGAAAACACCCCGCCGGTAAAGGCGCCGATCATGGTTGGTAATTCCAGCATCATGACCAGTTTCAAGTCCACCAGACCGGATCTGTAAAAGATATACAGTGCTGATATCTGGGCGGTGGTCAACATCAGCAGGCTGGTTGTGGCGGCTGTATGAAAATCAATTCCGCAGGAGAGTAGTATCGGGACATAGAGAAAACCGCCCCCTACCCCTAACATGGTGAAAACAATGGAGGCCACCAGGGTAATCAGGGTTAACTTGAGAATAATATTATTGAAAAGGTCGGCAAATCCCCGGTCGGGACCGGCTGGTGGCGAAACAGGCCAGACCGCGGCCACGGTTACAGGCCCCTTCCCGGCTACAGGATCTTTCGCCATAATGTGGCAGGTGTCACAGGCGCCCACCATAGGATGAGGCATCGCAGCCTTCATACTGATCACGCTTTTTTGAGAAATGGTATGGCATGTGGTGCAATCCGCAAATTTTTTGTGGATGGCGTCATTGGGCATCGTCTTGTTCAGGTTGACAGGCTCTTTGCCTTCACCTGCGGGCGCTGTGAGCGCCGCCTTCACGGCGCCGGTCACGCGGGTAAAAAAATGTTTTGCCCTGTTGATTGGAATGGCAAAACCAAGACCGGTATAGGTCCCCTTTGGTGCATAAATGGCAGTCCCCACACCCAGCACTCTACCGTATATGTCGATAAGAGGGCCTCCGCTGTTGCCCTGATTGATAACCGCGTCCGTCTGAATCATATCTTTATAGGATATAGCACCAATCATCAGGTCCCTGTGTAAATCGCTCACTATCCCAAGGGTGGCGCTGTGTTCAAACCCGAAAGGGCTTCCAACGCTTATGACCCAATCTCCTGCCTCAATCCTGTCGGAATTGCCCAGTTCGGCAGGCGTAAAGCGTTCATTGCCGTCAATCTTGAGCACCGTGAGGTCAAGAGATTTGTCTGCATGCACCACCCGTGCTGAAAATTTGTTCTGTTGCGAACGCCAGAGGGTTGCCGTAATATTTTCAGCGCCTTCCACAACATGATAATTGGTAATGATAAAGCCCCGTTCATCCACAAAAAAACCTGATCCGATACTTTCATACCAGATAAATCCCTGGCCTGCGCCGGCCTCTGTCATCTTCTTCTTTTGGGCCTTTATACTGACCACTGACGGCCGCACCAAAGCTACCGCCTGGTTTATGCTCTCCTGCATCTGCTGGAGTGCTGGTTCGTTGACTGCGCCATGGGCGATGTCTATGCCATGCCATGCCAACAATAGCAGTAAAAAGGGTGCCCATTTTTTCACCTGCATTCAGCCCTGTAGCAATAGGAGTCCTTCTTCATACGAAGGTTTGAAGAGAAAAAACTAATCACGAAAACACGAAAGTACGAAGACACGAAAGAAACCCGCAATAAACCCCTTTGTTTTTCGTGCTTTCGTACTTTCGTGTTTTCGTGATAGATTTCTTGTTCCATCTTTCCGAGTTAAACCTACAACCCTTTCATTGCTATTAATCGATTTGTCTCATACAGGTGTATAGCATCCCCTGCCGTTCCAACCACCCCGCTGTAAATAACAACCCCCCTTGAAGCGAGAGTTGCGGCAGTCGGCCCCGAGATATTTGCGCAGACAAGACCCGTTACCTTGTGTTGCTGAAGGACCTGAGGCAGGGAATTCAGGCTATTCGGGTCCATGACTGCATAAGAATTGTTGCTGAGATCCACCAGAATGAGATACGGCAGATTTGTTGTGTTTCCCACCACAGGAGAATTCAGATCCGGCCCTGATGCAAATATGCCCAGACGTCCCCTTATTGGGCCGGCCATGGCCACCTGCCTGAACTTATTGTTAACGCCTGTATTTAACTGTGTCCCCTGTAGGGTGAAGCCGGGAGGAGGAACAGATATGAAAAGGTGCTTGTTGCCTCTGATTATGTCAACGACCGCACCGGACTGTTTCTTTGAGGCAGCCACAAACTGCTTCATATCCGGGGTGGGGCTCCCGTTGACGGCCATGATTACATCACCTGTCTGAAAGCCCACCATGGTGGCCGGCGGGCTTTCCACATCATTCACCAATATCCCCCTGGTACCCGCAGGCAGGCCAAGGGCAGCCACATCATTTGCCGAGGCTTCGGTTACGTCCATACCGATCCAGCTCCCCTCAATCGCCATATCAGCAGGGGCGATAAAGGGTATATTCGGTGTTGCGCTACCCAGGGGTTTATGTCCGGGGATCACGTCCAGGGCCAGATGCCGGCCATTTCTAAGTATGGTGAGCCGAACCTGCTGCCCGGGCCGGCTGCCCAAAATCAAAGACTGCAATTGTTTTACGTCCTGTAATCTTGTGCCTCCGAACCGTCTTATCATGTCACCAGTCCTTAGACCGGCCGCCTGTGCCGGCGAATTTTGGGCCACATGACTTACAATCACACCCCGATTATCAGGAAGATTGAACTGAATCTTCATGACCGTATCTATATCCTGGATGTCGGCCCCCATCCATGTGGGGTTCTGGATCGCTCCCACGTCAAGGCCCATGGGTGCATTCTCAAGCTTCACATGAAACGATTTCTTTCCCCCGTTCCGGTTAACCACGACCTTAATAACATCTCCGGCCTTCTTGCCCGCCAGGATCTGTCCTACCTGTTCAGGCGTATTAACTGTTTTGTGGGCACACTTTAAGATGACATCACCTGTCTTAATGCCTGCTTTCTGGCCCGGGGACATGGCAACCACCTTATTAACATAAACGCCTGTCCCCGCAGGAAGCTTCAACTCTTTGGCCACAACCTCGTTCACCTCGCTCAGGTTGAGCCCCAGGAACGGTTGAGCCGGGTTGTTTTGATTGATGAGCTGAATCTGACCATTGCCGATTCCGGCCGGGAACGTGGTGTTGTTTATCAATTGGATCTGCTGATTGCCTATACCCGCCGGAAAGGTTGGGTTATTGATCAACTGGATCTGACCATTGCCGATTCCGGCAGGGAATCGGCCGTGATGGACCAATTGCCCCCCCTGTCCCTGCCGGCCGGCCCGCCTGTCTGCCCGGTTATCCGGTCGCGGCTGAACCTGGTTTGCCGGACTCACCTCCGGCGTCTCGCGTGTTTCATGGCCAATGCTATTGATACTGCCGACCCATCCGTACATCACGGTCAGAACGGCCACAAAGGCCAGCACGGTGATAGGACCCAGCCAAATCATATTTTTTTTCATGACCCTAGTTCCCTCAAAGCTCTAATCCGGACAAGCCGGAATCAAATAAAGAATCTTTCGTGTCGGTGTCCGTTCCCCGTGTCCGAAAAAACAAGATCTACGGACACGAAACACGGACACGGACACGTTTGCATGTATATTTCTATCGTGATTATCTTTTAAATTCTCTGCCATAAAAATTATCAATTTCATAACTACGCGCCTAGTAGATCGTTTGCACCTGTCGTGTGCCCTGCCCCTGGGGGTAATACACACGGGGCGCCGCCGCCTGCGCGTTTGGGTTCGTATTCACGGGAATCAGTTGCCCTGCCAAATAGCCTGAAATGGCGCTTTGTGCCGAACCGGTCACACCCGCATAGGCATTTACCCTCAAAGTACGAAGGGTGTTGAGGGCATTCTGATTAAAGCTGCCGGCAATGATATTGCTAACACCCATATCCACAATATATTGTCCTGTCTGTACTCCTCTTCCTGTCGCGTCATTGGCGTTTGGATTGGCGACAACATTGTAAGTGTTCTGAGATGGATCAAAGACCACAAAATAAGGGCTTGCCCCAAACTGATGGGGGACCTGGTACCCAGGGCCTGGCCCCATAGCTCCCACTGCCACCTTGCCGTAGTTGAGATTCGCTACTGCCCGGGCCTGCTTCTGCCTCTGTAGGGCGCGGGCCACGTCCTGCTGTGTCTTTGGAACCCCAAGCTGCTCTGCCAGTGTCTCCACCTGGTTCTGGGTCATCGGAGGTGTGACCGCGGCGGCTGCCCGGGCCTGCTTTTGCCTCTGTAGGGCGCGGGCCACGTCCTGCTGGGTCTTTGGAACCCCAAGCTGCTCTGCCAGTGTCTCCACTTGATTCTGGGTCATAGGGGCTGTGGCGGCTGCCGGGAGGCCGCCCTCAAGGCCTTGTGGAAGCGTTACAAACAAATTTCGCCTTTTGTTCCCGCGGTAAATGTTCATCTTCACTTTGCTTCCCGGCTTGAACTTGTTCAGGGCGGCCTGAAAGCCGTTTGTGGACTCAATGCGGGTCTTCCCCATCCGGATAATCTCGTCCCCGCGTCTAAGCCCGGCCCGGGCCGCAATCGAATTGGGCGCCACGTCCACGACCAGGGCGCCATCTTCATTTGCAAGCCCTAACTTTTGCATCATAGCAGCCGTAACAGTCTGAAGCTTCAGACCAAGGCTCCGGGCGGTCAATCTGTTCGCTGCCGCTGCTTTGGGCTGTGGCTTGCTTTGAGCCTTAATGCCGTCAACCACTTTATGGCACAGGAGGCAATTGCCCCAGTATTTGTGAGGCATCTTATCTTTGATAGCTATGGGCGGCCCGGCCATGACCTTTGATATTGGTTTCCCGGCGCCAACAGTGACATGGCACTTGCTGCAGTTTCCCCAGTAGGGATGAAGCATCTTGTCCTTGACGCCTATGGGAGGGGCAACAGGAGCGGTGGTCGCAGCAAATAAAAGATTCGCGTTTCTCTCCGCCCTCCGGGTACAGTGCCAACCTGTCCAGCCAAGGACCAGAACAACGAGAATGGCCAGTCCCGCAATAGCCGGTTTAAACTGTGTCATACAGAATTCATACTCAACTTTTTTCATAGAACAACCTCAACCGGAAACAGCCTCACCCTGACAAATGATTCTTTTTCCATCACTTTTTTAATCGCCTTCTTTGCCTCTCTCTTTATTCTTTCGCCATGAGACACGGTAATATGTTCCTGGACATTGAGCCAAACTTCAAATTCAAGTGACGGTCCCACCTCTCTGGCATGGATATCCTTAATGCCCGCTATATCTTTTACCCTGGCCAGTGCGCCTCTAACCTGCTCCATGACATCTTCTTCTTCCGGCATCCTATCCATAAGATTTAATGTGGCGTCCTTGACCATCTCAATACATATCTTGATGATAATGATGCCAACGGCTATGGCTGCCAGGGGATCCATGAAATGAAATCCCATCTTTGCTCCAATTATGCCGATCAACACCGCTATGGAAGACAGGACATCGGAGCGGCTTTCCCATGCCTTGGCCACCATGGACGGGCTGTTTATCTGGGTGCCCGCACAGACACTCTGGCGAAACATGAGCTCATTAATCGCTATGGAAAAAATGGCGCCCCAGGCCGCTGACATGCAGGGGACAACCTGGCGCCCCTCGATAATAGCCATTGCACCGTCATAAAGTATGTAAAGCGCGATCACGAATAAGAACAAGTAGATTACTATGGCAACCAGGTACTCGGCCTTTCCATAGCCATAAGGATAATCGTCATCCTTTTCCCTGCCGGAAATCTTAAGACCGATAATCATAACGACGGTGGCAAGCAGATCAGCGCATGAATGAATGGCATCTGCAATAAGGCCCTTGCTTCCGCCGACAACACCCATGTAACCTTTTATTAAGATCATGGATATGTTGCCGACAACATTGACCATGCCGACTGACCTGGCACATTTTTCACACGCGGCGTATTTCATTCCTCTCCCTGGTCTCGGCCCTCGGCTTCTATCTCTTTTTCCAGCTTTGAGACGCTTACAAACAGGTAGCCACCAATAGCTGAAACAAAAATGATCATCAAAATTCCAAAGATTTTCAGAATATGCATGGTGGAAATTACCTTTAACTAAAACACATAATGTCCTTTCAACATCGCAAAGACCATTACAAAAAAGAGCACCTGCTGGGTATGCAGGAGATACACTCCTTTCTTCACCTTTGCAGGTGGATACTTAATCCACATCAAGAAGCCGCCCACTGTGAGCCAGCCCATGATAAACAGGGCCGCTATCAACCAGTTGTTGGACCAAAGAGACACATAGCAATGTATACATGCGACTATAAAGGCAGTGGTATTCAGCCAGATATGATAGACAATGAGCTTGTTAAAATATGGCTGTACATTTCTCAGGCTGTAATGGAGACGTATCCTTTTGGCCGGGAAGTAGACATTTGCGCCAAGGAAAAGGGCCATGCTCAGGTTACCTGTACCGGTTGCCAGGTTGTAATCGGAGTTGTAGGCATATATGACTGCCAGCAACAAGAAAGCACCGATGAAAACGGCCTTTCTCTTGAGCGGCCCCTGGCCAAGTAGTTGCAAATTATATGTGCCTGTTCTCATTTCGTTATTTGTTACCTAGTTCTTGTGTTTTTTCTGGCAGAAAATCTCAAAGGACAATCACGACAGAAATATTAATGCAACGTGTCTGTGTCCGTGTTTCGTGTCTGTAGATTTCGTTCTTTCGGACACGGGGAACGGACACCGACACGAAAAAGTTGTTTTTTGGTTCCGGCTTGTCCGGTTAGGAATTCATCAATAGTCAATCTCAGTAGTCAATCGGTTTAAGCCTCTTTGCCTCATCCGTAGCCTCAAAGTAAGGTTGCAGCTCAAAGCCAAATATCCACGCGTACATATTGATCGGAAATTTGGCCATATTGGTAGTGTATACATTGGCCGCATCATTGTATTTGATCCTTTCCCCGGCCAGGTCCTTTTCCACCTCGACCAGCGCCGTCATAAGACTTAGAAAATTGGACGACAGCTTCAGGTCCGGGTACTGTTCGGCAATGGCAAGCAAGCGGCTCAATGCAGATACCGGATCTAACCCTACTGCCATTTCTCCGGCTTTACCGGAGTCCTCCAGCCCCTTTTTCTCAAAGTTATTTAAAAGTTCTTCCAGTTTTGAATCTGTTATCCCTTTCTCAGACAAGATTGAGCGCAAAGCCACAACCGCCGTAAAAACGCCACGCTCATGCCTCGAATAATCAAACACGGCCTTTGAAAGGTTTATGGAGATATCGTTTCGCCTTTGCAATAAGGCGTGAACTTTACCCTTTGATGCCAAGACATCCTGTTCGGTTGAGACAAGGAGGTTGTAATAATAGATGCTGCCGCCTGCCACTAATGCGAGAATAAGGATAGTAATAATCTTGAACCTTTTTTGTTTTATCAAAGCCAGGATTGGTTCAACCCTGGACAGATAATACCGGGGTCTTGAAACCATATCGGAGGAATCCAGGCGATACCTTCTTCCATAGGCTCTTTGTATGACGGTCGTGACATTATCTTTTCTCATTCTGAATTCTGGCTCCTGACCCCTTTCTACATCATGTTAATTTCCTGATCCCATGAACCACAGAGACCAAACCAACGACAACAAGGAGGGGCGGGAAAAGGCCATTAAAAAAATCGGCCACTGCATAGTACTCATCATAAAGACCGTAAAGGCCGAGAAAGAGAAACATGGCAGCCACTATAAAATTTATTTTTTTAAAGGTCTTGCTACCAAAAATACCTGCCGCCAAGGCCACAAGACCGAAAAGAACGAGGATAGGCTGCACGGCCCCTTTTATGAATTCAACGATGTAGGCACTGTAAAGATAGACCAAGAACAGGCCTAAGCCAAAAACGATCAACCCTCCGATGATATGATTCTTTCTCATTTTAGCTCACATCCTTTCGAAGTGACTAAAGTTAAAGTTTAAAAGACAATCACGCGTTTTCTCAAGGCGAAAAGCCGCAAAACACGAAAGTACGAAAACACGAAAAATCATTTTATCTCTTTTTGACAATCAAAATGACTCCATCTTCAGACAATTCAACTGACGCCCCGGCCCTGTAGTTGGGTTGATCTGCTTGAAGTGCAGCTTACCCATTGTGTCAGCCTCTTTCGTGCTTTCGTACTTTCGTGCTTTCGTGATTCTTTTTTTGATTTTCTGCCTTACTGTGGTGCTCCATTATTGATCCAGATAATGATTTGCCGGGCGTCAGGACCGGCAAACCTGTGCATGGGCCCTCCCATCCGCACAAGGGTCTTTAATAACCCATTGTCCACATACAACTTGACATTTTTGTACGTGGTCAAATTACGAAAAGGACCGGAATGGCACCGAAGACAATCCTTGGCCAGAATATGTTTTATGGTGTTGTTGTATGTTATTTGACCATTCCCAGCATTAGCCGGAGGCACCCCCTGCATGCATCCCGGCGTATTGGTAAACTGTGCCTGAGCGGCGGACGGCTTCTCGGGAGCGCCATCTTGTATCCATTGCAAGATGGTCTGGGCATCATTTCCGGCAAAACGCCTCATGGGGCCTTGAACCATTGTTGCCAGCAGGCCGCTGTTTGCATAGGCTTTCAGGCTGTCGTAGTCCATCAAATTTCTGGTTGGCCCTGAATGACATCTTGAGCAATCAGTCCGGATGATATCTTTTATGGTATTTTCATAATAGATGTTCCGGGCATTTGCCTGTATCACGGGTTGGGCTTGAGTCACTGCCAGAAAAAACACCAACTTCACAACCAACGGACTAATACTCTTCCTCTTCCTGTTCACGCTCAAGCTCCATGACCCTGGAAAAACACTTGGCAGCCTGCTTGTGATCCTCCTTGCGTTCATAGAGAAAGCCAAGGTGCTGATGATATTTGATCTCTTCAGGTTCAAGCTCAACAGCCTTTTGTAAGGCTTCAACCGATTTGTCTATTTCATCCATCCGGTCATAGGCTATCCCCAAAAGGTAAAAGGCATTGGGATTGTTTGGAACCAGTTTCAGGAGTTGCTCCAGTCCTTCAGTGGCTTCTTTATAATCCTTGAGCTTTAAATAGACACGACTCCTGCGATACATGGCCCCTTTGTGATCCGGCTTCAACTTCAAAACCTTGTCGAATGCCCGGATTGCACCCTTCGAGTTTCCGGATGATGCCAAGGCTATGCCCAGTTGGTAGTGGGCATCCGGGTTGGTAGGATCAAGCCGGGTCCATTCCTTCAGATAATGCAAGCCCTTTTCATGCTGACCTTTCTTGGCATAATGGGAACTTATGTTCCGGTAGATCTTGGTCTTATCACGAGGGGTAAGATCAAAAAGGCTATTATAAAAATCGAGCACCCCGCCTAACAACCGTCCGCCAAACAGCATGAGCGAATGCAAGTAAAAGATAGTAGAAGGCTGCGATGCTTCCCCGCCCTTGGGCCTGGCAGACTTTTTCTTCTTTTTTCTGCCTGCCCTGGCCTTACGTGGCCGGCTGATCTCCTCCTCGATCTCTTCTTCCTCAAACTCATGTTCCATATGTTCATCCTTAACCATCTGATTCCTCCTTTTCTCTTGGCGGAACAAATCCGGCTAAAGTGGCTAAGAGGCCTGACAACATCAAGAAAATGGGGAGGCCTCCCTTGATAAAATCCGCCACATAGTAATACTCATCAAAAAGTCCCCAGATCCCCAAGGCGATAAAGAATAATCCTAAGATGATGTGCAGCATGGTTTCCTCCGTAAGATGTGCGTTGCCATCTCTTTACCCCCCCCCCGTACCTGCCCATAAGACAGGTAACTTTCAACTGCATCCTGCATGGCACATGAGATGGCGGCTTTCAGGTCATTCACTCCACAAGCCTTGACGTGGTAATAAAAAACCCCCAGTTTTCTGATATACTTCTCTTTTTCAGCATCATTTTGTTTTGTGGTGACGATGATCGGCACATCGCCGAACATCCTTTTTACTATCGCGATATCGTCACAAATAGAGCCGTTACTGACAGTATCATCCAACAACAAGACCGAGATCCTGTTCCTTGAGATGAGGGAAGCGACGATATCCTCCATGTCGTCAACAGCCTGAAACCGGTATCCCCTTTCTGTCAGCCACGGAAGAAGGGTGGCTGTAAGGTCTGAGGCCTGTTCGGCTATGACTACCATTTTCTTTTTCATTTTCATGGTACGAAGTGTGTTCGTGGTCCGTTGTCAATAGCGACAAAACAAAAATGGTTACAGAAATGGTTACAGAAACTACAGCAACTCCTGTGCCATCTGCCGGCAAAATCGCATATTATGTGTAATTGCCTAAGGTTATGGTTGGAGGTAAGAATGAGGTAAGAATAATGTGGGTGGATGGGACCGGGCGAAATACCCCGGCAGGGGGATATGATAAAACGGAACTTCCTGGTTGAGTTGGCTATTTCCTTTCGAGGGGAAATATTTCCCCTAATTGTTACAAATTAACCCGTAATCCGTTTGCCTCTTCGCAGGCTTTGAAATTGCTTCTACTCAGACAGGCCCCGCCTGTCTCTATCCACCCGGTCATGGCGCTGCCCCTTGTCCTCCCGGAGTAGTAAGCGCACCAAAACGAAAACCACCTCGCCGGCCTCCCAGGCCTGCTGAAGGCGGTCACCCACCTGCAGCTAATGTCATGTTATTTTGCACGCCCACCGGGCTTGCAGGGGGTGGTCAGCCAGGTTCTGCGGCCAATGCCATGTTGTTTTGCATGCCTCCCGGGCCTACTGCGGGAGGTCAACCAAACCCTGCGGCCAAGGTCATGTTCCCGGTTAGCGCGTTGTGGAAATTCATCACCTGGCCGCACACCGGGCAATGTGGGACACCGGCCGCGTCAAAGTTGGGCAGTCCTACGGCGCCGTCTCGCGGGCAAACGTATTGTCCGGCCATCCCAAAACCGCTAGGGGCCGGGACAACCGGAGCCTGTGGAGCGACAGTGGCTACCATCATGAGATCAGAAGCCCTCTGCATCTCGTTCTGCCATCTGTCAAATCCAAAGATGCCGGAGTAGATACCGGTAACGATTGCCGCCGTACCAAGCACGAGAACCAAAAAACCTGCGCCTTTTTTTGCGCCCACCCCAAAATACTGCTCAAGCATCGGTTGCCTCCAAAGAAAGAAAGTGGGATTGTTACTATTCAGGAGACGTCTGATTATTCTTAGACTTGGGCAGTTCAAGTGTCAATATGAAAGGATAGTGATATTATGGTGATAAAATTACACTACCCGGCGAGAGACAGGAGGTGGGACATCAGGTTGATCTTCTTGTTCTTCAAGCCAAGCTTACTGCGTATGTGGAATCGGTGGGATATGATTGTGTTCTCGGCAAGACACAACAATTCTGCAATTTCCTTGTTCGTTCTACCCTCCTTGACAAGATCGGCAACTCGAAGTTCCGTTGTAGTTAGACCAATGGATTTCGACGTCAATTTACCAGCAAACTGAGAGACAATGTTGTCTAAATTTGATTCGACGATATTGACCAGGGTTTCTTGAGTGGTATCCAATCGGCTCATTTTCAGTCTTTGAAGGTGCGGAGTGACCAATTGTTTCACATTGGATAACACGTTTTCTTCAAGATCGCTCTTGTCGTTTTCACTCTGTTTCATCAAAACCTTCAAGGCTATGTTAGCTTCTCTTAAATGATGCGACTGGGCCTCCAGCTCCACTTCTCTTTTTCGTAGAGTCTCCTCGGCCCGCTTGCGCTCCTCCTCCAATTCAATGGAATGAAGAGCAAAAGCAATGTCCCCTGCAACCCCTTCAAACAAGGCTTGCTCTTCCTCGTCTGTGACAAGATCTCCAGGGATGGAGGTACTTAACAGACCATAAACCTTCCTCCCGTATTTCAACCGCTTGGTCATTGCCCCCCTGCCAGAGTACTTCTCGGCTAAAGGACAGTCGCTGCATGTGGAATACGGGTCTTCAACTACAATAACCCCTGTTTCTCGAAGTGTCTTCTGCGCGCATTCCGTCAACTCACCACGATTCAGGCGCTCGAACATTGGCAGGAAGTAATTGCCCAAACCGGCTTCGACCGCTGTAGCGAGCTCCCCGGACTCATCAATGAGGGCAATCCAGGCGTTATGATAGCCGCGTGTCTCAATGAGGCTGTGGCAAACGCCTCTTAGCAGCACACCCCGGTCCTTTTCTCTTGTAATGAGTTTGTTGACGTTGAGGATAGCCAGAAGCGCGGCATTGAGGTGTTCTATCCTCTCCTCGGCCCATTTGCGCTCAACCGTTTCTTTCTCTAACTCTTTGAGGCCTCGTTCCAATTCTTCACTCGTTCCAATTCTTCATATGTTGGTTCCTTAGCCACTGGAACCTCCTTCAGTTGCCCCAAAAACACAAAAGGCCCATAACTTCAGATCTCCTGTCCCCCTGCATGGAATTTCAAGAGGTTACGAAATGCAGCGTAAACATTGGTTGATACCTTGTGATTCCAACACTCCAGTATTCCATCACCCCCATCACGACTTTACCCGTAACACGTACTTCTTGATCTTGGCAGCGAGGGTCTTGCGGTTGATCCCCAGTATGTCGGCAGCCTGCTGACGTCTGCCGTTGGTGCGGTGAAGGACGAATTGGATGTATCTCTTTTCCACCTCTTGTAAAGACAGGCCGTTGTTAGAAAAGACCTGAAACTCTCCCTGCCTTTGCGTGATAAAGGGCGGAAGATGCTCAGGCCGGATTACGTCACAGTTTTCCAGCACAAGGACGCGCTCAACCAGGTGCTCCAGCTCGCGAACGTTCCCCGGCCAGGAATAAGAGATGAGCATCTCCAGGGCCTTCTCCGAAATACCCCGAACATTGCAATTGCATTTATGGTTGTATTTTTTGAGGAAATGTTCCACGAGTAAGCCAATATCCTCGGGACGTTCCCTCAGCGGCAGCAGGTGAATAGGCACAACATTGAGCCGGTAATAGAGATCTTCCCGAAAGGCGCCTTTTTCAACCTCCTTCCTCAGGTCGCGATTTGATGCGGCGAGGATACGGATATCCAGCCTCCTTCGTTTCCGGCTCCCCACCTTCATGAATTCACGCTCCTGGATCACCCTGAGGAGCTTGGCCTGGGTGTTCAGGCCGAGGTTGCTTATTTCATCAAAAAAGAAGGTTCCGTGGTTTGCCAGTTCAAATAGCCCGTTTTTGGTCTCGTGTGCGTTCGTGAAGGCCCCCTTGACGTGGCCGAATAGTTCGCTTTCTACCAGGGACTCGACTAGGGACGAACACTCCACAGGGACATAGTCATTATCAGCCCGCAGACTGCGATTATGTATTGTACGGGCAACCAATTCTTTACCGGTCCCGCTCTCTCCGGTAACGAGCACGGTGCTGGTGGTGGGTGCAACGCGCCTTATGGTAGCAATAAGCTCTTGCATGGCCTGGCTCTTGCCGACAATCGTTGGTTCCTCCCTGTGCTCTCTCTTTTCACAGGGTACCTGCTCCCACCTTTTAGCTGTTATCTGTTGGGCCTTTAACACCAGATTCTCAAGGTCGTCAGCACGAAACGGCTTCACCAGGTAGTCCATGGCTCCCGACTTGGTGCTTTCAACCGCACTCTCTATTGAGGGATAACCGGTAATCATGATGACCACGGTATCTGGATAGCCCTTTCGAATCTGCTTGAGGACCTCTATCCCGTCCATGCCCGGCATCTTTATGTCTAACAGGACGATGTCAAAAGACTCCCCCGCCATCATCTCCAGGCACTGATCACCATCATGAGCCTCCTTGACAGTCAGTCCGGAACCTTCCAGCACCCTGATGATGGCGGAGCGAACCACTGCCTCATCATCCACTACCAAAATCTTGAGTTTGAAATTATTCTTGGCCATGCCGGTTTCCATATGGGGCCTGATAGGCTCTGGGTTTTATGTGACGTGAACGAATATATAAAGATACAATTTTATTCGATAGACCGTCTGTAATCTATTGTCAAAGCGAAAGGCACCGAGTTTTAATCCATTTATGAAATAGTTTTCAACATTATATAACTATTGATTCTGATTGCCTTTTGAAGACATATGCCTTCAAACGCCCCACGGTTCCTCTTCTCGATAAGGCCCTTTTCTTTAAGTATTTTAGAGCACTTGCAGGTCTTATTCACATGTTCAAAGCCCTCTCGATCCAAAAAAGCTCGCTTTTTCTCTTCTTTTCTTCCATTTTTAAAAAATTGCATATACGACTACGACTCGGAGTGAAACCATAAGACTGACTAAACTTCCATTATTTCGTTGAGATTTTTCGGGCACTCTAAGGGAAGCCTGACAGTGAAGGTGATTCCGCCTCCAGGAGGGCACTCCGCCTCAATGCTTCCATCGTACTGCTGAACGACGCCGTAGGCAACGGACAACCCAAGCCCTGTCCCCTTGCCTGGCGGTTTGGTTGTAAAAAAGGGCTCAAATATCTTGTCCATAATCTCCTTGGAAATTCCGTCTCCCGTATCGGCAAACCTGAGGATTACCTGTTTGACCTGTGGATCAAATACGCTGCTGATGGTGAGTCGCCCCTTGCCGTTCATGGCGTCTCCGGCATTGATAATGAGGTTTGTAAAAACCTGCTGGAGTTGGCCGGGGTCCGCCATAATACGAGGGAGATCGGTTTGCAGCTCTTGAATGATCTCGACGTCCTGGAACATGGCCTGGTAAGCCAAAAGCTCAACGCAACGGCCTATAAGGTCATTGACATCCACAGGAGTCCTCTGGCCCAGCGACTGCCGGCTGAATTGCAGGAGGTTGGAAACAATCTGCTTGCAGCGAAGGGTCTGCGTTATGATATTCTCCAGATCACCACGCCACCTGGAATTGCTGCTGATCTCCTTCATGAGCACGTCGGCATAAACAAGGATGCCTGCCAGAGGATTGTTTATCTCATGGGCCACGCCTGCTGCCAGCCTTCCCAGTGATGCAATCTTTTCTGCCTGAATGAGCTGAAGCCGGGTCTCTTCGATCTCCTTTTGAGCCTCAACAATGGAAGAGATGTCCCGGAATGCTTCAAACCCGCCAATGACCCGGCCGGATCGATCCGTGATGATCGAGGCGTTGGCCACCACCGGAATCTCTCTGCCGTCACGGTTTTTTACCACCCTTGTCACGCCAGAGATGGGCAGCCGATTCTCCATGGACTGCTTCAACAGACAATCCGAGGTGTCGCATTGTGGCGTGGACAACACACTGGCACATGTCATCCGGCCTATCACATCATCACGGCTGTAGCCTGAAAGTCTCTCCAGGGGCCTATTCATGTGGGTGATCACCAAATCACGGCCGACGGTAAAAAAGGGCGTAGGAAAATTGTCGAGGAGACTCTCTAAGGTGGCAATCTTGGCACTGGTCTCAGGATCGGCCACTGATCCTGTGGTGCCGCTGTCGAAATTCATACCCTTTTCCTAATTCTTTATCCGGGATTCCCCTAATGGCCTCAGAAAGCCGTTTCATGGAGAGTTATTCGAAAAGCTTTATAATACAGCAATCATAATGCCAAAAAACAACTTTCAAAATAAACCGCAACTATCTGTAATCCAAGTTTAATTCTAAGGATAGAAATAAGTCGGGAATTTTACTGTTACAAAACGTTACAATATTTATAATTCGCCATCTCATTTACTGTAACGTTTCTACACATAAAGAGTGAGAGACAAAATCACCCACGATCACTCACGCTGCGTCTTATCTGTCCCCTTTTCCTCAACCATAGCCTCATCTTTTTACAGATTCTCATGCCGGGCGGGCAAAAGTTTTGTCATCCGGCCAAGCGCGTCCAGGATATGATCCACCTTGTCGGACAATAGCCGCACCTGTTGTTGGAGCTCAACCATCGCTGTCTTGTTGGGCGGAGAATTTTTTGTCGCTATGGGTAGCTGTGTTTTCAAAACCGCACTCTCTGGTTCTGGATGGTTCGGAACCTGTAGGATCGGTAACTCTGACGATCTCGAAGATTCGATATTATCCTTTCCTGAGAAGAAATCCTGTAGTGACGTTCCAGGAAAGACAGAGGCCACGTCTTTTTGGGCCACACCTCCTTTTTTCCGTGCCAACGCACTCACGATATTCGGCTCCTCCGCCTGGATCAGAGCTGAAAATCCCAAAGAAGAAGTGATCGACAGATAAACCGCCGCAGAAAAAAAGACGTAGGTGTGGGACTTCTTAGAAAAGATACTCTTGATCTGTAACAAGAGATAAATAACTATCCCCACAGGTAACAGAAACTCTATCAGGATATAAGCAGGCTTTAAGAAAAAGGGCCAAGGAACACCAATGATTGCCTGGTGTAAGGTGAAGTTATTTCGGAGACCTACGATGAGAGGGAAACAGCAAAACAGGGACAGGACAAAAACGACGAAGATCGTCAATGGATTAGCCCTTAAGAAAAAGAGGGAGGCATGGACCATAATGGCTGCGCTCAAAAAAAAGATGAACACCAGTCTGTAGTAGGAGACACCAAGAATGAGAATATGCTGGTCCGGCTGAGGCGATTTTATTAAAAAGACCAACAAAAGTGGGGCCGCTAACCCTACCAGGAAAAAACAAATCATAACAAAAAGGAGATTCTGTCCCCCTCTTTCAAGAACTCTTTCAAGAATCTTTCCTTGAAGAGTTGCCCCCTTTTCCACGGGCTCACGATCTATCATCTTCGTCATCAACGACCAATATCCGCTTTATGGTCTGAATCGTGGTAATAATTCAGCTCCTTGAGCTTTTGATAGGATTGACACATTTGGGCAAGGCTGTCTATCAGGATGACCCTGATTTTTTGGTAGCATATCTCCTAAGGAAGATATGAAGTAGACTCTCACAATTGAATCAGTTTTTCCTTGATTGCAATTTTGGTGAGTTCGGCTACCGTTCGAACGTTCAGTTTTGACATAATATTATATTTGTGAGATTCTACTGTTTTAGGACTTATATACAGTTGCGCGGCGATCTCCTTGATGGATTTCCCATTGGCTAAAAGCTTAAGAACCTCGCGTTCCCGCATGCTCAAGCTTTCAAAATTCTCGTTGTCATGTTTGGCTTCCTCCAAATCTTTCGGATGATTTAAAAGGATCGTAGGAGACGATGTACTTAAATAGGTGCCACCCTCCTTTGCAGCGTTAATCGCAAGAATCAGCTCTGACAGCCGGCCTTCTTTCAGAACGTACGCGGATATGCCATCCTTGAACAAATCGATTATGTATTCCTTATCCGATTTCATGGTAAAAATGATGATGCTAATCTTAGGGACTAATCTCTTTATCTGGCGGGTGGACTCTATGCCGTTCAGATCCGGCATGGAAATATCCATAATCACGATTTCCGGCTTTAAGGC
The DNA here is from genome assembly GCA_013375375.1 of Desulfobacterales bacterium. Classification (GTDB taxonomy): domain Bacteria; phylum Desulfobacterota; class Desulfobacteria; order Desulfobacterales. Next base: position 9,086 of record JABXJX010000017.1, on the reverse strand, counting down.
TCTCACCTGCTTTAGAACTTGATCGTGGTTAAGGGCCTCGCCCACCACCTCTACTTCCGGATGTGCCCGAAGGGCACTCTTGATCCCCTCCATGACCACCCGATGGCCATCTGCGATGAGAATCTTCGTCTTTGGCATGATAAGCCTGTTTTTTGATTTATTTCATTTCCCACACTCAAAGACAGGGTTTCGCCCCTTTTTTATGAGCCTTTACCGATTCCACAAGGGGTCTCATCCTGGCTTTGGTTATTTCGTCTTGCGCGGGCTCAGTGAGAGAAAGACATTTCTCGAATACATTTGCTGAAATGACTAACACGCACATATTGTGCCAGAAAGAAATATTTAGAGGGTGTAAAAAGATTTGTAAATTCAAGGGATTAAATATAGAAAATATCGACGGTGTGTTTTGCGGAGGCTTGGCTTGTGGACTTCAGTATCCCAATTTGGCATATGCCATCAGCAAAAACATGTTAGTTCAGTGAGTTAGGGCTTGTTGTGCCATTTTGGGATGGTCCATTTTTGACTATCTCTGCATTACTCATCTGTCCCCTTTTCCTCAACCATGGCCTCATCTTTTTGAGGCTCCTCCTGGGGCTCGGGCAAAAGCTTTGCCATCCGGCCAAGTCCGTCCAGGATATTGTCCACCTTGTCCGACAATAGCCGCACATCTTTTTGGAGCTCAGCAATTGCTCTGGTGTTGACCGGGGGTTTTTTTGTGGCTGTAGGCGATCCCGATTCCTGAATCCCTTTTTTCTGAACCACTGCACTCGATTTTTTGTCTTGAAAATTCTTTTGCCGGTCTGTGAAAAGGTTCTTCACCTGACCAAGTTCCTCTATGATGCGATCCGCTTTGGCGGATAATAACTGCACCTTTTGCTCAAGCTCAACCATCGCTGTCTTGTCGGGCGGCGGATTTTTTGTCGCTACTTGTAGTCGTGGTTTCGAAACCGTACTCTCTGGTTCTGGATGGTTCGGAGCCTCTACGATGGGTAAGGTTGACGATCTCGAAGATTGGATATCATCCTTTCCGGAGGAGAAATCCTGTGGTGACGTTCCGGGAAAAACAGCGGCCATATCTTTTTGGACCAGATCTCCTTTTTCTCGTGCGAACGCGCTCACGATATTCGGCTGCTCGGCCTGGATCAAACCTGAGAATCCCAAAAAGGCAGCGATAAACAGATAGACCGCAACAGAAAAAAAGGCATAGGTGTGGAACTTCTTAGAAAAAATACTCTTGATCTGTAACAAGAGATAAATAACTATCCCCACGGGTAACAGAAACTCTATCAGGATATAGGCGGGCTTTAAAAAAAAGGGCCAGCTTGCAAATAAGGGGGGATTAATAATGGCCTGGTGTAAGGTGAGGTTGTTTCGGAGACCTACGATGAGAGGAAAACAGCAAAACAGGGACAGGATAAAAACGAGAAAGATCGTCAATGGATTTGCCCTTAAAAAAAAGAGGGAGGTGTAGACCATGATGGCTGCGCTCAGAAAATAGATGAACACCAGTTTGTAGTAGGAGACACCAAGAATGAGAATATGCTGGTCCGGCTCAGGCGATTTTATTAAAAAGACCAGTAAAAGTGGGGCAGCCAGGACAACCAGGAGAAAACAGATCACAATAAAGAGGAGATTTTGTCCCCCTCTTTCAAGAATCTTTCCTTGAAGAGATGCCCCCTTTTCTGCAAGCTCGTGATCTTTCCTTTTCATATTTTGCACCCAAAACATACAAATAAAATGGCCTTATACTCTTGTGTAAACTTATTGTAAAGAATTAACATCACGGTCTTCTACCAATATTTCGATCTTAAGGCTATATTGTGGGTACGGATAATCTAAGTTGCAACATGTTGTGCAAGTCAAGAAAAAATGAGACTTCAACTTCTCTCCCTGAGCTTCGGATTCAATATATCGCGCAGCCCCTCACCAAACAGGTTGAAAGAGAGCACAACTATCAGGATGGCAATGCCTGGTGCAAAGGTCAGCCACGGCGCATCAAAGATAAAGCGCTTCCCGTCGGAAAGGATGCCTCCCCAGGTCGCGTGGGGCGGAGGAACGCCAAAACCAAGAAAACTCAAGCCCGCTTCGGTCAAAATGGCAGTAGCAATACCGATGGTGGCCGATACCAATACCGGGGCCATAGCGTTTGGGATCATGTGGCGAAAGATAATCCGAAAGTCGCTGACGCCGAGAGCCCGTGCAGCGGTTACAAAATCCTGTTCCCGTAAAGAGAGAAATTCGGCTCTAACAAAACGTGTGGCGCCCATCCAGCTGGTCAATCCAATGACGATCATGATGTTATACATGCTTGCAGGAAGGAGTGCCACTACCGTGAGTATGAGGAAAAAGCTCGGAAAGCACAGCATGATATCTACAAATCGCATGATCAAGGTATCTATTGAAACAGCGTCTTTATAAAATCCCCTCATCCATCTCGGTATCGGCCGTCCACGCCATATCCTTTTCGACCAAGCGGAAAAGAATATATACAAATGGCCGATAATAAGGAGCCCTACCCCCAAAGACCTGGCCCCAAGGACCAGCAGGGCGCCGCCTAAAAGCAGGACAATGCTCGCAAGAACCTGGTCCACCCTTACATGGTTTTGTCCAAAATAGCCTGATATTCCCCCCATAAGGATGCCGATAAGGACTGAGATCCCCACGGCCACGAATCCCACGGTTAGAGAAACCCAGGCCCCCTGTAACATCCTGGCAAACACATCTCGCCCCAGGTCATCCGTGCCGAATAGATACATTCCCAGCCCGGGCACCTCTTCAGGACGCAAGGTCTCTATATTCGGTTCGGAAAGGGGTGGCCGCAGCTTCTCCTGAAGCCTGACTATAGCAGGATCAAAGGTCGGATTTGTCCCCGTGGTCAGTACAAGCCCTGTGAGGGCAATACAAAAAAACAGGAGAAAAATCACAAGCCCTGTCATGGCCAGCCTGTTTTGTCTCAAGAGCTGCCGGAACTCCTGCATATTGGAACGCCTTTTCATAACCTTATCCTCGGATCGACCACCAGATAGAGCAAATCAGAAACAAACGTGCCGGCCAGCACCAGGACAGCGGAAATGAAGTTCACGGTCAGTATGATCGGGTAATCTCGAGCCAGGATCGCCTCATAGGCCATCCTCCCTATACCGGGCCAGGAAAAGATTGATTCAATGATGACGGAACCCCCAATCAGGCCCGGCAGGATGAGGCCGAACATGGTCACAAAGGGCAAGAGCGCATTACGCAGGGCATGCCTGTAATGGACCTGCTCTTCGGGCACACCTTTGGCCCTGGCAGTCCGGATATAGTCCTGCCCCTCCACCTCCAGCATCTGGCTGCGAACATACCTTGAGAGGATGGCAATGCCCCCGGTGGCCCCGAGCACGGACGGGATCAACAAATGCCACACACGGTCCATAACCAGCCTCAACCCGGAAGCATCCCCAAGCCCGAACGTCTCCATGCCGATAACCGGCACATGAAAGCGGGTCACAACAAGGATGATCAGGATGTAGGCGAAGAAGAAACCGGGAATGGAAATCAAAAGATAAGAAAAAAATGTGGCGCTGCGATCATAGAATCGACCCCTGAAAATGGCCGAACGTATCCCTATTGGAAACGAGAGGGTCCAGGTGATTATAGTGCCCACAATGAACAAAGGAAGGCTGTTTAGAAACCGTTCCCAGATCTTTCCAAGCACGGACTGATTATCCTTCCACGAGACCGTCTTTCCTGTAAAGAGATCTCGATAGAAGTAAACGTATTGAACATAAAGGGGCTTGTCCAAATGAAACTCCTTGCGAAACCGTTCCACGATCTCAGGCGTAAACTTGGGATTGAGAGGGTCCACCTGGCTCGGCTTGCCTGGGGCAAGGTGGATGATCAAGAAAGATACAATCGAGACAAAAAACAGGGTTATGATCTTTTGAATCACGCTTCTGCCGATAAATGATAACATTATCGAGTCCCTCTGATAAAAAATGATTAAAACTATCACGAAAACACGAAAGAACGAAAACACGAAAGAGTACAGTTTCTCTTTTTGTTTTGTTTCGTGCTTTCAAATTTTCGTGTTTTCGTGATTATTCTTTTGTTCCGGTTTATCTGGGTTAGGGGATTATGGGATTAAAGTTATCTCTAACCCTACCTATCCCTCTGGGCTAAAACTCGGCATTTCAGGTAGTTTTATCCATTTGTTAAAGTAAAATGTGAAGTTCCCCGTCTTTGTGGGTGTTATCTTCTTGTACACCGGATTGCCCTGGAAGTCGGTCTCCTGTATCACGATCCGCTTGTCGAGCACTGCCGTCCATTTGGTCACATACAGAAAAGTATACGGTTGCTCCCGGGCAATGATCTCATGAAGACGATGGCAAAAGGCCGCCTGCCCCTCATGATCGTACTCCTGCCTGATCTTGATAATCAGATCATCTGCTTTACGATTCTTAAACCCCACAAAATTGAGCTGATACGGATTGGTCTGGCTTGAATGCCATATCTGATAAAGGTCGGGCTCTATTCCCATACGCCAGCCCAGGATCAGGGCATCAAAGTCAGCCTTATCCACACGTTCCTGGATGAAGACTGACCACTCAAGCAGATCGGTTCGAACGTCTATCCCGATCTGCTTCCAGGCATCCTGGGCAATGGCCAGTATTGCCTTCCGGAGATCATTTCCGCTGTTGGTAATGAGTGTAAATTGAAACCTCTTTCCATCCTTCTCGAGCCAGCCCTCTTTGTCTCGCCTCCAGCCGGCTTCTTCAAGAAGCTTAAGAGCCCCTTCGGGATCATAGGGAACAGGTTTGATGCCGTGATTATAATAATCGGTCTGTTTGACAAAAGGCCCGGTGATCCGTTCCCCTTGGCCGTAGAGGATGTATTTTATAATCTTATCCACATCGATCGCCATGCTCAAGGCCCGTCGTACCCTTGGATCATTAAACGGTTCGCGCCGCATGTTGTAGCCGATATAGGTATAGCCGAACGAAGGGCCGGAAAAATTCTGGTACTTAGGATCACCCCTTAGACGTTCCACCTGATGGGGCTGGACGTTGTAACTGTCGATGGTGCCCGCATAAAATTCCATCTCCTGGGTCAAGAGATCCGGCACGATCCGATAGGTGTATTGCTTATAGTTGGCCGGTCCCTCCCAATAGTCGCCAAATCGATCCAGGATAATGTACTGATCCGATTTCCACTCTTGAAAGACAAAAGGGCCGCATCCAACAGGGTGACGATTGAAGCTGCTTTGCCGCATGGCAAACTTTTCAATGTCTTTCCCCAGCATGACCGCCTCTTTTTTCAGGGCTTCATCATTCAGAAGATGCTCGGGGAGTATCCCCATACCCCAGGTCCCCAGTGCAGGAGAATAAAGCCGTTTATAGACAATGCGCACCGTCAGGGAATCAACCACCTCCACGCGCTTGACCGGTTCGTAGTCTGCTATGCGCGGGGAGAGGTTCTTTGGATTCATGATCGCCTCAAAGGTAAATTTCACGTCTTTGGAATCAAATACGTGCCCGTCATGAAACTTGACATTGGGACGCAGGTGAAACATCACGTTGGGATTGTGCTCAGTGGCCGGCAGGATTTCATCAGCATACGCTGCCCGCTTTTCCTCCCATCTTTCATCATCCACGCTGAGATAAGCCTGCCCATTGAAACCGCTAAAGTAGTCCTTGCCGAGGATGTGTGAGAGATTTTCAAAAAGATCCTGGTCCACGCTGTTAAGGACCAGCTTGATCCTGGCCGGTGCTGAAACCCGGATCTTCACCTCTTCGGGTTCCTTGTCTTCCTGCTTTTTCTTTTCATATCTGGTAACCAGGAACTCTCCGGCAGAAATCGTAGAGATATCGCTGATATTGTCCAGGGAGGCCCTAAGTTCAGGATTAGCAGGAAACTGTCCGGCCTTTGCCCTTTGGATAAGGGCCGCCACTTTTTGGGCACCTGCCCTTCCAATGCCCGGGATGGTTGCCCCCTCATTTACATAAAAGAATGCTTCCTCATAGATCTCCCAGGAGGTCGCCAGGCGCCCCCTGAAACGCAACTCTTCGTCCCGGTCAATAAGCCCTTCAAATACCATGGAGTTGATATCGCTGCTGGCAGAATCTGCCGACAGGATCGGGTTCAGGATGCTGGCATCGCCAATGGAGGCGGCAATGTATTCATTGAGGCGATCAGGGTTGCCGCGCGTCTGTTGTTCATAGGTAGGTACCCAGAAATAGGAATAGACCAGAAAAAGGATAAGTAGGGTGGGAGCAAATATGAGGACTCGTCGGATAGTCATTTTTTCCAAATTATGATGATTTCGTAAGAACAAAAACTATCACGAAAACACGCCTCTTCTCAAGGCGAAAAAAACAAGAAAAATTATCACGAAAGCACGAAAGTACGAAAACACGAAAAACTGAATATTTTTTTATTTCGTGCTTTCAATCTTTCGTGCTTTCGTGATTATCTTTTAAAATTTTTCTGCCACAAAAACACACGAATCTCAGAATTAAGGAACTAACACACCGCAGACATTTAATATCGCATGTTCCAGCACAATCTTGGCATTCTGGCCGGAGGTCTTCAGGCGAATGTCGGTATCGAGGAGGATCTCCAACGCCCTGATGAGTTCTTCAAGGGTATAGTTATCTGATTGCTTGAGCGTTTTGTAAATAGTAAAAGGATGTGCGTTACCGGTCAAAAAGTCCGGCTCGCGCTTTTGGAGCTCCGGCAAGATCATCTTCTGAAAGGCCGCATAGCTTAAATCCTGTGTCCAGCCGCTGCCATACTTGCTGCGAACAAAATCCTTGGCCAGGACCAGTTTTCGTATCTGGTTGATTGCTGCCGAAAGCACCTGAAGCGGGAAAAAGTTGTTCTTCAAAAGACTGTGCAGAAAGAATAGTGCCCTGCGAGTATCCCTTTCAGCAACGGCATTTGTCATTTCATACACAGGGTCCTGCCTGGTTCTCTCTGAGACGGCTTCAACGTCAGAAGGGAGAATTTCCTTCCGGTCCCCCACAAATGTAATTAGCTTTTCCAGCTCATTGCTGAAGCCGCGCATGCCCGGGCCTGTCTTTTCATACAGCGCCTCAAATCCGCCGGGGGCTATGGTCTTTCCGGCCTTTTTCAAGGCCTCTTTCATGTGAGCTTTCAAGGCCTCTTGCTGTTGGCGTTTGTCTGCCGCCTTTTCGCCTTTTGGTACGGAGCAGTCGATGACCACACCTGTTTTGCTGATCGTTTTGTACAGCTTCCGGCGCTTGTCAATAAAGTCGGTTGTAAGGACCAAATGGTTTGTCTCGGGATATCCTGCCAGGATAGCATCGTTCAACACCTCGGCATCATCCTGACGGAGAGGCACTGTCATTTTCTCCTGCACGCAATAGTCAATGACCTGGTCCAGCCACGCATCATCAGCATGTCTGTCTTCGTCCTTAACATCATCGAGCGACTTTCCGGCCGCACTCAGCATCTGGAGAAAATAACGAGTGGCTTTTTTCAAGTCTTGTCTTTCAAAGGCCTTTTTTGATTTATGAAGGAGATCATCAACAGCCGCAGCCGAATAGAATATCCTTGTGCCGTGAACCGCAATCACCTTGGCAGATGGAATCAGCGGAAATGTATTTAGGCTTTGAATGATTTCGTAAATGTTTTCGGTCGTGCCGTCTATTGCTTCATAGTTGAGGTCTTGATGATGCGGCGGAACAAGCGCATCCAGGAAGGACCTGAAGGCGGATTTATAAAGGAATTCATCCCCGTACAAGAGATAGACAGGGGTAAGCTTGCCTTTTCTGATCTCAACTAAGAGTTTGGATAAATCTTTATGAGTAATTTCTTTGGTCACCAAACCTCACTTCCGCTGCCTCAATATGATCATCATTGCTATGGCGATCACTGCCATGATTATCCCAATAAGTTGAGAAGTAGAAAGCATGCCATCAAGAAACATGCCACGATCATCCCCGCGAAAGTATTCTAAGATGGAGCGCGTGATACCATAGAGAAGGACATATGTCCAAAATATCCGTCCCTCAAACCCCTTGATTCGCCTGAGCCCAACAAGGACCAAAAAGATCAAAAGGCTATTCAGGGAGGAATAAAGCTGGGTCGGATGAAGGGGTACGCCCTTTGGCGCCAAAGATTCGGGATTTGTAAAAACGACAGCCCACGAGAGGTTGCAAATTTTACCGTAACAACATCCGGCAAAAAAACAACCGATCCGGCCCACAAACTGTCCAAATGCTATGGACGGGGCCATAATATCGGCGGTTCTCAACAGCGGAAGCCCTTTTTTTCTTATATACAAGAGTGCCGCTAACAGGGCACCAAAGAATCCGCCATAAAAGATCAGCCCGCCGTGCCATATACGGAGAATCTCGAGAGGATCTTGGCTGAAGGTGGACCAGTTGACAAGGACATATAATATCCTGGAACCGATTATGGCCGCTATGAGCACATAAAAGCAAAGGTCCAGGATATTATTAGCATCTTCGCCGACTCTTCGCGCCTCCCGAAGGGCCAGGGCAACGGCTGACAGGAAGGCGATGGCCACGAAGATACCATAGGTATGCAGGGTAAAGGAGCCTATGTGGAATAGGACAGGATGCATAATTCTACGTATGGAGTGATGGAGTCTTGGGGCAACGCCCCTAACTTTGGCAACAGGCTGTGACAGCTCATATTCTCTTAAACAGTAAGTGAATGCAAAATATACCGACACCCACTGATATGGCACTGTCGGCCACGTTAAAGGCAGGCCAGTGAAAGTTTCCAATGTAAAAATCGAGAAAATCAACGACCTCCCCGAAACGAAGGCGGTCGACAATATTGCCCAGGGCTCCTCCGAAGGTCATGGCAAGGCCGCTGCCCAGCCATGGTTTGCCGGAAGGAATTCTCGCATAAAGGTAAAAAATGATCCCAAGGGCCACACAGGATATACCAAGAAACAGACCGGTTCGTAACAGGGATGCCTCACCTGAGAGTATCCCGAAAGCACCGCCTGTATTTCGAATATAGGTCAAATTAAAGAATCCGGGAATGACTTCCAAGGTTTCACCAAGCGAAAACCTCCCCATGACAAGACCTTTGGTCACCTGATCAACCAGGAG
>JABXJX010000135.1 GCA_013375375.1 Desulfobacterales bacterium | reverse complement strand
GCGGGCGGAGATGATGGCGTTTTCCTTGAGAACTTGTAGGTCTCGGTAGTAGAAGCAACCAATGGGGGCTATTCTCATGGCGCCGCCATTGCCGAAACTATCCGTGCCGACCTGGTCCCAGGGAATCCCCTGGCTGATCCTTTCCATAACGCCAAAGATGCGTCGACCGTAACCACGTGCGGGATCAAAGTTTTCTTGAAACTTTTTAGCACATATTGCAGGATCGAACCCCACTTTTTCTACAAGGGTCTCCAGGATTCCTATCATCATCTGCGTATCATCCGTGTAACGCCCTTCTTTTCGTATCATGGTATCAAGGAGCCCGAAACGGCTATAAATCGATCTGTGGGACCAGCCTTCCACAGGCTCGCCCAGGGCGTCCCCCACAAAGGTCCCGAGGGCCGATCCTAAGAATCTGTCCAGCAATTTATCCTTGTCAGGATTTCCTGTTACACAAGTCATAGAATCTTTCGCCCGCTCCCTGTCAATCTTGAAGGAGTATTTCCTTCGACGACCGCTTCATTCAAGAAGTCTTATGTTGGAGGTTGGAGGAACGCTTCGTTTGAGGATAGAGGCAAAAGAATAGGTATACGACTGTTTGGGCAACAGCCTATTTAGATATAAACTGTTACATGCTCCGTGTAATGATTTGTTTCAATTATCAAGCACCTTCCTTATCCATTGAGACATCTGTTTTATATTGAAAGGTTTTTGAATAAAGCCGTCACAGCCGCGGTCGAGTATTTCGGTTGCCTGGCCGCTTATGCTATAACCGCTCGAAAGGATCACCTTTATATCCGGGTTAATCTCCTTAAGCTTATCATAGACATCACCGCCATTCACATCCGGCATGATCATGTCCAGGATGATCAAATCAATCTTGTCCTTATTTTTCCTATAGACATCTATAGCTTTTTTGCCTCCTCCGGCCGACAGTACCTTGTAACCCATTGCCATTAACATCTCACGGCCGACATCAATAATCATATCTTCATCATCCACAAGGAGAATAGTCTCTCTTCCCTGTTGAACCTCTTTCTCTCGCTTCCCTGGGCCCTGTTCACTGATCGGCACTTCTATTGCAGGCAGGTAAATGTTAAAAGTGGTCCCCTCGTTCTTTTTACTGTAAACATTTATGATGCCGGCATGATTTTTGATGATACCGTAAGAAGAAGCCAATCCCATGCCGGTCCCCTTGCCCATTTCCCTGGTGGTAAAGAACGGCTCAAAGATGCGCCGCTGGGTCTCTTCGTCCATGCCGATGCCGTTGTCGGCCACGCTCAGCTTCACGTAATTGCCGGGCGTTACCTCAAAAGGCGTGACATTATTTTCATCAAGCGTGACGTTTTCCGTTTGAATGTATAGGCTTCCGCCTCCCGGCATGGCCTGCCAGGCATTCACATAAAGGTTTAACAGCACCTGTTCAATCTGTGTCTGATCTGCTTCCACCGTCCATATGTCTTTCTGGTATTTTCTGTGGATATTGATCTCCTTTTTCGTTCGCCCGAACATATCAACACCTTTTTCAGTGAGCCTGTTTAGATCGGTGGGCCTGACCTCGTATTTACCTCCCCTGGCAAAACCCAAGAGTTGTTTGGTAAGGTCCGCCCCTCTTTCAATCATATACTCTATTCCCTTGATGTGCTCAAAATGGGGATGAGCTGAATCGATATCCAGGGACATCAGAGAGGTGCGCCCCTGGATGCCCATCAGCAGGTTGTTAAAGTCATGGGCAATGCCGCCGGCAAGGGTCCCGATCGCCTTCATCTTCTGGGCCTGTAGCAATTGGGCTTCAAGATGCTTGCGATCTGTTATATCGCGTGCCACCCCATAAGTTCCCAAAAACTCTTTGTCTTTCTGGTCAACAGCCCTATCGTATATCCCCATAGCGTTTAATTCTACGGTTAAATATCCGACTTTAGACGGTTTCGGGCTATTTCCGTTCCCATGGGGTTTCAGCCTTAATTCCACGCCGGTAGCGGCTCGTTTCCCGGTTCTTCTTTCATTAAAATAATTTTTGGCTTTGTTTATGTCTTCTTCAAAGATAAGGAAAGTATAGTGTTCGCCGACCAACTGGCTACCCTTATAGCCGAGTAGAGACTCGATAGCGCCGTTTACAAATGTAAATGCCCCTTCATGATCGAGGGTATAAATGATATCCGGAGAGGCATTGATCAAAAATCGGTAGCGCCTTTCCGTTAGCTCCAGTTTTCCGTTTACAAGGTCATGTTCTCTCTTCAGCCTGCTTTGGTTAAGGGCGTTTTTCACCCTTCTTAAGAGTTGCTCGAAATCAAAGGGCTTTCTAAGATAATCGTAGGCCCCCCTCCTCAAGGATTCTATGGCCGAGTCCACAGAGGCATGCCCTGTCATAACGATGACCAAGATCTCCGAATGTTTGCTGTTTATATGGTCCATAATCTCGTGGCCACTCATGTCCGGCATAACAATGTCCAGAAGGACAAGATCAAAATTATCCGTGGCGAGACGTTCTATTGCTTCTTTCCCGCTGTAACCTGTTTGCGTCTCATAGCCCTGACTGTTTAACAAGACTTCAAGGCTATCGCACATACGCGGCTCATCATCGATTATCAAGACCTTTGGTATATAAGACATCCCAACCTCCACAAATTAATAGTTTTACTTTTTCGCTACCGGAAGAACTATTTTAAAAGTTGTTCCTTTTGTCTCCTCGCTTTCGCAGGTCATGGTTCCATTTAATTTCCTGATAATGTTATAGGCAATAGACAAGCCCAATCCGGAGTGTTCCTTTCCCTTCGAGCTAATGAACGGTTCAAACAGCCTCGACCTTATGCTGTCAGGGATTCCCGGTCCGTCATCTATGATGCTGACCTCTACTGCGGCATTTTCTGATTTGTTCCCCGTGCTGGTAGAGACACGTCGAGTATTGATATAAAGGTTCCCTCCCTCGGACATAGCCTCAACCGCATTTTTGATAAGGTTAATAAAGACCTGTTTAAGGCTGTTTTTGTTCGTCATAAGGGAGGGCAAGGAAGATTCCAGATTCATGTGGGACTTTATACCGGACTGTAACATAAGAGGTTCATGAGTAATTTTAATAAGGTCCGATATCAGGGTATTTATGTCAACAAGTTCCTTTTGCCGAACTCTGGGTTCGGAAAAATCAGATAACTCGCGAATAATGGCTGAAACACGATCGATTTCTTCCTTGATTATTCTTATCTCTTCCTGGGCGGGGCTGTCCTCGTCAAGCTTGGCCCCAAGAATCTTGAGATAGTTCTTTATGATGCCCAGCGGATTGTTTACTTCGTGAGCTACTTTTTTGGCTATGGCCGCTGAGGCAGTCAAGCGCTCAGACTGAATTAAGTTTGCCTGAGTTTGTCTTATATTCTCAGCATCCACGGCCAAGGCCGCCTGATTGGTAAATATGGTTAAGAGATTCATCTCTTCGGACAAACTAGAAAATTGTGCTTCATCTATACCGAGGGCTATCATACCGACAAACTGCTTATGGGCTATCATTGGAAGACACAGCATGCCATCTTTCCCGATTAGGCGAATGATCTGGTCGTCCATAATGCTAAGCTCGGTCTTTGTCAAACGGCCAAAAGAATCCAGGGGTGTTCCCCGAGAAAGAGATTTCGCCAAAAGACTCTTATTTCGCTGGATGGGAATGACTAATTCCTTGATCAGCACATCTTGACCCGGCTCAATACCAGCTTTGCCGACCAGGGCATCTCTTTCCTGATCGTACAGGAAGAAGAGCACGTTGTGGACATCAAACAAGACTTGGAGGCCCT
>JABXJX010000134.1 GCA_013375375.1 Desulfobacterales bacterium | reverse complement strand
AATGCACTATTTAGCGAGCAAGTCCATGGATGGGTCAAAAAGTTCATACAAAGGAGTGAAAAGGGGTTATTCAAAGGTCTCTCATTACGTGTCGGGACGTGGCTCAGCCTGGTAGAGCACAGCGTTCGGGACGCTGGGGTCGCTGGTTCAAATCCAGTCGTCCCGACCACACAAAACCAATAAGTTGCCCTGACCTTCAATTTTTAAGAAACCTTTGACTTCTCATTTTCTCGGCAGGAATAGATGTATGGCAATTTCATCTACTTCATCGTAGTCCTCCTCATCTACTCCACATATTACCCTCCTGAAAGCCCCAATCTCGGACCTGTTGAGACCCTGGGTATATTTTTGTTGGGCGTGGGCATACTTGCGATATCAACAAGAGCGTCATTCCACGCCCTTTTCAGAAAGATCGAGATCAAGGGCACCCTCGGCCTCCACGGCGTGTTCGACCGGCTGTTCAACAGACAGGCCGTGCTGGCCATTATCATCTTTGCAATCAACATCTACGTTTTAAACCTGAAATTCTATTTTACGACTATTCCTTTGTTTTCAGGCTCTCCTACCCTTACCGCCCTGTTGTTCATTGGTCTCTTCGTGGGCTACCTTGCCGTCATATGGGCGGGGGCCTATGAGTCTTATAAGAACCTGTTTCAGACCGAACTCTCCAGGCGGTCCTACGTGCTCTCCAATATTTCGTTCAACCTTCCCATAATCTTACCGTGGCTTTTGATCTCAACAGCCATAGATATAATCAATATTCTCCCGTTTCCTGCCCCCAAACGCCTGCTCGCCACACCGGAAGGCCAGCTGATTTTCTTTTCGCTTTTCTTGGCGGCCCTGGTCGTTATCGCCCCCTCCTTGATCAAGATTTTCTGGCAATGCCGCCCGCTGCCGCACGGCACAAAGCGCAGACGAATAGAGGAAATCTGCGAGCGGGCCGCGCTGAAATACAACAATATTTTGAAGTGGCCCATCTTTGAAGGCAAGCTGATGACCGCCGGGGTCATGGGATTGATCAAGAGGTTTCGATACATCCTTGTAACAGAAAGCCTGCTTCAGGTCTTGAATGACGAAGAGATCGATGCCGTTATGGCCCATGAGATAGGGCACATCAAGAAAAAGCATCTGCTCTTTTACCTCGTATTCTTCCTGGGATTCATCGTGCTCTCCTATGCTGTTCTTGATTTGATCCTTTACGCTATCCTGTACAGTAATCTGTCGTTTCCCTCTGCACACGATACCCGTTTCCAACAAGTCACCATGACATCCATGCCCTTAACCATTGCCATGGTGTGCATGTTCTTGATCTACTTCCGCTACATTTTCGGATACTTTATGCGTAACTGCGAACGCCAGGCCGATCTTTACGCCTTCAATCTCCTTGGAAACAGCCGGGGACTGATTTCATCCCTTGAAAAGATAGCAGATCACAGCGGCCGGAGCCACGACAGGCCGAGCTGGCATCATTTCAGTATCCGCCGGCGGATCGATTTTCTGAAGAGTTGCGAAGCAGACAGAAGCATGATCGCCCGGCACGACCGAAAACTGCGCAGGAGCATCATGGTATTCATGGGCGGGCTGTTGTGTACCGGATACGTGGGCTATGCCATCAATTTCGGTGAGATGGGAAAGACCTTAAACAAGCGTTTTCTCCAAAAGGCGCTGGTTAAAGAACTGGAACGGAATCCGCAAAATTCCCGGCTGTACGGCCTGCTCGGGGCTATTTATTATCAAGAAAAGGCATATCCGGAAGCGATCGAGGCATATGAAAGAGCTATCGAGCTTGCGCCCCGCGATCCGGAAACCTTGAACAACCTGGCCTGGCTCTATGCCACCTGCGAACAGGTTCGATACAGGGAGCCTGTAAAGGCCATTGTGTACGCGCGGTACGCCGCGGCTATCAAACCCGTACCTCATATCCTCGACACTTTGGCGGAGAGCTACTATGCGAACGGATTGCATGAAAAAGCGATTACGACCATCAAGGAGGCCCTGGTCATGCAGCCAAAAGACACGGCTTATTATAAAAGCCAGCTGAGAAAGTTTGAACGGGCAGCGGGTCATCAAGGGCTGCCGGGTAATAATGAGCACGAATAACTCATTATGAAATCCTCCAAACAACGCCTGGATCTCCTGCTAATCGAAAGAGGGCTTGCCCAAAGCCGTAAGCGTGCCGCGGCACTGATCCTTGCCGGCGAGGTCCTGATCGACGGCAAGAGAATAACCAAGGCAGGCAGCCAGGTACCAGTCGATTGTAACATTAAGATTACCGGCAGGGAAATCCCTTATGTAAGCCGCGGAGGCGTAAAACTGGAGGCTGCCCTTCGTGCCTTCAATGTTGATGTTACGGGCCTTGCCTGTCTTGATGTGGGGGCCTCCACCGGGGGGTTCACCGATTGTCTTCTCAAGCACGGCGCAAGCCAGGTGACGGCAATAGATGTAGGCTACGGCCAGCTCGACTGGAAACTGAGATCCGATCCGCGGGTCAAGGTCATGGAACGGACAAACATCCGGCACCTTGACACAAACGCCCTTTCCGAAAATGTGGACCTTGCCTGTATTGATGTTTCATTTATCTCTCTGAAGATTGTTGTCCCGGCTGTTTTGAAATTCTTGAAAAAGCCCGGCCACATCATCTGTCTTGTCAAGCCCCAGTTTGAGGTGGGAAAAGGATTGGTCGGCAAAGGAGGTGTTGTTCGCGATCCGGCTCTTCACAAGGCGGTTATCGAAGACCTGAGCAAGATATTTAAGGGCCTTGATCTGAGTGTAATCGGGGTCGTGCCCTCCCCTGTCCTCGGCCCAAAGGGAAACCAGGAATTTCTCATATATCTCCGATAGTGTTTCTATTACCTTTAATGCCCTGTGAAGTTCTCGTTGACATATTATGGTAGCTGATGTAAAATTAAAAAATCAGTCTAACATCCCCCTTATCATAATCATAAAACCATGATCATGCGAGGGGAGCTGTACGAAAAATGCAAAAACGAGGAGGTAAATTGCTGTGGCAGAAGGAATTGTGAAGTGGTTTAGCAACCAAAAGGGATATGGCTTTATTGAGCAGGATGGCGACAAGGACGTATTTGTTCATCATTCCGCAATCAGTGGGTCTGGATTCAAGACACTTGCTGAAGGCGACCGGGTGACTTTTGACGTAGAGCAGGACGCCAAGGGACCTTCAGCCAGGAACGTCGTTAAGCTGTAGGCCGTAACTGTTTCAACATCAAGGGCATTTCGTCGAACTAAGGTGAGATGCCCTTTTTGTCTTTATAGATGTTGTGTTATCAGATGCCTGAAAAGCAGAAAGGGGGAAACCGTGGCACAAGCAAAAAATGGTGATACAGTTAAGGTTCACTACACCGGAAAATTGGAAGATGGAACGGTATTTGACACCTCCGCCGACCGTGATCCTCTGGAATTTAAGATAGGCGAGGGTTCTCTAATCCCGAGTTTTGAACAAGCTATAGTCGGCATGACTCCCGGTGAATCGAAAACCATCCAGCTGACATCGGATGAAGCGTATGGCCAACATCGTGAGGAGATGGTCGTGGTAGTAAATCGAAGCGAACTTCCACCTGACTTGAACCCAGAAGTCGGCCAGCAGCTGCAAATTAATCAACCAAATGGTCAAGCACTGGTAGTCGCAATCACTGATGTCTCTGAGTTAAATGTGACATTAGACGGCAATCATCCACTGGCCGGGAAAGACCTGGCTTTTGATATCGAGCTCGTGAAGGTTGGTTAAGCTGCGGTGTATGGTAATACGCTATTATGGCGGAATCAGTGAGCGAGGGGGG
>JABXJX010000133.1 GCA_013375375.1 Desulfobacterales bacterium | reverse complement strand
CAAGTTTGGACAAGACCGCACGGGTGTGGGAAGCGACCAGCGGCAAAGAAGTCGCACGTATGAACCATGAGGATTCTGTGTGGTCCGTCGCCTTCAGCCCGGACGGAAAGTACCTGGCAACGGCAAGTTTGGACAAGACCGCACGGGTGTGGGAAGCGACCAGCGGCAAAGAAGTCGCACGTATGAACCATGAGCTTCGTGTGCGTTCCGTCGCCTTCAGCCCGGACGGAAAGTATTTGGCAACGGTGACTATTAGCGATATTTTTTCTTCTGGCACCAACACTGTGCGGGTGTGGGAAGCGACCAACGGCAAAGAAGTCACACGTTTGAGCCATGAGGATGATGTTTCTTCCGTCGCTTTCAGCCCGGACGGCAAGTACCTGGCAACGGCAAGTGAGGACGGAACCGCACGAGTGTGGCTACTGTGGCCTGAGGACCTGATAGCCGAGGCCGGTTCCCGGCTCACGCGCAATTTGACCTACCAGGAGTGGCAGCGTTACCTTCCCGATGAGCCATATCGCAAGACCTGCCCGAACCTGCCCATCCATCCCAGCTTTATTGCGGCAGGCATAGATCTGGCAAGAGCGGGTGATGTTGATAGTGCGGTTACTATTTTCCGAAGAGCAATAGAACTGGAGCCAAGATTGGACTTTGAACCAGAGGCAGTAGCGCGGAACCTTGCAGCAGCCCAGGAGCTGGTTGCGAAAGGTATGAATTTAGCAAGAGCGAAGGATATTGATGGTGCGGTTTCTATTTTCCGCAGAGCAATAGAACTAGACCCAAGCTTGGACCTTGAACCCGAAGAAGAAGCACAGCGCTTGGCACCTCGGTCCGACGACTAAATGAGAGAATCCCATAAGGCGGAACAGGCGGGCTGGAATTATATCGACGAGGAAACTCTGGAGGCAATCTCCTGAGATGGGTACTCCTTTCAAATTGGTGACTTGGCCAAAGACGGCCACCCCCGGCTTGAGTACAATCTCCTGATACCGGATCTGACCAGCGGCTGCCGGCGGGAAGCCGACGGAGACCGCTGGATACGCCGGATGAACGACGAAAACCTGATAGGAATGGACCACAGGGTCCAGGCCATCGATCTCAAATCGACCCTCAATATCTGTCACTGCAAAGAAAAGTGATTGCAGCAGCCCTGCCGGGTCTTGTCTCTCAAGGAAATCTTCTGGCCCCTAAGGGACAGGCAAACACGCCGGTATTTTAACACACTTTCAAACAAAAATCAACAAAAAACGGCCAAAAAAGTGCTTTATAAGCACATAAATAGCACCGTCTTGCAGGCGGCGATCCACAGGATGCCCCTACACGGCATTACGGCAAAGACAGAAATTGTTTTTGACGGCAAGTGCGGTTTTGGGTATATTATGGTTTAAGTTTTAAGACCTGTATATCAGGAGTCGTCCTTGTACACTGAGTAGCTATGATTGTATTAGATCAATGCACACATTGTGGTAATAACATTCCTTTGTCAGCGGAACGTTGTCCTCATTGTGCTCTGCCTGGGATTTTTCCAAATGTTCGGGCCGCAGAGCGGGTCGAAGAGCGGGAAGCCTTGAACAAGCGGTATCAAGAGTCCTTGCAGCGAGCGGCCTCACGTAGTTACGAACAAGTGGCAAAGGACTTTGAGACTGCTCTATTAGATTCCCAAGCCGTTATAGCGCGAAGTTTGCTGGAAGCGGACCGGCTTGTCAGCAGTGACAAGGAGCTTTACGCCACATATTACGAGAAAATCGAAGGGGGTATTAGGCTGCCTAACGGGGACAAGTGGGATCCACTGAGAGAAGTGGCTGAGGGGGCTTTGTTTCCATTCTACAAGAAGAAAGTTCGGTATGCTGCGCTGTCGCTTGATGGGTGCGGACTGTCGAATTATGGAGAGTGTTTTTTGGTATTGCAAAATCATATGATAGCTCACAGGGCGTCAGTCTTCGAAGAAAATTGCGTAATGTTTATGGAAAAGCGTAAGATACTCATGTCCGAAGCGAACAAGTTGCCCGCGGGGTATCGCGCTACATGGGGGGAACGGGTAAAGGTTTGCGTTTCTAAACTGGTTGATAAGTTGGGTGCAAATACGAAGAGGGATACTTTCCCTGGTATTCTCCTAAGAGAAGGCAAAACATCTGAGGATGATTCCTTCGTGGAGGTACATATTTGGGGGCCGATGACAGCTCGCACATTGGAACGGGTAATTGTAAATCGACTGAAAAGCCGTGCTGATCGGGTCATTGCAGCGGCATTGCGTGAGCGGCTGAAAAAGGTGGATGTCACCATACATATGAGGGCGGAGGTGGCCTAATGGACGCTATAGTTTCGGGAAGCGCAGGCGTTGCCGTTTTGGTAGATGGCGGAAGATTGGCTTCGATACATGTGGGAGAGCCTAGAAAGATTGTAAGTAGATCAGCTGCTGATATCCATTTGCTTATTGGGGAGAAAAATAGCGTGGACGTGCTGGAAAACGTTAATAAAGATGACGTGGTAGAGCACCTTAAGTTCGTGCGAGATAGGGAATATGCTTTTCAACTTTTCTTGATACTACTGGATTCGGAGTTGTCTAATGGTTTGCGTGAGGAAGCAGCGGGGGCACTGGAGGAGTTTATTGGGAATCGTTATGTTAGGGAGCAAGTCGAGTGTGTGTTCTTTGCGCAGGAACTGCCCAGGGGTATTGACGTTGACGTTGCTTTTAGTTGTTGCGAATCGGCCAATGCGAAATTGACTAAGGGTTTTTTACGAAGGCTAATTGGGCTGCAGCCTTATATTGTTGCCGTACGGCGGCAATGGGACAGAATTCCAGAAGCAAGTTTCGGGGATGGCGTTGAACGAGCTTATATGCGTGCGATTTTGGTGAGGGAGGGATGTTTTCGGAAATTGGTCGACGACATATCTTTGGGCAAAAATGCGGATGAGTTTTTGGTGGAAAGTATGCTTGAGCCTTCGATTAAAGTCATGCCAAATAACCGGGAGATTTTGTTGGAATGGACAGAGGCTTTCCGAAGTGGTGAACTTTTGCAGCCCTTTACGCGGGATGAAAGAGACCAATGGGAATCGAGAATGTTGAGTGAAAGGCACAAGCCGAAGCGCTTCTCTGGAGATCGTGAGGAAATCCTCCAGAAAGTGGAGCGTCAGAAGGAAGCTATCGTAACTGCTATGGACTCCCATAACATGAGACTCATTCACAAATACACTAACGGGCTTATCCAATATCAAATGGAGCATGGAGGTGCAAAATATGCTTGTAAATCATTGTGTGATCTTGCGATGGTAGCAAAAGAGTCACATATGCACGATATTCAGCTTGCATTAACTGAACGAAGCATCAAGGTAAAACCAAACGATGGGTGGGCTTGGGCTCAGTATGCGGATGCGCTACTGTGCACCAACAAACCTCACGAATCACTAATGGCTTATGAAAACGCACTCACATTTGGCCAGTATCCAATCGCTCAGAAGGGTAAAGCTTGGGTACTAAAGATCCTCAATCGGCTGGACGAAGCTTTTGCCGCTTACGACAAGATAATTGCTGAATATCCGTACGACGTCGCCGCTCTGACCAGTCGAGCCGAGGTACTAAAAACTCTCAACCGTCTGGACGAAGCTCTTGCCGCTTACGACAAGACAATTGCTGAATATCCGTACGAGGTCATACCTCAGACCGGTCGGGCCGAGGTACTAAAGACTCTCAACCGTCTGGACGAAGCTCTTGCCGCTTACGACAAGATAATTGCTGAATATCCGTACGAGGTCATACCTCAGAATGGTCGGGCCGGGGTCCTAAAGTCCCTAAACCGTCTGG
>JABXJX010000132.1 GCA_013375375.1 Desulfobacterales bacterium | reverse complement strand
TTTACAAGGCGATAATATTTTTTCTTTTGACTACCCTTGGGGGTGTATACTGTAGTTGTTTTACTATATAACGTCCAAACGTTACTGATTACATCAAGAATGGGGACATCCAGTTGGTGATTAACACACCTTCAGGCAAACAAAGTGCAGGAGGGTCCCGCCTCATCCGTCGCACGGTGCTCAGGTATGGTCTTCCCTATGCCACCACGCTGGCTGGGGCCTGCGCCATGGCTTCAGGGATTGAAGCCATGAAAAAGAGGAGGCTGACCGTTCAATCACTTCAGGAGTTTCATAATGGTGACTAATGACCACGGACCAAAAGAGGCGTGTGGCATCTTCGGTGTGTTCGGGCACGATGATGCAGCAAAGTTGACATATTTTGGGCTGTATGCCCTCCAGCACAGGGGGCAGGAGAGCGCCGGTATTGTGACCTCCACGGGAAGCTCAATCCATGAACACAAGGGGATGGGGCTCGTCCCTGAGATCTTCAACGAACCAATCTTGAATGGGCTTCCTGGTCATATAGCAGCAGGTCACGTCAGATATTCCACGACCGGATCTTCTGTTGCAAAGAATGCGCAGCCCTTTGTGGTTTCACATGGGGGACACCATCTTGCCATTGGCCACAATGGAAACCTGACCAACTCCAGACAGCTCAGGAGCGACCTGGAGGAAAATGGCTCTATTTTTCAGACTACCATGGACAGCGAGATCATCGTCCACCTCCTAGCCCGGAACTTACAAAAGGGCATAGAAGAAGCCTTGGTTAAGGCGGTTTCTAAAATCAAAGGGGCTTATTCCTGTGTCTTGATGACCGACAACAAGCTTATCGCCTTTCGAGACCCAAACGGATTCCGGCCGCTCTGCTTAGGGATGCTCAACGGGGGTTACATTGTGGCCTCCGAGACATGCGCCTTGGATTTGATAGATGCTCAGTATATCCGGGATATTGATCCGGGCGAGATACTGATCATCGGTGAAGAGGGCCTGAAATCAATCAAGCCTTTTCCAGAGCGTAAGCATACCTTCTGCATCTTTGAGTTCATCTATTTTGCCAGACCCGACAGCAATATTTTTGGCCAGAACGTGTACGCTGTGCGGAAGCGGTTAGGCAGGAAACTTTCCCAAGAATACCCTCTTGAGGCGGATTTTGCCATGCCCTTCCCGGATTCTGGAAACTATGCGGCTATCGGTTTCTGTCACGGATCGGGCATACCCCTGGAGATGGGGGTCATCCGGAACCATTATGTGGGAAGGACTTTTATTGAGCCCGCCCAATCCATGCGGGACTTCGGGGTCAAAGTCAAACTCAACCCGGTTCGAGAAATCCTGAATGAGAAGCGTGTCGTGATTGTCGAAGACTCGATCATACGGGGTACCACAAGCAAGACGCGCATCAAGACCCTGCGAGAAGCAGGGGCCAGGGAGATTCACATGGTGGTTAGTTGTCCGCCCCACCGTTACCCTTGTTACTATGGTATTGACTTTTCGACCAGGGGGGAACTGATCGCCTCACAGCACGCCGTGGAAGAGGTGAAAAACTTTATCGGCCTGGACAGCCTGTGCTATCTGAGCCTGCCCGGTATGCTTGAGGCTACGGGACTTGAACAAAACGGCTTTTGTTTGGCCTGTTTTGACGGCAAATATCCTGTCCGGCCGGAAGAAGGTCTCTCAAAGCTATGTCTTGAATAATGACGGCTTCGTAAGAAGTCCACCTGCGGTGTTGCGCTTCATCTTTCGTCATTGCGGCGTACGATAAGTACGCCTCATTCCTCAAGATTTGCGCGCCTTGCATCTGGAGCTTCTTACTGTGCCGTCCATTTCATGACTCTTTGCGAGATCATCAATGTTGATATAAACATAGCAATGGCAATTAGCAGCCGAGGATTGATCACCATGCCTGTATTTACTTTTCAAGGTGCGAAGAAGATTGTATTCGGCGAGGAAGCTGTCACCAAATTGGCAGATGAGATCCGCGCCCTGGGCGGGAAAAAGGTTTTGATGGTTTTTGACCAAGCCCTAAAGCGGGCAGGGGTGGCACAACAGGTAATGGCACCGCTGGATGCCCACGGTATTCCTTATGCAGTCTATGATCAGGTGACACCGGAACCAGAACCGACACTGGCTGACCAGGGGGCGTCCATGGCCAGAGAAGAAAAGTGTGACCTTGTTGTCGGTGTAGGCGGCGGGAGCAGCCTCGATGTGGCCAAGGCGGTTGCCATGCTAACAATAAACAATGGAAAGGCTGAGGACTATATCGGCCTTGAAACAGTTCCAAGACAGGGTTTGCCCGCCATCATGATACCCACTACTGCCGGCACGGGTAGCGAGGTGACCTTTACCGCGGTCTTCACCATGCGGAAGAAGAAGGAAAAGGGAGGTATCAACAGCCGCTTTCTGTATCCTGATTTAGCACTCTTAGCTCCGGAGTTAACCGTGTCCCTGCCCCCACATCTCACCGCTACCACAGGGATGGATGCCTTAACCCATGCTATCGAGGCATTCACGTCGCTGCAGTCCAACCCGATGAGCGACATGGTGGCCAGAGAGGCCATAGCCCTTATTGGGGCCAACCTGAAGCGAGCCTTTGATAATGGAGACGATATTCATGCCCGGCGTGGGATGTTGCTCGGAAGCCTCATGGGGGGGCTTGCACTCGCCGGTGCTGGAGTAGGGGCTTGCCATGCCCTGGCGTATCCCCTTGGCGCCTTTTTTAATATTCCCCATGGCCTGGCCAATGCTGTTCTTTTACCGTATGTTATGGCATATAACCTGGAGAGTACAGAGACAAAATACGCACAAGTTGCATCTCTCATGGGTGCCGAGGCGTGGGGACGTCTCCACAAGTCTTCGGTAAAGGCAGTCGTAGATGTCGTGCGGCGGCTTTCTCAAGAGATCGGCATCCCGCAAAGGCTTGGAGATCTCAACATACCAGAGTCGGCAATAGAGGATATGGCCGAGATGGCCATGACCGTTGCTAGACCAATTGCTAATAATCCGAGGAAAATGACGAAAGAGGCGGCTATCAGCATTTATGAGGCGGCCTTTTAGACGGGAGGATTAGGTATGCCTGGCTTTGAAGTTTTTGGTGAAGAAGAAAAACAGGAGATTATGAAGGTACTCGAGACGGGGGTTCTCTTTAGGTACGAGTTTGCAGAAAAGAGAAACAACGTATACAAAGTCGCCGAATTTGAAAAACGATTTGCTGAATACTGCGGGGCCGGTTATGCACAGGCGGTATCCTCGGGAACAGCGGCGCTCCGAGTTGCCATGGTGGCTCTTGGTATTAGTCCCGGTGATGAGGTAATCACGCAGGGATTTACTTTTGTGGCCACGTGGGAGGCCATCCTGGAAAGTGGCGCGGTTCCTGTCTTTACCGAGGTGGATGAAAGCCTAACCATGGACCCTGAAGACCTCAAGAGAAAGATAACTCCCCGCACCAAAGCGATCATACCAGTCCACATGCTTGGGGCACCGGCCCGGATAGAGGAGATTATGATTATTGCCGACAGGCATGGGATCCCGGTGATTGAAGATACGGCCCAGGCCTGTGGCGGGATCTGCCAGGGCCGGCACTTAGGCACCTTTGGCGCAATGGGCATCTTTTCCTTTGATCCGGTCAAGACCATAACGACGGGTGAGGGGGGCATGATTGTAACTGATGATCCCGCTCTCTATCGATACTGCTCGGAATATCACGACCATGGCCACGACCATAACCCGGAACTGGAACGCGGGCTTGAGGGTCGACACTTCATAGGTTTCAACTACAGAATGACCGAGCTTCAGGGAGCCATTGGGCTGGCACAACTCGCCAAACTGGATGCCATTATTGCTGAACAGAGGAGACACAAGGCAACGATCAAGGCAGCCCTTGAAGGTGTAGACGGGGTGACTTTTCGAACGGTCGCAGATCCAGAGGGGGACACAGCCACGTTTCTGGCCTTTTTTCTCCCGGACGCGGAGGCAGCGCGA
>JABXJX010000016.1 GCA_013375375.1 Desulfobacterales bacterium | reverse complement strand
GCTCGGTCCCTCGAGGGTTGATGACCCTTCTCTCTCGAACAGCCTGCAATAGCGGGGTCAAGTTGTGCTTACGGTGCAGAGCCAACAGCACATCAGTATTGAAATCCATGAAAATAATCGAAACCGGCCGACCATGCCAGCACACCCGCCCGCCTTTCAGCTCTAATTCATGTGGGGCTATCAACACCCCTGAAATTCCATCAATGGCATTGAGACGTTCGGCCAGGTTCCTGTTTTCTGTTACGCTTTCCAAGGTCTCTTCCTCGGCCACCACCGCAGTCAACCCAGAGTCTTTTCCGTCGCGAGCTTGATGAGCCTGAACCAGCATCTCCACAAAGCCGTCCACCGGAAACAACAAGGGATGGTCAAAGTCCAAATCTACCGCGATGGGGTGAATTTTATTGAGCCTTACCCAGACAGCCTTGCCGATTATCTGGGTAATGCGCTGATAGTCCCATCCGCCCGGACTGCCGAGATTCCATTCTGAGTGATATCCAAAAAACTCTTTCAATCTACTCTCCTTATCTCTTTTTTTGTACTAAAAAGCACATTAATTACCCAATATTACAAATATGGCACAATGAAGTCTTTTCCGGAATGACTGGCGGGAGGGCGCCTAACAACACCAGCCCGAGAGACTCGGAATAGAGGAAAAGACATCATGTGCCCAAACCAATGTCGAGTAGGAAAGGTCCTCATTTGTAAGTCTCTATGTCTTCAGTTTAGTTCCATGGCTTCAAACCGTTTTTCAATCAGATTAAACGGCAGCTCCCCCCCTTTCAGAAGCTGTCTGTGAAACCAATCCAGGCCCATCCGAACACCATAGGTCTCTCTTAACCTCATAATTTCATAACGGCCCAAACTGTAACATAATTGATAGCCGGGATTAAGTCGAAAATGATCTACCTGTCTATCCGCCTCTTCCGGGGCAAATCCGGCTGTTGTCAACAATCGTATAGCATCTTCCTCGGTAAGCATACCAATAGTTAAGCCGACGTCGATTTGACATCTTGCGGACCTCCATAGCCTCCGCTTGCAGTCGACTAAACATTCCATCAGGCTATCGACATAACCATACTCGGTCAATAGAGATTCAGCATAATAAGCCCAACCTTCGTAGAAAAGAGGCGATTCAATTTGACGTCGAACCGGATTTTCCAGCTCCCTTCGAATCGAATCCAATAAGTGGTGTCCCGGAAAGGTCTCATGGGCCGCAAGAAATTTGTATTCGCGATGAAGCCTCTTCTTAAGTAGCTCTCCGGTTTCTTGGCTTCTGTTGCCCGGCAGGCGAGTCGTGATATGGAAAAAGTCTTTCTCCCTGTCATCCGCGCTAAGGGCTGCGCTAAAAGAAGCCGAACCACGCACAGACCGAAGATAGGCCGGTGTTTCACAGAGCTCCAACAAAGAGATCCGGTCAACCTCCCCGAAGCCGTGGTCCCGGAAAAAGCTGCCAAGCCGTTCTATTTCACGTTGATACAGGGAGATGGTGTCTATTTTCTCAACATCCGACGGGCAGTAATCGTGATACAAGTCCCTCCATGACTTTCCAGGATCTATCTTCGCTTGAAGCTCCTCTAATTGCTCCAGATTTTCCCGCCATTCTTCCACGGCGATCTGGAACACCTCGGGCAAGCTTCGGACAGAGAGGAAATGGTCTTTTAGTGTAGCCTCAAGGGCCGGAACAACAAATAGTTGATCTGAAAAAGGAGAAAGACCACGCAAAAACTTATCAAAGGTGTTCAGAGCGGAAAATACCTTTTGCAACCCTTCTGTGAAACGTCCGAAACCCAGATTGGCTGAACCCTTGCTGATTTGAGCAAGGTATTCCTTACAGTCAGTCAGCATGGTAAGCGCAGCCTGGCGGCAGGTCTTCGGTACGCCGTCAATATTGTCAACGGCCTGTTGCAGTAACCGGGGAATCTCCGACAAACGGGCCAATGCCCTTTCTGTTCGTTCCTCTGGTCCTGACGCGGGCTTTGTCAGCGCGTGATCCAGTCCTATGAAAGCTATCTTCAAATAGAGTAAAGGGTCATGACGCCAGGACTCCTTGATCTCCAGTTCCGTTAAAATCCCGGCTATATTGGCCTTGAGGAGTTCAAGATCTATGAGCCCTTCAAGATCATTCTCATGAGCAGCCAGAGAGTCGAACTTATCTTGAAATTCTCTGAGAGTTAAAAGTGCTTCATCGATTACATCCGCATCAAGATCATCGAGCTTGTCGTAATAGCGGCTTGCGCTCTGCGATCGAGGAAGGAAGTGAAATTCATCACTGGCACACATCACGGGAAAGGATCCGGCTAAATAGTCAAAATAATCCGATACTAATTTGGCTTGAAGGGCTTTCATAGTAAAACTCCGACATCCATATTCCATCCTGCCCGAAAAAGCAACACCGCCCACCCCACACAAGCCCGTGCCCGCGATGACCAAGCAGGATGTAAAAATAGATCCCCCTTGACGTCTGGCAAGTAACTCTGTATTATTTAGCCTAACGTTGTATAATAACATGCTCTCTTTAGTAATTACAATGGAGGTCGGTGCCGTTATGAAGAAAAATTTTCTTTATTTACTTGTATTCGCTTTATTCCTCAACCTTTTTTGCTGCGCTTCAGAGAAGACGGGGGAACACGAGACGCTTGCCAGGATAAATGATTGCGATCTCACCCTTGATGAATTTGAACGTCAACTCGCGGCAGAAATGGAATGGGATAAATACTTCAAACTGACAAAAAAGGTAAAAAAGGAATTCCTGGAAGGACTAATAAGAAAGGAGCTTCTTATTCAGGAAGCAAAAAGATTAAAGTTGGATAGAAAGGAGAAATTCGTCAGGGCTATTGAACGTTACTGGGAAGCCACGCTTATAAGAGACTTGATGGAAATGAAAGGGAAAGAAATTTGTCAAAGAATCGTGATTTCCCAGGAAGAGATCGATGCCCGTTACGGAGATATGAAAAAATCTGAAGACAAAGTCCCCGCTCTTTCAGAATTACAGGAGAAGATTATTGAAGATCTCAAGGAAAAGAAAAAGACAAAAATGTTAAAAGAATGGATAAACAATCTAAGAAAAAAATCCAGAATACAGATCAACGAAGATCTCTTATATAAAGAGTGAAAAGGGGGCAACCATGTCTCAAAACAAACATCTTCATAAAAGAACGCATTATTTTATTAAAAAGGACTTCCAGTTCAAATTTATACTGAAGTTCTGTCTTATTATTTTAGCGGGAGCCTTTATATCCACCGGCCTGCTTTTTCTTTTTTCTCACGACACATTAACATCTTCTTTTCAGCACTCCAGGTTGACCATACAAAATACGGCTGTTGCCATTCTGCCCGCTGTTATCTACACCAACCTGATTACACTCGGGCTGATTTGCATGGCTGCGATAGTCGTCATCCTTTTCATTTCCCATAAGATTGCCGGACCAATCTTCCGATTTGAAAAAGAAATAAAAGAGATAGGGCAAGGAGATTTAACTAAAAGGATAAGGCTCAGAAAAAAGGATCAGATAACCGAACTGGCCGAGAGTATAGATAACATGACAGCGAGCCTGAATGAAAAGGTTCTTGATATCCAGACAGGATTGGAACGTCTCCTTGAATTGGCCTCCAAACAAAATGCCCCGCAAGGGTTAATTGAAGAGTTGGATCGCCTAAAACAAAAGATTGAACACAATTTTAAAACATAATCTATATTCACCGCTCTGTGCCCTCTGTGGTGAGCCAACTCTAAAAAACTTAATAGAATGCTCGACTGTAAGAATTTGGAAATGCATCCCTTCATATCATATAAAAATTTTTTCAGAAGATTTTTGTTCCTTATATGGGCATGCCTTCTTCTCCTGTACCCATACGGGATAGCACAAGGAGAAACATCAGCAGAAGATACCGCCTGGCAGAGTATTGAAACCAAACATACCGTTATTTATTACCAAACCATGGAAGACTTGAAAAAATTCAACAAAAAAGTGGTTTATTACTCGGCGCGACGGGGTCTTAAAAGTCTGTTTTCGACCTCATCTGATAATCTGACGGACAAGCTCAAGAAGAAAGTAGATGCTTTATTTAAAAGGGTACAAGAGATACTGGATATGCGGAAAAGGATGAATAGGGTTATCATTAATATCTACCATGATAAGAAGCAGTTGCGCGCGGCCTATTATGAGATCTTTAAAAAAAAATGTTCGTTCCGAGGCTGGTATTTATATGAACGCAACACGATATATATCAATGTCGATGACCTCAATGAAGGGATGTTGGCACATGAAATGGCCCATTCCATCATTGACCATTATTTCGCGATTCGCCCTCCCAAAGCCACAGCCGAAATCCTGGCCCGTTATGTAGACAAACACCTTTTAGACTGAAAGTGCTCTCCGTGCGTCTGTGGTAAATCAAAAACGCCTATTTCAGGGTATCATATAGCCGTATAATTTTATCGGTGATATCAATTGCCTTATCAGCAGCCACCACCGATTTCCTTTCCAGGATAACCGTATATTCCTCTTTTTGAGAAAACTCTTTTACAATCCCCCCTATCTCCCGGAGAAGTTTTCGTGTGAGTTCTACATCCTTTTTCTTTAACTCCTCTTCCAGATCACTCTTGAGGCGTCTGAGTTCCTTAATCTCTTTTTCAAGTTTCTCTGCCTTTTTTTGCCTGTCCGAAGCGGACATCTTCTTGCCCTTTTTCTTCAGTTTCTCTTCCATTGCCTGGATCTTCTTCTGTTTCTTCTTAAGGACGGTTCTTTTGGCCTCCAGATCCTTGAGGAAACCGGCCCTGGCCTTTTTGGCCGCCTTTGATTCCTGCATGATTTTCCGGGTATCGATCACCCCGATCTTGACCTCTGTTGCAGACGCGGCCGACAGAGGAAGTAAGATCATGATCCCGACCAACAGAGCATTCAGCTTGAAAAGTCTCTTCATATCATGGCTCCTTTCTGTTCTCACAAAAATTAAAGGGCAACAACAAAATCTTATTCTGATGCCCCATATTTTTTATTAATTGATCGCTGTTGCTTTGTCAAGTTATTAAATTGCTTTGCGATCACGTCCTAAATAAATCCTTGAAAAATTCGCCTAAAACAAGTAGGTTGTTGAGTGAAAAAGCTATTATAATGCTGGTTAGCGTTGATATGAGAAATTCTTTCTCAAAGCAATGAGCGAGCGAGATGATTCCAAGGATGCGCAAGGTTCGTTTGGTGATCGGATGGGTTATCGGTGTGCTGGCAGTGGCCTTTTGTATAGGTGCGGCAGCCAAGTATTGGGGAGAATTCACCAGGTACCATACCGGAATATCAGTGAGGATGCTGATCGTTGGCCTTGCGTGTATGCTGGCGGGTAATCTATCCAAAGCAGCAGGCTGGTTTGTGCTGATGTCCGGCATCGGAAGCCCCATACGGTTTCTTACAGCCCTACGGTCATGGTCATATTCTCAGGTAGCTGGTTATGTTCCTGGAAAAGTCCACGTATTTTTTGTGCGTATGCAAGTTTGTCAGGAAGATGGCGCATTGCCAAGCAAGGTTTTCACCGGAACAGCGGTGGAAATAATCTTGAGCCTGGTCAGTTCACTGACGATTTGGTTTCTCTCCTCGCCCCATACCCCTGCATCGAGGGAATTCCTGCAAATTTGGTATCTGGCTCCGTTGATCCTGATGCTGGCAACTCTTCACCCAAAGGCTATCATGACCCTCATGGGGTTGTACTACCGATTGCGCGGTATCTCTGAGCAGGAAGTGCCTCAGATGAAGTTGGCAAACATTCTCCGGCCAGGAGGGCTGTATTGTTTGGGCTGGTTGTTATATGGTTTCGGAGGTTACTTCATTCTAAGATCCGTTGTGTCCTGTCCAATAGGGCCAGCACCCTCCGCTGTGGGCGTGGCCGGGACTTTTACTTTTGCCTGGGCTGTTGGATATATGTTTTTCATATCTCCTGGCGGTCTTGGCGCAAGAGAGGGCGCACTGATATGGGGGTTAGGGGCTTGGGCTCCTACAGGCGTTGCAGTTGTTGTCTCTCTTCTTGCACGGCTTTGCCAAGGCAGCCTTGCATTGGGTTTCGCGGGGACTTGGTGGGCTGTTCACCACTGGAGGAAATTGCGAATTTCGGCCAAAGGCCGCCATAACTCAGTGTCAGAGAGATCTGCCTCACGTTAACCCGCCCGTCACTTGGAACCTGTAAGGAGTTAGTAATGAAACTCATCATTCAAATACCCTGTTACAATGAAGAGGAGACGCTCCCGGGGGTTATCGATGACCTTCCACATGAGCTTCCAGGTATTGACGAGATTGAGTACCTGGTGATCGACGATGGCAGCACGGACGGAACGGTTAAGGTGGCACGCAATATTGGAGTGCATCATGTGGTGAGTCTCGGATCAAACCAAGGCTGTGGCGCTGCCTTTCTACTTGGGATCCGTAAATGCGTGGAACTCGGCGCAGATATCATCGTTAATACGGACGGCGATAATCAGTACAAGGGGCGCTGCATTAAAGACTTAATTGTGCCCATTATTGAGGGAAAAGCGGACATTGTTGTCGGTACCAGGCCAATTGAGAAGATAGAGCACTTTTCGTGGACAAAGAAGAAGCTACAGCGACTCGGCAGTCTCGTGGCACGCCACTTCTCGGGAACCGATGTGCCCGATACCACGAGCGGATTTCGCGCCTATTCCTCTGGCGCGGCTATGAGGCTCCACATCTTAAATCGATACAGTCATACACTTGAAACCATCATCCAGGCCGGGCATATGAATATGCTGATCTGCCACGTCCATATTGAGGTCAACCCCAAGACGCGCGGGTCCCGCCTCATGTCTTCGATGTGGCAATACATCTGGCATTCCGCCTCCATAATTTTACGGTCATATATCAGATACAGACCGATGCGCACATTCTTCTATTTCTCTCTCATTCCCGGCTTGGCCGGATTTACCATCTGCCTGCGTTTCTTATATTTCTTTTTTATCACAAAGAGTTCCGGTTATGTCCAGTCACTTATTCTTGCCGCAATATTGATCATCATTGCCTTCCTCCTTATTGCCCTCGGCATACTCGCGGATCTAACGGGTACGAACAGAAAACTCATTGAGGAAATCCTATACTTTGTGCGGAGGAATCAAATGCAAGCGCAAAACAGGAAGAGGCAAGACGAGTAATTTCTCGAAGATGGTTTGGGCACAAAGAGCGATCTCAAAAATTCATCGTGAGGACCGACACGGCCTGTGGCAATAGATTTCCGGATACGAGACTTCTTCTACCCGGTTGGAATTTATCGGCTCAGGCGTACGTTTGAACGTACACAGTGGCTTCCACCTGAGGAGCTTCGCGCATACCAGGAACAACGTCTGGCCGTCATCATCAAGCAGGCTTACAACCACGTTCCTTATTACCACCATCTTTTTGAAAAGCTGGGACTGAGGCCGTCAGATATTCGTGGCATAGACGACCTGAAGAAGCTGCCGCTGTTGTCAAAGGATACTGTCAGGAGAGAAGGTGCAAATCTCTTAGCTGACAATTCTGCCCGATATCGTCCCATTGTTTACAAAACCAGCGGAACATCCGGGACCCCCATGGATCTCTACTTAGACAAGAATGCCAGAATCCTCGAATTTGTGTATTATTGGCGGTACTGGAGTTGGGCCGGATATAAGTTGGGTGATCGTTTTGCCGAGTTGGGAAGCTTTTACTTCTTACAGCGCGATTATCTTGGTGAAGAAGTCTCATCATGGCAGCCGCATTTGCGCAGGCTGATGCTGAACAGCGGCCGGATCGGAATTTTGCACGCTAAAGAAATGGCTGCGGCAATTCGAAAGTATCGGCCAAGATTCCTGAAAGGTTTGGCCTCGGCTGTGTATTTTCTCGCCTTATGCTTCAAGGAAGCCGGAATCACTGATCTATCATTCAGGGCGATCTTTTCAACCAGCGAAGTCCTTACTCCACAATATCGGGCCATGGCGGAATCTGTCTTTAACTGTCCTGTTCTCGATTCGTACGGACACATGGAAGGGGCAGTTGCGATTTCACAGTGTATGCAGAGCGGATATCATATTAATTCGGACTACGGACTCCTGGAATTCAATAACATAAAATCTTTAGAAGATGGCAAGACAGTACTGGGGCGAGCTGTCGGCACTTCACTTTACAACCTTGCCATGCCGTTCATTAGATACGATGTAGGTGATGACATCGAGCTATTCTCAGAGCCCAAAAGCTGTCCATGCGGGCGCACCATCCCCCTGGTTAAGGCTGTTCATGGTCGAAGTGAAGATGCCATTGTTACGCCTGATGGGCGATTCATTACCTCGATGTTCATTGTTCCTGAATTCACGGAAGGTATTCGCTTTGTGCAATTTATCCAAGAGACCAAAACCAATCTGCGTATAAATGTCGTTCCCGACGAAGCATGGGATGATAAGCAACAGGAGAAGCTCTCCTATTGCGTGAAAAGATTAGTGGGTAAAAACATGAACGTCTTTATACATCGGATTATGCCGGATGAAATCGTCACTGATGTCTCGGGCAAAATCCGTACTGTTATTTCTTCAGTGAAGGTAGGTTCATAATCATTTCTATATTTTAATAAAAATTCATTTTGTATTCTTTATTCACAACGAAATTATAGATTTTCGCGATATTACTAACCCAGAAATAAACCATGGGCATAGGATCTGATATGCTCTCAAGAGCAAATATGCTGTTCTTGATGTATGGTTTTAAGTATTCAGAAATATTATAATTTTCATTAGCTTGATTGAAAAGCGAATAGCATAAGTCATCGCACAGATTAATCCAGTA
Source organism: Desulfobacterales bacterium (assembly GCA_013375375.1). Classification (GTDB taxonomy): domain Bacteria; phylum Desulfobacterota; class Desulfobacteria; order Desulfobacterales. The sequence continues at coordinate 21,111 of JABXJX010000016.1, read as the reverse complement.
TAACTCTTTTGTATAGTTGGAGGTTTTAACGGATTCGTTGTTAACCCAATCTTGGTATAGAATATATGGGAAATTTACACCGGCCTTTGTAAATAAGCGGTTCTGCAATATAGGTCGACCGTTCATCTCCATGAGTTTATAGGTATTATCCCTTAAATCTAACTTAAATTCTATATTCCCGGAGCCATAGAAGCCGGGTAAATATTTCAATAATTGAGTTGATAATTTAACGATTTCCTGGTTTGCGACTGTTTTAGTAACTCTTCCAACGCCAAAATTTGGAGGGGCCTGCCTCAATTTCTGCTGGCAAATTCCAGCCAATTCTTTTCTGTTTCTGTCAATGTAAAAATTGTATGAATATAAATTTGTATCCGGGCCGGGAATAATTTCGGTTATCATTACGTTTAAGTTCCCAGTAAAACATATGCCAAGTTTATTGATTAATTCCTTCTTATTATTAGCTATAAACAATTTTCTTCCGAATATATTGTAAAACTTGTGCCGTTCTCTTGGCTTTATCATCACCGGATAATTTATTTTATTATAATGCTTTTTTACATCAGAAATGTATTCCGGGTAGATAGTGAATGGATATTGAATTCCAGCTTTTCCAGCAATAGTATATGTTTCTTTCTTATCCAGAAACAATTTAACTGTTTGATAATCGGGTATCGGCACTATGAAATGTTTAGATAACTCTTCCTTATATTTTGCAAGACATTCAATTTGGGGATCGTTCGTGGGTAGTAATAATGCACCTTTCCAAATTCCTTTTTTGTTAATTAGGAATCTACTTAAATTGTAATAATCTGAAAAGGCAGGACATTTAAATGATTCTTCAACGTATTTCGACATCCTTGCCATTTCCGTCCTGGAATTATATAAAACCGTACTTCTGATATTCATAATTCCAAGGGACCTTACAAAGCCATACCCCAACGTATTTCCTTCAAGAATAATAACTTTCATCTTGAAAACCAGTCTGCCATTTACCCCGGCCTAATTTAATATGTCACTGTCTATGAATTGGGATCGTCAGTTATCGTACAATTGAAAAGGTGTCATATTTTTGCAAACCCTATGCTACGGAATCCAGCCTCAGTGTTCCAGAACCCCTCTGCGAAGGAGCAGTCTTTACAAATCAGGCTCTTTGAGGTGCGACGACTCCACAACAAGTGGCGGTAGTAATTAACAGCTTCACCGTTCCACACTTCTGCCAGAGATTGTTTTGTCAGATCTCCCACAACATCTCTCGGCCCCCAGTCGTGGCAGCACAGTATCACACGGCCGTCGCACAGCACGCCCAGCCAGGAGAAGGGCAATAGACAGGTTGGGCAGAGTCGGTTCAGGATACCATTTATGAAGGCATGCAGTAATGTGGAGCTTTTGCTCCTTATCCTCTCGAACTCATCGAGCGTGCCGGCGCGGTTCGTTGTAATATGGAAGTGGACGTTGGCGCCGTGGGATTTCCAGAATCGAGCAAAATCCTCTTCTTCGCCTTCGTTGGTTCGTTGTTTAAGGAAGCGGACGGTCACTTTGCCTTTAGTTATTTGAGCCACGGTTTGAACGTTTTGCCGGATCTGAGAAAAATCCAAACCTTTACGAATGGCCCTATATGTTTCCTCACGGTAGGCATCAATGCTGACTGAAATATGATCTATACCGCTAGCCAGCAGTTCGTCCATTCGCCTTGATGTAAGCAGGGCTCCGTTGGTCACGATGCTCACTCGAGCGGCTTTGCCAAGCGCAATTTTCGCCTGACGCACACGCTGAGCCAGCTGTCGGTCTAGCAAAGGCTCATTCTGGAGCATTATCTGGAGTGAACGTGTCGAATGAACACCACGCATGTCTTCAAGGATTCGCGCGTAAAGCTCATCATCGATCCGGCGTGGAGGCCCCCCCGACTTGGTTGTGGTCGAGTAAGGACACATGATGCAGGCTGCATTACAACGGTCTATGGTTTGGATCTGTACGACTAAGGGGCCGGGCAGGCGAGTGCGATGGTGCCGAGGATCATACGCTTTAAGGCCTTTGAGCATAAAGGATGTCGAGCGAAGCCTCTCTTTTAGATCAAAACTAAAAAATGGACTGTTCATAAGTTAGCAGGCGTTGACTAGTAGATGGCGAACAATCGGCTGTCATGAATTGCCGCTTTTATAGTTGATCAGGACAACCTGTACTGGTATTGCAAGTAAAGACTGCTTGAACCTTCCTAGTAACTTTACTTGATCTGCTGTTATATTTCTCGTAATTTGTTCCTTCAGGATTTTATTGACTTGATTTGGGACAAACACCACAAAGAAACGGCCGCTTTGGCTTCCTTTGCTTCTTATTTCCTTTTCTAAGGATTCAGCCTCAAGGAACAGCTCCACCGGGTCTTCAAGTAGTTTTGTATTGTCCTGATCCGCCATGTGATTTGCGGTTCCCGCTGGAAATGAGAAAAATTTATTTTGCAGTTTCTTGTCTCGCAAATAATATTCCAGAGAAGCCCTGGTCAAGGAAGTGCACAAAATGGCGTCCCCGGGCATTAAATGCTGTCTAATAGTTGTTGCGATCAGTTTGTCTCCATGCTTGGGATTGCCCTTATAATATTCATCCAGGGTTTTTAAGGAGAACATAGCGAAAACTACGACAGCAGCATACTGTAAATATTTTGGTTTGATGTTATTAATACCGGCAGCAACAAGGAGACAGAAACCCGGGAAGACAAGTTGGTCGCAGCGGCCAGCAAGATAGATAGACGAGGATATGGAGGAGATTATTGCAGCTGAAATAAGCGGGATGGTGACATAAACAATAAGCCAAACAACCATTGTCTTATGTTTTGCTGGTTGTTTCTTTTTAATAAGCGGGCTGGAACCAGACAGTAAAAGTATTGCTGAAAGAAACACCGGCAGAATCGGTTGCCAGCTGATCGCATTTAGCGGAACAAAGGGGAGTTGTGTGCCGCCGGGTGAAAACGATTTCAATGATTGTAATAACGATCCTGCAAATCCGAACCTGTTCCAGAAGTGGTTTCTCCAATCATTTGTGGGTATATTGTCAAACTGGCCTATAAAGGTTGGCAGCCATAGAGAATAAACCAGGAAAATGCAACCTAGACCAATCAGCCATAGTATTAATGTCTTGCGATGGCGAGCATAGCAAAACATCATTATTGTATGAGCGGGGAAAAGCAACAAGCCGTAATTGTGTGTATAAATACAAGCGATAGTAGAAATAATATACCAGCATATTTGCGATTTCTTTCCTTCATGGATAAAACTGACCAGAAAGTACATGGAAAGTATACCCATAAGAGGAAGAAGGGTATACATTCGTACCTGTTGTGAATACATAACCTGAATGGGCGCAATCGCAGCAATCAACGCAGCATATATACCGGTTTGAGTTGTAAATAATTTGCGACCAATGAAAAAAAGCGTGATAACCAGTAACACCCCAAAGAATGTGGAAATGGCGCGCAGAGCAGTTTCGCTTTGTCCAAAGAGCTTCATCCAGTAGTGTAAAATAAAGTAGAAAAGAAGCGGGCTTGCGTCAGATGCCAATCTGTTGACTATTTCTGGTGCGGTTTTTTCAGAGATCAATATGGCATTGGCTTCATCAAGCCAGACATCTTTATCGTCGATACCATAGAATCTCAAAAATATAGATAACCCGACAATCGTTATGATAAAGAAAAAAACGAAGTGTTTTTTGAAGACTTGGATGGTCAGGTCATAGCCAGATATCCTCATTCAATATCCCCTGTTAACAAATGTCATAATATATCGTAAAATGAAGATATGTATTCAAGTTTGTCGTATTCCTCCCAGGCCTTTTGTTTGTCTATGTTCCAGTATATTTTGACCAGTTTTGCCCGGGTTTTTCTTTGCCCGGAATTGATCTCGAGTGATTTTTCATACGCGGTTATTGCCTTTTCTGTTTTTCTCTGGCGCATCATCATATCGCCTATCATTTCGTATTTGGCAGCAGCGGCAAATGAGCCGTCAGAGATTTTGTCGAGATAATGGAGCGCCTTCTGGATATTGCCCTTCGCATAGTATTTTCCTGCCAAGGAAAGATTCGCAAAGGGTGAATAGCGCCCGTTCATTTGGGAAGATGTTTCCCAATATCGTATGGCTTGACCTTCAATGCCTTTTGAATTTAGGACAATGGCATGGGTATTATAATAAGCTGTCATATCGTCTGTACGCCGTGCAGGCAAAAATCCTATAACGATAAAAGTTACAACTATGGCTGCATAGAAAGCAATTTTTCTAATTTGTTTTTTCTTGACATATGAAAGCAGATTATTAAGCCCTATCACTGAAAATGGTATTAATATAGTTAATAATGGGAGCCTGTACCGAGTGAGAGTAAAAAAAATGATAAGTGTTAAGGCATAAAAAAAGAAAATTGTACTTAATGCCAGAAATCTTCTGTACACCAAAATACTTACCACCATCCCGGTCATCCCAAAGGGGATGATGAAACTGAAACCAAGAAACGGGACCTTGAAAAAAGTAACGAAGTCGCTTACAAAGCTGATATTGTACTGGTCCGTCAATTGATATTTCTGGAAAAGGAATATCGTTTTCCTGCAAATTTTCCATAAGAATGCACCCGGTTTTTCGATGGCCGTCTTGATTACTTCATTGGTCCAGTAAGATGAGGCTTCCCGGGGAGACAGTTTTTTGCCCACTCTCCTGCTTGCCTCGATGGTAAAGTGTATCCCCTGTTCAAAGGGCGATGTTGATGCAAAAGGGAGGGGGTAGGCATATTGAAGATTATTAGCTATATATAGATTGAAGCCGGATTGGGAAGCCGTCGGCGCGGATTCACCGGCAACCAGGTAATTCCTTATCATAAAAGGGGACATGGCTATAGATAAGCCCGCGATATATAATATAAGCGTTGCTGTGAGTACCTTCAGGGAATATCGGCCCTTGTACATACTCCATATAATAAGCAATGGGATAACAGGAATAAGAACGGCACAGTTCGGCCGGACATTGTTTGCAAGGCCGATTGCTATTCCGAGGAGAAGCACCTTGACCATTGAGTTCTTATTCAGGATTGCCACAAAAAGATAGATGATTAAGGCAAACAAAAATACGGACAGGGATGTCTTTAAGGGTACGATACTGTAAAAGATAAACGGTTTGTAAAGGCAAGCGACGAGGCAGGCAAAGAGGCCGATTTTCCGGTTTGCCATCTCTTTGCCGATGAGATAAACCAGGTAACAGGTAAGCACCCCAAAAAAAATATTCAGTATCCTGATATATAAAATATCCGGCGAAAATATTTTGTAGATAAAAGCCATAAGATACGCGGGAAAGGGGGCCATCTCATACACCGATGACGACTGATAGGTACCATTCGCTATTTTCGCGGCCCAGGTATGATAAACCCTTTCGTCCCATAAGAGAAAGTCGAAATAGAGACTGTTTGATAGATCGAGGAGGGCTGTTATTCTTAAGATCAGGGCAAGAAAAAGAATTGCGGATAATAATAGATATGAATATCTATCTGACAGCTGAGCAGGTTTTTCCAAGGATGCAGGTTTAACAGGAATCTTTTTTTGCTTTTTCCTCATCGTTAGTGCCGACTCTATGGCGCGAACATTTCACCTAAGACTTCAAGTACGGCCATGCTCACTTTGCGATTAAGTCGTCCAAGTTTTTTGACAAGGCGGGCGGTATCGATGGTGCGAAGTTGGTCCAAGACAACCTCCCCTTCCTTACCCCTAAACTTGCAAAATACACGGGTCGGATAGGAACGGCTTTTTATCGTCATAGGAGCGACGATAACCGTGCGTATATAGTGGTTCATCTCGTTAGGTGAAACGATAACGCATGGCCTTGTTTTCTTGATCTCGCTTCCAATCGTTGGGTCAAGGTTTACGAGGTGGACCTCGAAGCGGTTTACTGCCATTCCCAATCGTCCTTTTCCCATCGGGTCTGCGGCAGTGCATCTCCATCCAACAGGGCGTCGTCACCCATTCGGGCCATCTTCTTAAACGCCTTTGCCCAGTTGGAACGCGGCGGCCTGGCAGTGCTGATGATGAGCCGATTGTCTTCCACGTTGATCTCAACCTCTCCGCTAAGACCCGTCTGCTCGATTAAAGGCTTAGGAATGCGGATACCCTGGGAATTCCCGATTTTCACGATATTGGCCTTCATGGTATACCCTCCTTTAGGGTGTGATTACATTGTATGCACACAAGGGGCTGTGTGTCAACCACATTTTTATCGAGGAAGAGATGGACTATACTTTTTTACCCAAAAGTCCCTTAGGGCCAAATGGGTAAAACGTGATGGGGCATTGTTAGTTGTTATTCGTTATTCGCAAAAAAAGAGGCACAAAGTTCGATGGTTGTTTGAACTTTGTGCCTCCAGCAGCCCTGCCACACCGGCTCCGGTGCCATTGAAAGTGCCTGGATTAGCATTTATGCATTCTGCACGGATGTTCCCTTAATTCTTCCACTCCATTGAAATTCCTTGACAATTTGGAAATTATGAGCGATTAATTAAGTAAAAAAGCTCCATTTAATTTAGGAGGGATAGTTACAATGGCAAAATTAACATTAGAGTACTGGGAAGATGAGGGGTGGCTTGTTGGTCGGCTTGTTGAGGTTCCAGGTGTGTTTAGCCAAGGCGAAACTATAGATGAACTTAAGGAAAACATCCAAGATGCTTATAATCTTATACTCGAAAGCGAGCCACTGGATTCCTTTCCGGCCAACCGGAATCGTGTCGTTGTGGAGTTAGGTTCTTGAAGCGACAGGAGTTTATCCGCCAACTGATAAACAAATGTTCCCTATTATTTTACAGTTTAGTAAGTTTATAAGGGGGTAATTATATGCTTATCGAATACATCAATAAAGCTATGAGTAACGCAACTTACGATAAGCTGGAAGATCGTAGTTTTTCCGGTAAAATTCCACAATGTCCAGGCGTTGTCGCTTTTGGAGAAACGCTGCATCAATGCCAGCAGGAATTGAGATCCTCTCTTGAGGGATGGCTGATCGTAAAAATTAGACATGGTGATAAATTACCGGTGATAGGCAGGATTAATCTGAACAAAAGAATGCCTGCTCCTAAAGAGGCAGTCGCCCATGGGTAAATGGAAACCATGCAAGCGAAGAGATTTCATAAAGAAGCTAAAGAAGATTGGCTTCGAACCACCTGAACCCGGAGGGCGTCATTTCTATATGCGTTATGGTACATATACACTTACTCTACCAAGTAACAAAGAATATTCTGTTCCACAGCTTAAGATGCTTCTCAATGAGATTGAACATGGGATAAGGAAGAAAATATCCATTGAGGAATGGAGAAATCTTTAGAGGATTAAGCTATTTGCCTCCAACCCCAAGCTTGCCCCGTGGAAAACTATTCCTCTACAGCGCCCCCCTGCCCTTCGCTCTATAAGCTATGCGCCTTGCGTCACTACCCTAAAAGGAAATTTACCCAAAAGTGCCTTGAGCGGAAATGGGTAAAAAGATGTGGTTGTCTGTGTGGGTCTGCGGCTAATTTAGCTCTATCTAAAATTTACCCAAAACAGCCCTCCAAACTGCTGGCGGATCTGCGACTCCGGGCTGAAATGGGTAAAAAAAGAGGCACAAAGCTCGGTGGTTGTTTGAACTTTGTGCCTCTAATGGTTTATTAAAATTTAAGGCGTAATAACTTCTACCTGTTGAACCTGCGGCGTTGCCACACCGGCTCCGGTGCCGGAGAAAGTAATCTCCGAGTCAATTTTACCCCTTATTTCACTTATTCAATATAATCAACATGTCCCTAATGTTTCTCTGAGAGTGGAAATTAGTCTTGTGTCGTGAAATGTTCTTTGATATTATTTAGTTGATATGACAGATACAAGGGTATATGGGATATGCTAAAATAGCGCAATTGTGCAGCAAGGGTTCCCTATTACGTATCAAGGAGATCAGGTTATGGAAAAAGATAGGATAATTCTCGACCCAAATGTACATTTTGGCAAACCATGCATAGCTGGCACAAGAATAAAGGTTGAAGATGTGCTGGAACTGGTTGAAGAAGGAATTCCGTTTACCGAAATCGTTGATAAATATTACAAAGATCTGAGCATTGACGATATCAAAATCTGCGTTCGATATGCCCTTAATATCATAACTTCAGAAGAAATTCACATAAGAGAAGCCGGTTGATGCGATTTTTGGTTGACCAAGACGTCTATCGCCTTACAATCGAATTCCTCATAAAGAGACATCATGATGTTATTCCTGTTAAACAACTCGGTCTTGAACGGGCTCCTGATATACTTCTGCTTAGAAAGGCCAAAGAAATGGAGCGGATTTTTGTAACTCGAGATAAAGATTTTGGTACTCTGGTATTTTTCGAAGAGGAAGCGTCCGGTGGTGTTATTTTCTTGAGGGGAAAGCCAAAAGAGATTGAGTTGATCCACGGTGAGCTGGCAGTGGTTTTGGAGAATCATACTGAAGTCGAAATGAACAAGTACTTTTGTGTAGTGGAGCCTGGGAGACACAGGTTAAGAAAACTAAAAAGATGAAATCCGATACCCAAAACAGTCCTCCAAACTGATCCGCAAACCTGATCCGCCAAACCTGACGGCGGACTTTCAGCGGCGGATCTGCGACCTTGAGCGGAAATGTATCCACAGATTACGCAGATTACACGGATTAAAGAGAGTAAAAAAAGAGGCACAAAGTTAGATGATTCCTTTAACTTTGTGCCTCTAATGGTTTATTAAAATCTACTCATGTAATAACAATCCCCTTCACCAGCCTACATGGTTGTCAAGAGTGTAGCCCTGACCCCATTGACCATCATAAGGTGCGGGCCTAGGCAACAAGCTCCCAAAAAAAGAGGCACAAAGCTCGATGGTTGTTCGAACCTTGTGCCTCTGATGGTTTGTTAGAATTTACTAAGGCGTTGGTGTTGCTGACGGCACCACTCCCGCTCCGGTGCCGCTGAAAGTACCTGGCGCACCATTTGGCACACTATAAAATCCACAAGATCCTGTAGTGCGAAGCCTGCCGCACGGATAATCCTGTCAAACATAAATTTAAAGTTTAAAGATTTGACCCTCGGTTCACCCCGGTTCTCCCCTTTGCAATGAGTGCCCGAATTACACTCACCAGATCGTTAGGAACGGCCATAACAGTTTGGCGACGGTCCTCATAGGTCGCTTCGTCTTCCGCTATTGCCTCTATTTCTGTCTGCTTTTCGTAGTGGGCCAGAATTCTCTGGACTCTTTCTTCATCCCACCCTGGTGGAAATTTGGCCTGCTTCATTTTATCTTCCTCCTCCTACGACGCCGATAAGCTGTCAAAGGATTTCCTATTAATTCGTATGCCGTGATAACAAAAACGCTATTTGGTTCGGGGTCAGGAACATAGATAACACGTAAATATCTCCCCTCTCGTGTCTGGCCAATGGCGACTCTAGAATCTTCACGGCCTGACCGATCCTCACCGGGTTTTCTCAATACATCCTCGACCTCAGTCTTGTTAACATTATGTCTGTAAATATGCGGTAAACCTGTCTCTGAGTCAACATAATAACGAATATTCATACATTACCCTGATAATACGTATCTCACACAGGTTGGTTCAAGCGTTATTAGCGGGTTCCGCTATCGCTTCACCTTCCCTAAATGAGTGTCTTTAAATATAGCATGAAAAAGAACAATTTTCTACCCTGTTACCAAAATGGCAAGTTTATCACGTGTTTTTCTCAAGGCGAACGCGGCAATGCATGAAAAAATCATATACTTAGGCAATTCGTTTGGTGCCTGGCAAAGAAATTTACCCAAAAGTGCCCTCCAAACTGCTGGCGGATCTGCGACCTTGAGCGGAAATGGGTAAAAAGCTGTGGTTGTCTATGCCGGTCCACGGCTAATTTAGCTCTATCTAAAATTTACCCAAAACAGCTCCGGGCTGAAATGGGTAAAAAGTGATGGGGCATTGTTAGTTGTTATTTGTTATCCGCAAAAAAAGAGGCACAAAGTTCGATGGTTGTTTGAACTTTGTGCCTCTATTGGTTTATAGCGTTATTGCTACGTTAATCCGTCGGCGACGGCGTTGCCACACCGGCTCCAGTGCCGTTGAAGTCGCCAGTTGTAGCCTCGGCTACGCCACCAAAATCCCCGGCTGCGGCACCCTGAATGTTGATCGAATGGGTGCTGATAGTACCTGAACCAACAACACTTGCATCCCAGTTACCAATATTGGAACCGGGGGCTGTTTCTGTCATATTATTCATTGTAAATGAAGCGTTGAAGCCTCCAACGTTATCCCCAGTCAAATTATTAACAGGAGCAGGAGTTAGTGTATTATAAGTTCCATTTACATCTCCTGTCGCCCAGATTTTGGGAGAGGCACCAGTGGAATAGCTAAAGAAGGTAACATCATTCATGTTGACAGTTAGGTCGTCGTTATCACCAGCAAGATTTGTCCTGCCCACCTCGATGCAGGGGATATTCAATCCCGCAAGGGCATCTCTTCCGTCCGGGGCACCAGCCATTGCCAGGAACCTGTTGGTCTCTAACCAGCTACCCGCGGCTACCGCCTGATAGGTGAAGGCTTCTGCATCAAATGTGCCGATGAGTTCTCCACCCATCACGCCGGTAATAGCATCAGTCAAATTGACCCAGGCGCCAGCTACATCAGCGGTGATATCTCCATCAGCAGATTGGTAACCTTCAACCTCTGCCAAGCGGTGTATCTCATCAGGATCTGCAACTACATTGTGCAAATGCAGGGTCCAGTCACTCTCAGCTCCGCCATATCCGCCAAGCATAGAATTCCATATACCCCAATCCTGGCCTGCGATAGACATAGATTCACCTTCGCTGACCACTACACCAAGATATCCGCCGCCATATCCATATCCGCTAAAGTTGATTCCACTTTCATCTATATTCGAGTAGAGGGCTTCAGGAATGGTACTGATGCCGGGTTCCATCTCGATAGGATAGATACTGCCTGCGGCATCCCACATCTCAAGGTCCGGATAGACGTCCCCGTCAAAGCTCCCCTTTAGGATGCCCGCGTTTTCTGAGTTATCCACATAAAGGGCCATGATCCCTCCGGCCACGTCGTCTCCAAGGATACGGCCTCCCATGAAGCCGTAATAGGCGCCATCACCACTCAGAGGATTAGTAGGATCTTCCTGGTTCCAGATGGTCCAGTTATCGTGGTACGGATTGTAGCTCTGAATACCGAGGGTGAAGACCGACGGCGTGGTGGCCCCATCATACCACCACGACTCATATTCGCCGATGAAACGGGTCTCTGCCTGGTTTATATCAGTTGCCGCCCAAAGGTCATCCAGCCCTCCCATGAAACCGTCAATCCAGCCATTATCTCCTAAGTAGTAGGAAGGAACCTCATCTGGCTCAACAATTACTCCATCCGGGCCAATGCGCACATTATCGTACACAGTATCCACATACTCACCCTCTTCGTAGTAGAGTCCTCCATAGCCATCTACCCACCATGTTTCGGTGGTCCCGTCCGGGTTATAAGAGACATGGGTCTCGGTCTCGGTACTCGCATCATATTCACAGGACCACCCTGCATTGTCGCCCTCATAGTAGGCGTAATCATAGTAAGAACCGCCATACCCGTCGTCCCAATGCCCGTGGTATTCTTTCCTCATAGTGTACAGGTCGTCGCCGTCAAGGACCCCGTTGAATTTGAGATCCCGGCCATTCTCCCAATACCCGGCGGCCATTGCCTGCCAACTGTTTGTGTCATAGGTTCCAATGACCTCTCCGGTAAAGTCCCCGTACTTGGCATAGGTGAGGTATTTCCCGGAGAAATCTGCCGTAAGCATGCCCTCAGCCGGGCTGTCGAGATCTCCTGTCATCAGAGAGGTCAGCCAGATCCCTGTGTCAGGCTTCGAGAAGCCACCGTAGCCAACATGGGTGCCGAATTCACCAAATCCCCCGGCTCTTGCCGACCAGGTGGTTGAGGATAGGGGATTCTCGGCATAGTTGTCATAGCCAAAGGCAAGCTGAAATATTCCCCAATCGTCATGGCCGCTGATGGAAAGGGTGCTCCCCCACCCAAGATAGCTGTAGAGTTCAGAGTCATCGGCGCCAAAATCTCCGGAGACCCATCCGACCATGATTCCTTCGTCCAGGTTTACGTCAAGCTCATTCGGTGAAATCCCGATGTCTTCTGACTCCATTACTATTCGATAAATAGACCCGTCAGCTTCCCACATCCCGATTTCAGGATAGGTCGGCCCGGAAAAGTCGCCTTTAAGGATACCGGCATTTTGCGAGGGATCTATATAGACGGCGTAAACAGCCCCCACAACTTCATTGATAACACCTCCCAGATATCCGCTATAGGCTCCGGTCGTGATATCGGATGACTGAATCTCAACTCCGAAGAGGGAGGGTTGGTCGTAATTTCCATCCGTGGGCTGGTACATGCCCATCAGGGTGATGTTCGCCGATTCGGTGGCGGTGGCGCTCCACAGATCGCCAGTTCCTCCCATGATACCGGAGATATCACCGCTTGCTGTTAGACAGTTGGAGTCCCACTCTCATACCAATGACGATCCCAGGTGCATTCAGGGGGATCGGAAAAGTCGGAATCAGACATGGTGCCGACAGACCATGAGCCCCTGGTGAAACTCATTGGTAAGGGGCCGTCGCTTATGCCGACATAAGTGCCGTCAGGGAGATAGACATCTCCCGATTCATTACCACTCACATAACAGTCTTCCCAGTTTTCGCCAAATAGAAGATCACCACTCTCGTCTGAAATGAAATACTCGTAATTATAGTAAGCATCGTATCCACCATATCCGTCGCTTCTTTCGAAATCCCCTGCATAAGACCTACCCTCAACCAGCCGGTAGGTGTCTCCATCAAAGGAGCTGCTGAAGGCAAGGGGTTCGCCTTCAAATGTGCCGATGCTCTCGCCGATCCAGGTGCCGTCTCCATCTTCATCAGGGCCGTCATACAGACCAAAGAGCGGCCCCTGAATATGGCCCATCTGGTAAGGGGTGAGGTATCTGCCGAATGTGTCTGGTTCGCCTGCAACTTCTCCCACGTTTCCTGCTATCTCTCCGTTTTCCCAGTCGGCCTTCACAGTGGCCAGCCAGTAACCTTCATAAGAATTATCAAATTGACCCTCTCCACCTACGATTGCCCATGAGGAGGATATATCATCAGGATTGTTATAGTAATTGTTGCTTCCCAGCTTCAGGTTATAGATCCCCCAGGGAAGGCTCTTGTAATCAGAGCCATCATAGTAAGTAATGAAAGATGTGTATTGCTCCTGGTATTGTTCACCGTAGATATTGCCCGAGGGGCCACTACCGATAAAGTATCCGGCTAATCGGGCATCTTGCAACCCGCCCCAATCTATAGAATATTCGTAATCAGGATTGAGTACGGTTTCCGTGCCGGCTACAGGTTCTAATGAGCCCTCGGCAATCCACATTCCTAAATCGCCCTCCTCCCACCAATAGTAATCGAACCCATAGCCCATCTCATAATAGTTACCCGAGATATTGCCAGCAAGGAGGCTCACGTTTCCGTAAGAATCCATTGTAATAACCCTGGCCGCCCCATTCATGATAAAGGGCCAATTTTCTTCATCGGTATCTTCTTTCCAGAAACCGCCCGTAAAGCCAAAAATATCTGAATTACCAGAGCCGCCATCTTGTGTAACCTCATCACCGTAAAGGGATGTGCTCCAGACGTAGGCACCGCCATATCCGCCCCAATCAACATAGTTACCCATGGCCAGGAACTCGTAACTGCCATCCTGATTCGATGCGAGGCCAAAATTGCCGTAATCTTTCCCAGCCCGGTTTATATCTCCATAATTGTTATTGAGGAGGGTACAACAACTCTCAGTACCCCAGTCACCGCTGAAGGCAAGGGGTTCGCCTTCAAATGTGCCGATGCTCTCGCCGATCCATGTGCCGTAACCTCCACTCTCCTGGCAAACACCATCCTGGTCATACAGACCAAAGAAAGGTCCTTGAATGGTGCCCATCTGGAATGGGGTGAGATAACGCCCGGCCAGTCCTCCTGTTATCTCTCCACTCTCATTACTATCTGTTGTCGCACTAGTTGCTTTCCAGGTGCCGTCTACACTGGCCAGCCAGTAACCTTCATAAGAATCATCAAATCCACCATATCCACCTACTACTGCCAACCAATCGATCTCATCTCCAGATTTGCCAACATAGTAGTTGTTGTTTCCCAGCTTCAGGTCATAGATTCCCCAGGGAAGGCTGGTTCCCGAGGAGTCATCATAGATGAAAAGGGTTATTCCCCAGTCCATACAATCGAGCCAATAACCCTGCTCACCATATATTTCAATTGAACCGTCACTGCCAAAGTGACCTGCCAAGCTGGCCAAAAGACCAGCATAATTTATATTAACGTTAGCAGGGTTAAGGTAAGTTGCCATCTCTTCAGGTGTCAATGAACCCACGGCAATCCACATGCCATATATCCACTCATCCTCCTCCATCTCGTAATAATTCCCCAAGAGATCGCCGGTGAGGATGCCCGCAGTGGAAAGGTTGTTATTTTCGGGATCCGGGGGGCTTACATAAATGGCTCTTGCCGCCCCTTCCATGATGCCACCCTTCCAGGTGCCGCCGGTAAAGCCCTTGAAGTATCCACCGTCCCCACCATCTTCGATTTCATTATCATAGATAAAGGAATTCCAGAGATAGGTGCCACCGGATTCAAAGTCATCATATTCGCCCATGGCCAGAAAATCGGCAGGACCGTCCCACGGAGCAATGAGGCCGCCGATTAGGCCATATTGTATTCCGGCGAGTCCGACCTCCTCATCTAAATATATAGATCCATCTTCATTATTACAGAGGAGGAAGCCGGGGGCAAAACCCCAATCCCAATACCCACTATAGGCAAGTGGATCAAGGGTATAGGTTCCTGCGCCAACACTTTCGTAGTATCCTGTTACATCACAATATGTTCCCCGGTACTCGATGCTGATATAGCCCTGATAATAAGGATCCAGGTAATACAAACCACCGTTTATGCTCACATGGCCCACCTGGTCCTCTACTAAAGTTTGACCCGCACTGTCATCAATGCCGGAGACAACGCCGAGCATATAATAATCCCCTGAAGGGTCTCCATAGATCCCATACCAGGCAGCTAACCCCGGATCATTGAAGTAAGTGCCGCCCTCTCCCCCTGTGGTCGCTCCCCATACACCGAGCAACCTTCCGCTGTTGGTTTCGATGCCCCTGATCCCAAATTCTTCACTATCATCCGGCCAGATGGCGCTGCCCACATCTATGCTGCCCAGGATCGGTACCGGATAACCCTCAAATAATGAATCCTCAAGTAAAGCATCGGCCAGGCCGTCAGGGGTGATATCCGTGTATCCCAATATAGGGCTCCTGGTCGCGGATCCGCTTCCTGCAAATGTATTATTTGTCTCATTAAAGTCGCCGGACAGGTCTCCGTATATATATCCGGCACCTCCATCGCCGGTCACATAAATGCTGGTTAAAAGACCTTCCCAGGTGCCGGAGATTCCCGCAAGACCACCCTCAAGCCCGCTCCCGTCGCTCAAAGTGGCACCAACATCCCCTCCCCATATACCCTCTGTTGGAAAATCTAAGGAAGTACCGGAAAGGCTAAGCGTGCCTTGGTTAGTATCATCGTTGATGGAGCCGGAGAGAGTGGCAAAATCTCCCTCACCCTCTAAGAAAGAAAACTCAACCGGGCTGGAAAAATCGGTATAGGTGGTCGTTGTAGGTTCCGTAGGAACATCCGGTGGGATATAGGGCGGTGGAGGTGGCGGAGGTGTTGTGTCATCGCCACCTTCCGGTTCACCAAGGCCTTCGTCCTCAGGAGGCTCATACCCCTCGGGAGTTCCTCCTTCTCCATCGCCTTCGCCTTCTCCTTCTCCTTCATCATCACCTTCATCATCATCTTCTGCTTCCGAAGGAAATGTATCCTCTACATGTTCGCCCATCTCTTCATCCGTAGCCGGTCTGACCATGGGCGGCTGGTCGGCGCTTACCACCAGGGCGGTCTGGCCCGCATGGACCGTTCTCTCCTCATCAGGCCTCCCTTTACTGTAAACATACCCCTCGCCTTCCTGGAACGTCGCACCACTGACCCCTCTCTGAAACCAGGGGAAGAAATTGGTCCCCCTTACCCCGCAAACCGCGGTCGCGGTATGGACCTCAAAATGATTTTGCTTATCGCGGCCGAACTCCTTCCCTATCGTACTTACTATATTCTGGAGCTTGCCCCTGAACAGGTTGAGAACACCTGTGACTTGCTCTTCTTCCATCACATATTCAGCGATCTCTACCCTGGTCTCTTCTGCGAGACGGAGGATGTTCCCATCCAAAAAGGTGACCTCCGCTTTTGAATTGCTCTTTGTCCGGATGATATCATCCTGATTGACCTCATCCCCCACGTTCGCCGGCCTGGCTGTTTCACCAGGGCTGGTAATATCCACCCTCCCCGTAACGTGGGTCACGTTCCCGACCATTGCCGCATGAGCAGCCACGGGGAACAGAATCAATAGGGCTAATACCATAAATGACCTGATAGGTTTCATTTTGAGCCTCCAAGGTTTTGGTTGGGCACTTCTTTATTGGTTACCGGCTTCTGCCTTGTACGGACGAATCTGATAATCCTCATTAAAGCAGACAGCCATGCCTGCTGATTCGGATCGCAGAACCGTGCCGGTGACCTCTATATAAGCATGTTCAAAATCGTCTTTCAGTTTTTTCAGCTTATCAAGCGAGAGGATCAGGTCTATCCTGACCTGAGTCCCTTCAGGGAGCGGCTGTTGGGTATGGAAAAACGCACCGCCCGCGCATATATCACTTGTCAGGAGATCAAATATCTCTTTATCCCGACTTGAAGTCGTTACTTTGATTTTTGCGGGAACCTTAAGATTGTATCTGTCTAATTTTCTTTTTTCGTGCATAGTTGGTGATGTTTGGTTGGTCATTGTGAAGCTCCTCGCTCTGAGAGCGGAACTTTTTTGATGATGGGTCTTAATTAACTAAATTTTTAATAAAAACACAATACGGCAAAGGTATGATTTTAATGCTTATTTTAGAACAAGAATCGTCTAAAAAAACTAAGAAAAAAGTATTAGAAAAAAGGTAATAGCCACAGAGGTACGTTGAAATTGATAAGAAAACCAAGACGTTTGCCAATCCTGAATATCCTGTTAATCCTGTCAAAAAAGTCTCTTTGACAGGCGCTATAGATGTTTGGCGGCCCAGAGGGCGGCCTGGAGACGGTTGGGAACATCGATTTTCTTAAAAATATTATAGAGATGGGTCTTAACCGTATGCGAGCTGATGCAAAGCTTATCTGCGATCTTCTCGTTCTTGGCCCCCATGGCGACCATGGTGAGTATCTCGATCTCTCTTGGGGTAAGTACTGTTATACCTTCTTTGTAGGCAATCTCTCTCCCCTTATCTTCCATGACATATTTTGTCATAATCTCCCTGGAGGCCCACAATTCTCCGTTAAAAATAGCCTTAACACCCTTTGGGAGCAGTTCCAGGGGGTCCTGCTCATAAAAAAAACCGCGTATCCCTTGCTTCAAGGCCATTTTTTCAATGCCCAGACCAGGATCCACATTAAAGAGGGCTAAAAGATGCCCGGACAACATCTTTTTTTCACTATCCGATTCAAGCTTGGGGAGGCAGCCATCCAGATCTTTTCCCATGCAGTCCCAGAGGATCAGACTAGATTGGCCGGCATCTTTGTCGTCCGTGTTCGGCACATGAGAGAGATCCTCACTCTGTATGCACCTTGCATTGGTTTCCTGCTCTAAAAAAGAGGCCATCAACTCATTCTGCAGCCGCTGTGGACCAATGATATATATTAATTTATCGGCCAATCGGGCAGAGGGGTTGTCTTTTGAAGAGGTTTTAGATTTCATAATAAAATTACTGCATGATTTTATATAACGCAGCTACGCCGCTTTTTCTGCTACGGAGCAAGGAAAAAGAGGCTCCTATGAGGCAGTTAATATCCAATATCGAATTCTCAATGTCCAACTTTTAAGTATCTACTATTCATTGGACATTGATCATTGAGAATTGGATATTGGATATTTCTCCGTCCAGCATCCAAATTAGAGTTTATATTCAACACCGGCAGTATATACCTCCCGGCTATAGTCATAGTTGCCTATGTTTGAGTCGGTCCTGGTTTTGGTATATTGAAGCACAAGATTTGCATTCTCAAAAAATTCCCATGTAAATCCTAACGAGCCTTGATAAATCTCATCCTCTCTTTTATCCTTATTATCCAAAAGAAGGTGATTATTTTTGTAATCCTGCAACAACATCTGGCCGCTCACTTGAAATTTCAGTTTTTCGATCAACGGGATACTCGTATTCACTGAAAACCCGTGCCCCTTATTATCCCACCATGCCCCGTCAGTATCCACATCACTGAATTCGTATTTCAGGTTGAAAAAGGCACCTTCTTTGAACAGCCAAATCCAGCTGATATATGTGCTCAGGGTGTCTGAATCCCTGTCTTCTTCCGGAGTTAACGGCGGTCGAAAGTATTCTTTCTTGTCGAAACCCGCATATAGTTCCAGGATGCTGTTCTTACCCGCAAGCGTTCGCAACAGAGGACCGGCGCTCAGGGAATCCACATATCTCTTATAACTCGTCCCGCGCACGAGCGTATGGTTGTAACGAACGGCCAGATTCAGGGCATATTCCCCAAAGTTATACCCCGGCGCTATGTAGATGCCGTTGCTGATAACATCATGGGTGGTAGAGTACTTGTCATGAAAATTGCCGTAAAAGGAATACTGTGCATTGAAGAGCCATGGGCCTTCAATAATCGGCACATAATCTATCCTGACCGTGGTGGTCGCGGCGCTGCTTTCTTCATCCGTAATCTCGGGCGCCAATGATGCGTCCGTGGGTTTAAGCACCACATTGGTATCGTATTGACCGAAAAGGCCGAGGGTAAACCGAACTGGCCTTTCGAGAAATATTCTCTTTTCAACCAAATCCTCATATCGCCGGGCAAAACCGGCCAGATCAGTCTGGGGATCGTGCTGAACGGCCGCCTGAAACCGGTCTTTGGCCTTTTTGAGATCCTTCTCCTTCAGGTAACACAGGGCAACCTGTACCTCGACTGCTTGTGTGATTTTCGGATCCAGGGATTTCGCCCTCTCAAAAGACTCTATTGCCTCAAGGTTCTTGCCCTCCTTTTGAAGAACCAGCCCTTTCAGGAAGGCGATCCTGGCCGGTGAAATCTCCTCTTTCTCCGCTGTTTCGATCCATTTTTTCGCTTCATCAAGCTTTCCCCACAGGTACAGGACATCTATCAACTCCACCAAGGCCTCTTTAATCCGGGGGGTGAGGGTCACGGCATCCCTCAGGTGTTTTGATGCCTTTTGGTAATCCATCATCTGCTTGTAGGCCATACCTAAAAAAAAGGCCGCGCTGGAAGATTTTGGAGCTTTCTTGCGGGCCTTTGTTAAGAGATCAACAGCCTCTTCGTAATTTTCTTGTTTGTACTGCTCGATCCCCTCACGCAATAAAGGGCTTTTACCTATTGCATGAGGAGGAAAGATAATAAGAACGAACAAAAGGATTGAGATCGATAAAGCCGCTGCTCTGTTCATAAGGACCTCCCGTGACCTCTGTATAATCCGAAGCATTTACCGAATTTACCTTCTTTTTATGATTTTTGCCCAGTACCTTATTTCTTGATTAAAGTCAATATGTTTTTCGTTGTTTTAATTGAGGCGTAGATCGGCTACGAGCGGGTTTCGGATATGGAAGAATCGAAATGGGGAACAAAAAAACGGGAATGTCGTTCAGATAGTTCCTTAGTTTTGAAATTCGTGCTTTTTCCGGCAGAAAATTTTAAAAGATAATCACGAAAGCACGAAAGATTAAAAGCACGAAATAAAACAAAATTCAGTCTTTCGTATTTTCGTACTTTCGTGTTTTCGTGATAGTTTTTCTTTATTTGGTTCCAGCTTGTCTGGATTAGGAAAGGGCTAACAAAAGGTATCCTGGTAAAAGGGGATGTTTTGCAAGGGTCTCAATGTGATTAATGACACATTGCGCCCATCTGTGCTTCTATCTCTTGAGCACAGGCAGAGCTTTCCTCGTCCGGAACTTCTATATAGATGCTGTCTGTTGCCAGATCTATCTTTATGCTTCCCCCGTGCCTCTCAGCAATCGATCGAATGATGAATAAAGTTAGGGCGCGCAACCTGACCTTTTCACCCTCCGACAAAACGCGGCAGTCACCTGGGGTACACTCAGGGCATTCTGTAGCACATTGTCTCATCATATCACACCAGGTCACCAGACATATAACGCGGCTTAAACTCGAACCCTTTAACTTCATGTCGGCATTTCTGGGAAAAAACTTAACCTTAATTGATCGTAAACAAAATGAAGAAACATTGGATCACAATTAAAATCAAACCACATTTTTAGCTTTATTTGGAATTTTGTATCGCTTCTATCGGCAAACTGTAATCTTTGTTTTAGATCTTCATTTTGTTTACCCTTTGGGAAAGCCGATGATACCCCATCTCCAGCGTTGTCAAGGGTTCGCAGTAGCTTACTACGGCTTCACCCTTGACGCCTTGGATCTGAGGCATCCTCAACTTTCGCTCAATTAAGGTATAATTAAAAATTTCCAATACATGGGAGTAAACAACCTCGCCAAGAAGACGTAGCTTTGCTTCGCCCCCAGAGGGGGTCCGTTATTCAACCGTTTTTTGGAGTATTGGAGTGATGGAGTAATAGGGCACAATGATATCTTTTCTGAAGTGACTGGCGGGAGGGCGCCTAACAACACCAGCCCGGGAGACTCGGAACGAAAGAAAAGATATCATTGTGCTCCAACCAATGTCGAGCAGGAAAGTTTCTCATTAGTAAGCGTTGGACTAGAAGTGGTTTCAAGGCGGTCTTTACACGAGTTGATTGATCCAGAAAGACAATGCCCCGGCAACTGCAACCGCGGCGCAGGCAACCCAAAGTTTTCTATATATGCGCGGAAGGTCCACCCTGAAGTAGGTACAGGTAATAACCAGACAGATATGCAGGGGGGATAACAACACACCAACATATCCGGAAC
>JABXJX010000131.1 GCA_013375375.1 Desulfobacterales bacterium | reverse complement strand
TGGGGGAGACCGCAGCTCCCGCTTGCGGGAGAATGCGGAGGGGGCAAGGAATGCCCCCGCAGATAAGTCACAAAAAATACCAGCCCGGAAGACTCGGAACGAAAGAAAAGAGATCATTTGCCCAAACCAATGTCGAGTAGAAAAGGCCCTCGTTAGTAATTTAATGTGGATGACTCTAAAAACAGGATGGGTTGGATGGACCGGACACGTAATCATTCGCCGGACAGGATCTCCCGGGCCTTTTCAATATCCCGCCCGATTTGAGTCGCCAAGGCATCAGGCCCTGAAAACTTCTTTTCGTCTCTAAGACGGCGGACAAAGTTCAGACGGATGGGTTGATCATAGATCGTCTTGTCAAAATCGAAGATGTGAACCTCCACGCCAAACCGACCCTCCTGAAAAGTAGGGCTGTATCCAATATTGGCCACGCCTTTGTAACAGGTGTTCTCGTGTTCGACTGTCACGGCATATACCCCCATCTTGGGACAGAGTTCGTCGTACAGCGTCAGGTTCGCCGTTGGAAAACCCAATAATCTTCCTCCTCGATCACGGCCACGTACAACGGTCCCCCGCACCTGATAATGGCGTCCCAACAGTTTCTCGGCCTTATCAACCCTGCCCTCTCTTACCAGATTTCGGATCTCCGTGCTGCTGATGCGGCCCCCTTCGACTTCAATCCAGGCCGAGATGATTACCTCAAAAGCATAGGTTGCGGCCATCTTCTCGAGGAGTAAAATGTCTCCCTCGCGCTTTCTCCCAAAGGAGTAATCCTGCCCTACAATAATCGCTTTTATGCCGACAAGGTCACACAGTATCTCTTTAATAAAAGCGTGGGCGGAAATCTCCGCAAACTCACGGGTAAACGGAATACATATCAGGGTGTCCACTCCTGTTTCGGCTATCAATTCAACCTTTTGCTCATAAAGGGTTATGAGTGGAAAGTGCTTATCGGAATTGATAACCCGGATAGGATGGGGTTCAAACGTAATTACTACAGAGGTGCCGTCTATGCTTTCGGCCTTTTTGACGACCTGTTGGAAAAGGGCCTGGTGCCCTATATGGACGCCGTCAAAGTTGCCGATGGTCACAACCGGATTTTTTAATTTCTCTGAAATTTCCTTAAGATTTTTTATAATCCGCACGTCTAATCCCTTTTCGTGGTGCTTGACAAATAGTTTAAAAGTTTATATAAATCAACTACAAAACAAAATCAATTCTTTTTCTGCCTTGTAAGCTGCCGAAGTGGCGGAATTGGTAGACGCGCTAGGTTCAGGGTCTAGTGGGCATATGCCCGTGGGAGTTCGAGTCTCCCCTTCGGCACCACACTATAATAAAGAGAGCGCAATATTGAGAGCTTCAAAAAGTCCTTTGAACGACCATCGCAGGAGAATTCCCTGCGCCGGGTAAAGAGGTTATATTTCTCATGTTGGACGAAGTCATAAATAACCCGAATTTAGATAAATATCTCACCACTTTTGAAACAGGCCAAATAATCTTCCTGGAAGGAGACGATTCACAGGATCTCCATATTCTGGTTTCCGGAAAACTCGACATTATCAAGGGGAATAAATCCATATCGGAGATTACGGAAATCGGGGCTCTTTTCGGAGAGATGTCTTTTCTTCTCGGGACCAGACGCACGGCAACCGTAAAAACCAAGAGCGACGTAAAGGCCATTCGCATCCCCAAGGATGAGATCACAAGCTTTCTTCGGGAATTTCCGGATGTGGCCCACGAGATAACCAAACTTCTGGCCCAACGACTTGATGAGACAAGCCGGATCCTTCACGGGCTCAAGGAATTTTGCGACCAGTTGCCTGACGCCGTCATTTTGACCGACAGGGACGGTAAAATACTCTCCTGGAATACCTCCGCCGAAAAAGTGTACGGCAGGGACGAGCATCAAATGCGGTACAAATCCGTGGAAGAGATTTATGAGGAACCGCAGGCCTACAAGGATTTCCTCGATGAGGTCCAGGCACGGTATTCGGTTAGGGAAAAGATCCTTAAGATAAGACATCCTGAAATGGGAGCACGTTTTGTATCGACCAGCACAACCGTGCTCTATGATGGTCATCATAACTTTCAAGGGGTCCTTTCCTTGGGTCGAGATGTAACGGCGGTTCAAAATCTGGAGAGGAGATATCAAAGGGCCCGCAACTGGCTTCTCCCGTCTTTCATTTTACTCGCTCTTCTGGTAACTGCTATTTTCTTCGGCTATCCGTACTTTTCAAAGGGCCTCCAGGCCATGGATATTAAGAAACAGGAACTGAGGAACCAGTTGGCCAAAGATTATATTTTGCTCAAGTCTTTATTGGCCGATCACCTCACAGCCAACAACAGATCGAGAACAACTCAATTGATGAAAGGGGTCTTTAGTATTCAGGAAGCTGCTACTATACCCTATACCGGGCTTGTTTTGCTTGACCAGGATAAGGAGGTATTTAACGCATACTCAATCAAGACCAACATGGAAGCGACAAAAATGGTGGGAAGTAGTTATGCCGGTATAGAGTTCCAGGGTAGTGAAGGGTCTCTCCACAGGGTACTCACCCTTTATCGCACGGACAAAGATCATCCTATGGGCTATAAGGGCATAGAGATCGCCTTTGAAATGAACAAAGACAGTCAATTCCTCGGCTGGTTGATCTTTCAGATGGATGTCGATTTACTTGAAAACGTGTACGGTCTCGATGATGAGGGATTGAAAAAATTCGAATTCAAAGAGTCCTAATGTATGAAAACCTCTGATGATCCACAATCCTGGCGATACGAACTTTCAGAAGCCGATGACGGAGGTATCACTCTTCACATACAAGGCAGCATGGATTCATCCAATGCCGCTTCTATGATCAAGACACTGGGCAATCTTTTACAAAGCCGGATACCCTGCCCGGTGACCGTGGATTTGAGCAAGGTAACTTATCTGGATGATTTCGGGGCGCTGGTCCTCGTGGAAATCAAAAAGATGGTGGTCAATGGAAAAGGTTATTTTTACATAGAAAATGCCAGCAATACAGTAAATAAAACCCTCTCCGTACTTAATTTCGACTCCCTGGGGAAAAAGGTCTCGCCTGCCGAGAATGGAGCCCCCGGCATGTTGGTCCGCCTTGGAGATGCAGCCCTCCGTCATGTGTCGGACCTGAAATATCTGATCTCTTTTATCGGGTCTGTCTGTTTGTCATTGATCTATGTCTGTTTACACCCCAAATCATTACGAGCCAATGATACCTTTTCATATATGCAGAGAACAGGTGTTGATGCCCTTCCTATCGTAGGCCTGATCAGCTTTCTTCTCGGCCTGATTATTGCTTTTATGTCTTCTGTTCAACTCCGGCAGTTTGGGGCCGACATCTATGTAGCATCATTGGTGAGCCTGTCAATGACCCGGGAATTAGGCCCTATCATGACAGCCATTGTAGTGGCCGGAAGATCCGGGTCGGCTTTTGCCGCCGAGATAGGGACAATGCGGGTCTCTGAAGAGATTGACGCCCTGACCACCATGGGATTCGACCCGACACGGTTCCTGGCCGTACCCAGGGTAATAGCTTCTGTTATTGTTGTCCCGTTTTTGACACTCTTTTCCGACGTATTTGCCATATTCGGCGGTCTTATTGTCGGGGTCTTCGTACTCAATCTGACCGCCAATGCTTATATCGCCGAGACGATTGATACATTGACACTTTTTGATGTCTTCCTGGGATTCTTTAAGGGCGGCGTCTTCGCGCTTCTTATAGCCTGGATAGGGTGCCTCAGGGGTTTTCAGGTCAGAGGCGGGGCAATATCCGTCGGCAAGGCAGCCACATCCGCGGTTGTTAGTAGTATTTTTTTGATTATTCTGTTTAATTCAATCTTTTCGGTCATACTTTGCTACTGGGAGTGAGACTGAACTCATGGGAAGACAGGCCATCATCCGGGTTAAAGATTTGGCTGCCAGATACGGCGAAGATATCATCCTTGACCACATATCATTCGATGTTTACGAGGGAGAGATATTCGTTGTTTTGGGGGGAAGCGGATGCGGCAAGAGCACATTGCTAAAGCATCTTATCGGGCTTATTCCCCCCTACTCGGGCCGAGTAATCATCGATAATAATGATATTACTAATTGTGATGATGAAACATTCCAAAAAATA
>JABXJX010000130.1 GCA_013375375.1 Desulfobacterales bacterium | reverse complement strand
GGGTGCAAGACGCCTGATTCCTGGTAGCATGGTTTTGACTTATCCGGGATCGGGTATCGTTTAGATAGGAGCGAGAGTGTGAGAATCATTGTGACATTGGCCTGTAGCGAGTGCAAGCGCCGGAATTATACAACGACCAAGAATAAACGAACAACCCCGGACAAACTGAAGTTCAAGAAGTATTGTAGATTCTGCCGAACGCATACCTTGCACAAGGAGACCAGGTAATCCCAAGAAATCGCAGGCCAGTAGCTCTAACGGTTAGAGCACCGGACTCCAAATCCGGGTGATGGGGGTTCGAATCCCTCCTGGCCTGCCAATGGCCCAAATTGGAGTGTTGGATCGCATAATGGGACGTTTAAGGCGAAAACGACCGAGATCAGCAAGGAAGAAGAAACAAGAGAGCAGAACAAGGCCGGAGGACCGGAAACCAGCCTTAAGGCAAAAAGGGGCCATGGTTCCGACTGCTCAGAAACGATCTGTGAAGGATCCGGGATTTGAAGTTCCGAAGGCGATTAAGCCCTCAGGGCGTACTTTTCAGCCGGCCTTTTTTATAAAAACTACGCAATTTCTGCGCGAGGTTAAAGTAGAACTCAAAAAGGTAACCTGGCCTTCCAGAAAAGAAACCATGGCATCTACAGGAGTGGTAATCGTTCTGGTGGTCATTATTTCCGTGTTCCTTGGCCTTGTAGACATGGGCCTGTCCAGCCTGATTCGTTTCGTGCTTAAGTAATTGTTTTTTGGAGGACCGACAGTGGCTTTAAAGTGGTATGTAGTTCATACTTACTCAGGGTATGAAGGCAAGGTTAAGACTGCCTTAGAAGAGCGGATAGCCTCGTCCGGATGCCCTGAAAAGTTCGGCAAGATATTGATTCCCACCGAACAGGTGGTCGAATTGGTAAAGGGGAAGAGAAAGACCTCATCGAGGAAATTTTATCCAGGTTATATCCTGGTGCAAATGGAGTTAACTGATGATGCTTGGTATATAGTGCAGGAGACCCCGAGGGTTACAGGATTCCTGGGTGGCAAGGATTTGCCTGCATCTCTTACCGATGAGGAGGCCGAAAAGATCATAGGCCAGGTGGAGGACGGAAAGCTCAAGCCGCAACCAAAGTTTTTGTTTGAACCGGGGGATGAGGTTCGAGTTATCGATGGTCCCTTTACAAACTTTACGGGCACTGTTGAAGACGTGAAGCCGGATAAAGGGAAGCTCCGGGTACTGGTGAGCATCTTTGGACGGGCCACGCCCCTGGAGCTCGAATTTGTTCAGGTAACCAAGGTATGATCCTGCCAGATCCCAGATCCCGGAAGCCGGATACAGGATCATCTGGCATCGGGTATCCGGCATCCGATTCGGTGATAACTGACAACTTTTAATTGCGCATGTTCGCTCAATTACGGGGCACTAACAGGAGTAAACAGTATGGCCAAGAAAATAATAGGCTCGATTAAACTGCATGTTCCAGCGGGACAAGCCAATCCCTCCCCGCCTATCGGCCCGGCATTAGGCCAGCAAGGCGTCAATATCATGGAGTTTTGCAAGGCATTCAATGCCAAAACAACAGGCCAGGAAGGTATGATAATACCTGTTGTTGTTACGGTTTATCAGGATCGGTCTTTTTCTTTTATTACCAAGACCCCCCCTGCCTCGGTCCTGCTCAAAAAAGCGGCCAAGGTTGCCAAGGGCGCTGGTGATCCTAAGCGTGAGAAGGTTGGGAAGGTCACACGAGCCCAAGTTGAAGGTATTGCAAAGATGAAGATGGTCGATCTGAATGCGTATAACATAGAAAACGCTTGCAAGATAATAGAAGGGACGGCCCGGAGCATGGGTATCGAGATCGTTTGATCGCAGAAAGAATTCTAAGAGGAGCCACAACAATATGGGAACAAGCGGAAAAAAGTACGCGACAGCCAGACAGAAGATTGACCACAAGAAAGAATACGATTTCTCAGACGCCCTGAGGTTGGCCTTGGATGTGTCTTATGTAAAGTTCGATGAGAGCGTAGAAGTGGCGGTACGCTTGGGAGTCGATCCGAGGCATGCCGATCAGATGGTTCGAGGCTCGGTTGTGTTGCCGAACGGGACAGGCAAAGATGTCAAGGTGCTGGTCTTTGCTAAGGGGGAAAAGGAGAAAGAAGCTGAAGAAGCTGGTGCGGATTTTGTCGGGAATGATGACCTTCTTGAAAAGATCAAGGGGGGGTGGTTCGGTTTTGACAAAGCTGTCGCAACGCCGGATATGATGGGTGCCGTTGGGCGTATAGGCAAGATCCTGGGCCCCAGGGGTCTGATGCCGAATGCCAAAACCGGGACCGTTACCTTTGATCTTGCCCGTGCTATCAAAGAGTTGAAGGCGGGCAAGATCGATTTCAGGGCGGAGCGCGCGGGCATTGTCCATGCGACTGTGGGGAAAGTTTCCTTTGGCGTGGATAAACTTCTAGAAAACCTTGCTTCGTTTTTTGAGACCATCGTCCGTCTTAAGCCGGCAGGCAGTAAAGGGACATATCTAAGGAGCATAGCCATTTCAACAACTATGGGTCCGGGGATAAAGATTGATCCTGTGTATGTAAAGGCTATGTTGAGATAACCCTAATGTTGCATAAACAACACGGCAAGAATGTGATAAAGGCAAGGTGGTAAAGAGTTTCATGGATTTATCGAACGCCTCGGAAAACCGTGGAGGAAGGATAACGGACTCTTGAAACAATCTAAAAAAGAAAAAATTGTTGAAACCCTGCACAAGAAGTTTTCAAAGGCCAAAGCATTGGTACTTACAGACTTCAGAGGCATGGACATGTCTGCTATGAACGAGTTGCGGAGTCAACTTAGGGAGGTCTCGGTTGAATACCGAGTGGTGAAGAACACCCTCATGTCAAGGGCTACAGATGGGACCGACATGTCGCTGTTGAAGGAACATTTCTTTGGGCCGTGTGCAGTTGCCTTAAGCTATGAAGACCTGGTGTCTCCGGCCAAGGTTCTCGTGAAATTTAGCGAAGATAACGCCGCCTTGCAAGTTAAGGCCGGGGTCGTAGAAGGCCGAGTCGTTGACCTTGCCGGTATTAAAAGACTTGCGGAGCTTCCCTCCCGTGAAGCCTTGCTGGCGCAGCTGCTTTCACAGATGAACGCTCCTGCCGCCGGTTTGGTAACGGTTTTAAATGGTGTGACGAGGAATTTTGTGGGTGTTCTGGCTGCTATCAAGCAACAAAAAGAAGAGGCCCAGGCGGATAATTCAGTTTCATAGCAATTTTTTTTATTGCCTTGCAAATATTCGTCAAAGGGTTGCGGTTGTGCAGCTCGTTTAGCGCAAAGCTTCACTTCGTGTCGGTGCTGGGTTTATGTCAAACGGATTTGAAATATGACGCAACCGACAGACGTTAGACGTAACGAGTAG
Source organism: Desulfobacterales bacterium (assembly GCA_013375375.1). GTDB lineage: Bacteria > Desulfobacterota > Desulfobacteria > Desulfobacterales. The sequence goes on along the minus strand of JABXJX010000130.1, from coordinate 838 downwards.
CGCAACCGACTGCCGATAGACGCTAACTTGAATAGAATAAACGAGGAGGATACACAGAATGGCTAATGTTACTAAAGAAGATGTTGTTGAGTTTGTTTCCAGTATGTCCGTACTTGAGCTTTCCGAATTAGTAAAGGAACTGGAAGAAAAATTCGGGGTGTCGGCAGCAGCCCCGGTTGCCGTGGCCGGTGCGCCTGCTGCACAGGGTCCCCAGGCCGAGGCTGAGGAGCAGACCGAATTTGACGTTATCCTGAGTCAAATAGGGGACAAAAAGATTCAGGTCATCAAAGCAATCAGAGCAATTACCGGTCTTGGCCTGAAGGATGCCAAGGCTTTGGTGGATGAGGCTCCTAAGCCGGTGAAAGAAAGGGTCCCGAAAGAGGAATCTGAAGATATCAAGAAACAGCTTGAAGAGGCTGGCGCAACCGTTGAAATCAAGTAATCGTGTAATCGCAGAGCGCATAGAGCAAGAAAACGCTATACACTATGCGCTACGCCCTATGCGCAGTCGAATAACGAATAACGATTCGGCGCAGCCTTCACTTCGTGTCCAAATAACAAATAACGAATAAGGAATACGGAGAGCTTATGCCCAAAATACCCTCGACAGGCAAGCTGATGAGAAGAAACTTTGGAAAGATTCCAAAGATTATAGCGTTTCCCAATTTGGTGGAGATGCAAAGGGAATCCTATGCCAGGTTTTTGCAAAAGGATATCCCACCGGAAAAGAGAAGAGACGAAGGACTTCAAGGTGCTTTTAAGAGTGTCTTTCCTATAAAAGATTTTACGGGTACTGCATCTTTAGAGTTTGTTTCTTATAGTTTTGGAGAGGTCAAAT
>JABXJX010000129.1 GCA_013375375.1 Desulfobacterales bacterium | reverse complement strand
GCAATCCCGTCTCGCCTGGAAGTAAGGGGCGAGGTGTTTATCCCCCTTGATGCCTTTAAGCAACTGAATAAAGAGCGGCTTGACAATGGTGAGGCGTTGTTTGCCAATCCCCGAAATGCAGCCGCAGGATCTCTCAGGCAGCTTGATTCCGGGATAACAGCCAAGCGCCCATTAGAGATATTTTGTTATGGGGTTGGAACTGTGACCGACTCTGAATTCACCTCACACTGGGGAACCCTTCAACGACTGAAGGCTCTGGGATTTCGTGTGAATCCTCATATCAAGCCCAGGGCTGGAATTAGGGACATCCTTGTTTATTACAGAGGCTTGCTCGACAAACGCCATGAGTTTCCGTACGAGATGGACGGCATCGTGATCAAGGTGGACGATTTGGCCTTGCAGAAAAAGCTGGGAGAGAAGGCCCGAAGTCCCAGGTGGGCTCTGGCTTATAAATTTCCGGCTACACAGGAGACTACTCGCATACTCAAAATTAATGTTCAGGTAGGCCGAACCGGTGTGTTGACTCCCGTGGCTCACTTGGAGCCTGTCCATGTAGGAGGGGTGACCATAAGCCGTGCCACCCTGCACAATGAGGACGAAATCAGGAAGAAAGATATTCGCGTGCACGACACTGTGCTGATCCAGCGTGCCGGAGACGTGATTCCCGAGGTCGTTAAGATAATCACGACGAGACGCACTGGAGTTGAGCAGCCCTTTAAGATGCCTGCTGCGTGCCCGGTATGCAATTCTAAAGTGCTTCGCCTGGAAGGTGAGGCTGCATGTCGATGCGTCAATGCCAATTGCCCTGCCCAGTTGAAAGAACGTATCAAACATTTTGCCTCTAAAAGTGCTTTTCATATCGATGGGTTGGGAGACAATTTGGTGGGCCGGTTGGTGGACAAAGGGTTGTTAAGATCCTATGTGGATCTTTTTCTCCTGGACAAGGCAACTATAGCCGGCCTTGAAAGGATGGGTGAAAAATCAGCTCAAAACTTGATGGACGCTATAGCAAAAAGCAAGAAAATCAGCCTTGACCGGTTTGTGTACGCCCTTGGCATCCGTCATGTGGGTGAACATATAGCGCATGTTTTGGCCCGCCGGTTTAAGAGCTTGAGCGCATTGATGTCTGCAGCTGAAGAGGATCTGATAGCCGTGGATGAAATAGGGCCTCGAGTATCTCAAAGCGTAAGAGCATTCTTTGATAATCCCGAGAATCATAGAAACATCAAGCGGATGCTGAAAGCCGGCGTGACGATTGAAACCAGGGAGGCTGCGACCAAGGAGGCCTTGTCCGGCAAGACGTTTGTCCTGACCGGAGCCCTTGAGTCCATGGCCCGGGCAAATGCAAAGGCCCGGATTGAAACCCTGGGCGGGAAGGTCAGCTCTTTAGTGAGTCGCAAAACCACATACGTGATAGCAGGAAAAGATCCAGGGTCCAAGCTTGACAAGGCTAAGGAACTGGGGGTGAGGATTATTGATGAAAGGGAATTCATAGAAATGATCAGTGACTAATAACGAACAACCGATGCCGGATAACAGATACCCGATCTCCGATACCGGTATCAAGGATCTTGCATCAGACCAACGACCAGCCAGATGGAGAAGTTATGAAAAAGGTTAGGGCGCATGTCGTAGTTGACGGACGTGTCCAGGGTGTCTGTTTTAGGATGGACACAAGGGGCGCAGCATTGGAACGAAAGGTCAAGGGTTGGGTAAGAAATTTACCCGATGGCCGGGTCGAGGCGGTATTTGAAGGTGAGGAGACCGATGTGAAATCTATGATTAAATGGTGCGAAAACGGTCCCCCTTTGGCACGCGTGGGCAAACTGGACGTAGAATGGGAACCCTACACCGATGAATTTGACGGCTTTGAAATTACCTTTGTATAAAATTAGTGGTTCTCATCCGAAAAATGTGTTTCCGAATGAGAACCACTCAGCAACTTGAATCAGGGGGGGTGCCTATATAGCGCCCTTTAAAGACTTGCCGGGCTTGAATCTCACCGTATTAGAGGCCTTGATCTTGATCGTTGCGCCGGTCTGGGGGTTTCTTCCCTTGCGCGCTTTACGACGTACCTTTGAAAAAGTGCCGAAACCTACCAGGGTTACCTTGCCGTCCTTCTTTTTCAAGGCCTTTGTGACGCTACTCACAAAAGAATTCAGCGCAACACCAGCCGCTGCCTTGGAGATTTTAGCTTCCTTGGCCATCTTGTCTACAATGTCCGCCTTTGTCATCGTTGCTTTCCTCCCTTTTGCTTAAAGTTTACACCAATCTTGTTCTGAGACCTTATCACTATTGGATTTCCAATACATTGATAAAATCAAGATGTCAACATTTTAATGAATTTTTTATTTTTTCTCCACGGACCAGGGTTTTCCCCTGTTTCCGACGGCCATTATCCTCTTCTGCTTGATAGGCCCGATAGGCCTGCTTCCCGTCCACAAAATACTGCTGCAAAACCGACCCCGCCCTTCATATATAGGCACTTCACGAAATCCCGTAAGCCTTCATCTTGGAAAGAAGTGTGGGGTGGCTGATCTCAAGGAGTTTGGATGCGCGAGTCCGATTGTTGTTGGTCTCCCTGAGGGCCCTTTGGATCAGCGCTTTTTCCAGTGCCATGGTGTTAGTCTTAAGAGATATTGTTTCACTGGGCCGGCCCTCATCTATTACGGGGCGGTTAGTACATATCTCTTCCGGCAGTTCACTAAGGCATATTTCGGATTGCTCCGTCAATACCATAGTCCGCTCAATGACGTTTTCAAGCTCTCGAACATTACCCGGCCATGGGTACTCCATTAGTGCACGGAGAGCCTCAGGTCGAATCCCCTTTATCCCTTTTTCCAGGCGTTTGTTGAATTTCTTGATAAAATGATTGACCAATAGCGGAATATCTTCCTTACGGTCTCGCAAGGGTGGTATTTGAATAGAGAGTACATTAATACGATAAAATAGATCGTCGCGGAAAGTTCCCTCATTGACCTCCTCGGCGAGATCTCGTGCCGTGGCTGCAATGATCCGCACATCAACCTTGAAAGATTGTGTGCTTCCCACAGGCCGTACCATTTCATCTTGCAAGACCCTGAGGATTTTTACCTGAAGCGGTAAGGGCAGCTCTACAATCTCATCTAAAAAAAGCGTCCCTCCGTCGGCTTCCTGAAAGAGTCCTTTCTTGTCTTTGCTCGCATCAGTGAAGGCCCCTTTGACATGTCCGAAGAGTTCGCTCTCCAAAAGGGCTTCCGGCATTCCCCCACAGTTAATGGCTACCATAGGCCTGTGTTTCCGTTCCCCGTTATAATGGATGGCCTTTGCGATTAATTCCTTGCCGGTACCGCTTTCACCGGAGATCAGCACCGTCGTCTTGTAATCGGCAATCTTTTGGATGGTGTCAAAGATATTGCGCATGGATTTGGTCTTGGTCACAATATTTTGAAAGGAGAACGATTCCCGAACTGCATCCTTGAGCCTGATGTTCTCTTGTCGTAATTTGTTCCGCTCCTCGATCTGCCCTAACTTGAGGAGAATCTCATCTGTCTTAAATGGCTTTGAAATATAATCGGCGGCTCCCAGCTTCATGGCCTCAACCGCCGTATCGATCGTACCGTAGGCCGACATCATGATGATGGCCGCATCAAGAGGCTGTGTAGCCGCCTGTTTCAAGAAGGCAAGACCATCCATTCCGGGCATACGCAAATCGCACAGGATCACGTCAAAGGGCTTGGTTTTAGTCAGAGACAATGCTTCCGAGCCGTTTGCGGCGGAATTGACCGCGTAGCCTGCTTTTTCAAGGACCGCGGTCAGCATGTGCCGCAAATTGGGTTCGTCGTCAATGACCAGGATGTTTTTGGACATTTTAGCTCAGTTCCTAAAACAAGGCCCTGGCAAAGGCCTCGGCATCAAAGTCTTGCAGGTCATCGACCTTTTCTCCAATTCCGATATATTGGACAGGAAGCTTCAAATTGTGGCATATACCCACAACGATCCCGCCCTTTGCCGTGCCGTCGAGTTTTGTAAGGACGATACCCGTGATCTCAAGGGCTTCATGAAAGAGCCGGGCCTGTGATATGGCATTTTGTCCTGTTGTGGCGTCGAGAACCAGCAGGGTTTCGTGAGGTGCATCAGGAATCTGGCGGGCAACTGTCCGGCGGATCTTCTTGAGTTGTTCCATGAGATTTACTTTGGTATGAAGCCGGCCTGCGGTGTCTATTATAACCATGTCCACGCCTCTCGATGTTGCAGCCTGTATGCCGTCATAGACAACAGCGGAAGGGTCGGCCTTAAGATCGGAAGAGC
>JABXJX010000128.1 GCA_013375375.1 Desulfobacterales bacterium | reverse complement strand
TAGTCCAAACTTCGCAATTTCCTTTTGCCACTGTTGGCTAAGATGTCCGTAAGGTGTGGTAATAATAACAACCAGCTTTTTTTCTTTTTCTAATAGATGTTTCACACAACCCAAAGCAGTAAAAGTCTTGCCAGTGCCTGTTGCCATTTCGAAAATGCCTTTACAGGCACTTTCGAGCCAGTTGCCTATTGCTTTACGCTGATAATCTCTTAACTTTATACCTTTGCTTCTTTCCCCTTTTCCGTAACTCTTCAAGTGTTCCTGCAGTAATTCTTCAGCAGCTCTCTGGGATAGTCTCTTGAACTCCTCATCAGTACGAGGAGCATTTCGGATTAGCCCGTTTTTAAATGCGTCAGATACGTCGTAGACCCTAACTCTTTTTCCTTTGTCACTCCATAGATTGGTGAATCTTTCAGTATCTGGGACTAAGTGTTCGTTATCCCCCTCTTTCCAACTACAAAAGGCATGGAACTGCTCATCATTATAGAGCCAACCTTGCACTGTCTCATTGTCGGAGCCGCTAAAAGAAATTATGTTGCCATCCGAATCTTCGAGTATGCCAATCTTCTGATGTTCAACACCATTTTTAACTACTGCAATTTTTATTTCCAACAGGTTGTTTCTGACCATCCAGCTGAGCATCCTTATATGGTCTTTCTTAAGATGATCCTCCAAATTTTCTATTTCAGTTAGGACTTCCTTTTCTCTTTGAAGCAAAGCTGTTTTTATCGCCTCTTGGTCCTCGATAGACAAGACGACATTAGCGACTAACCGGATTTTACCACCATTATTTATAAATCCTGATATTCCTTTTGCTGCAACTGCTAATGAATTGGATGAAAAATATCCAGCTATTCGGTCATATTTTACTGATTTGGACAAGACAGGAATATAGAACTCCTCAAGAAGATTGTCTTCATCAGAGTAGTAAGCAGGTTTTACCTTGATATTTCTCAAACCCACGGTAATTTCTCCGCCATTCTCTACTTCCCAAATCTTTCACAAAGAGACAAATCAGGACAAATACTACCTCTCAAAGCCGGATAATGCAAGTGGATTTTGGATGACCAAATACGCAAACCAAAGCCAAGAAATGAAAAAAAATGCCTCCAATCTTAGGACTTACAGCACAGCACGGTGATTATATTGGCTGGGTTAACACCCGGGATAGATGTGAGGGAGTGAGAAAGTACGGTATACGGGGGGATTTAGGGCTTGACGTCATGGATAGGATGTGTATAAATGCACACATATATTGTTAAGTGTGGGCATATATACACAGGTTAAGAGGTAAGAAGTATGAGAATAGCAGAGAAGGTACTGGCAATGGTAAGGGAGAAGGGGATGCTGAGGGTTAGGGACCTTAGAGAGGAAGGTATAAATCCCGAGTACCTACGGCGTTTGTGCAATAAAGGCCTTTTGAGACGGGTCTCACGCGGATTGTACATTTGCGCCGATGCCGGGATTTCGGCCAATATCGGCTTGGCCCAGGTGGCCAAGCGAGTTTCACATGGTGTGATCTGCCTTCTTTCGGCTCTTCAGTTCCATAATATCGGCACACAGAGCCCCTTTGAGGTCTGGTTGGCACTTGGTCGCAATGTTCGTCGTCCTCGCATCGAATATCCGCCGCTTCGCATCATGCGATTCTCTGGCAAAGCACTTACCGAGGGAGTCGAGAAGCATATTATTGAGGGTGTGCCGGTGGAAATTTACAATCCCGCAAAAACGGTGGCCGACTGCTTTAAGTACCGTAACAAGATTGGGCTGGACGTCGCGATTGAAGCACTTCGGGACTGCCGGGATAACAAAAAGTGCACCAACGCCCAGCTTTGGGAATACGCAAAGGTCTGCCGGGTTACCAAGGTAATGAAGCCATATCTGGAGGCTGTTTTATGAGCAAACGAGGTTCGGCTAACCTTGCTCATTCAGTTCGTCAGCGATTGTTGAATATCAGCAAGGATAGAAGCGAAGACCCGAACATCATTTTCATAAGATATGCACTCGAACGATTCCTGTACCGCCTGAGCCGCTCCGGCAAAGCCAATCAATTCATTCTAAAAGGTGCGATGCTTTTTGCTATCTGGACTGATAAGACACATAGGCCAACCCGGGATCTTGATTTACTCAGCTTTGACAGTGTTTCCGATCGAACACTTATTAAGACATTTCAGCAAATTACCGGAGTTGAGGTAGAACCGGATGGCTTAGTATTTGACCCGAAAAGCATTACGATTGCAGAAATTCGCGAGGGCCAGGACTATCCGGGAAAACGTCTGAAAATTTCAGCCAAGCTTGGCAATACCCAGACAAACTTGCAGATTGATATTGGTTTTGGAGATGTGGTAACGCCCGCAGCCAGAGAAATAGACTACCCCACGTTGCTTGATTTTCCCCCACCGCATATAAAAGTGTATCCACCTGAGACAGTTGTTGCCGAAAAGCTACAAGCTATGGTGGCTTTTGATATGACCATTAGCCGTATGAAGGATTTTTATGACCTCTGGATAATATCGAAACAGTTTTCGTTTGAGGGATCTGTTCTGGCTGAAGCCATCAGAGCTACATTTGAACACCGTGGCACCGCCATACCAAATGATACCCCGACAGCCCTGACTGATGATTTCGCTGCCGATAACGACAAACCGACACAATGGAGGGCATTTCTAAGACGCAACGGACTTGAGGATGCTGCGGTTGAACTACCGAAGATAATTGAAGAGTTGCGATTATTTCTTATTCCTCCGCTCTTCTCTGCAGCTAATAACGAAGCTTTCAACAAATCATGGACTAACGGGGGGCCTTGGTCATAAAAATTAACAATCAAAGCAAATAGGGTGAACGAATCCCGCATTTTTGGGATTCTGTTTGTAAGCTGGTTTGTAAGCGCCGTTCTCCGCAACTCATAAGTGCTTTTACTTCAAAAGGTTGTGATTTTGGAGCATCGGATTATCAATCCGATGCTTGTTTCTACAGATTCCGACAATTGCCGGAGAATTATCAAGGACGCCTACGGATATCAAGAGTTTCCCTTTTTCATCGAAAAGGTGCAGGATTCCTACGAGAATTGAACATTTCGGCCATGCTCTACAGTAATCGGCAAACTCCTTTAGGTCGTCAAAGTCAACATCACTATCCTCGTCCAGATCACCGGCCAGTCCGGTTCTTTGATTCTATTATCTAGCGCTCTTCACGACAGTTTTTGGACCGCACTTAGGTCATCTCGAAGGGCTAAAGGGTGGTCGTAGGTTCGAAACGCGTTCTTATGTTTAGTGTGGACTGGTTAAGGAGCGAATCCTTTGATCCACTGAGTTGATTTACGCCACCAATTGCTGTTGGGGTTCGCATAAGACAGGAAGAACTGGGCGGCGTATTCAGGTGATTGAAAACCTGAAGGTGAATAGAAATGTGCTTCCACATCTCCTTCTTGGTATTCCAGAGAATAGCCATCCGTTTGCATATAGTCCATCTCAGAATAGGACAGAATCACGAAAGAGTCATCCGTATTGTCAATCTCTCTTAATGCAGATACTATAGCATTTGAGTCAGGATCGTGAATCTCTGGATGGCTAATCTCCTCCACTTGTAACTCCAGCTTTAGTGTCATTTAACGATTTCCCCTTTCTTTTTCTCCGGATTATTCCCACGACCTACTTGGTATCCGGCTTGTAGAACCTGAAGAAATCTCCCTTCAGATCCAGCACAGGAGAACCATCGAAGGCATCGATGCCCTTTATTTCTATCACATTCTCTTTGATTGAAATAATGTCGCACTTGCTGATGGCAATAAGATTAGGTCGAAAAGGAGAATGGGTGGCAAATACGCCTGTCAGAGGGTTGTTCTTGTCTCCTCTGGGATGAACCTGCAAAATGGCTCTTTTCTCAGGAGTGTCATTTCTGTCAAACCAATAGACAACATGAACATAGGAATGCTTCTGAAGACCTTTCAGACCTGCCTCATATTCCTTATCAAGGACGATAAACGTTCGCCCATCCTTCTTCTCGATCTTACCGATAGGATAGACCTTGAAGTACTCTGACTCAGAGCCTTGTTGTTCTGATCGGGTCAGCATCTGACAACCCCCAACAATAGGGATAGAAAAGAGTAAGCAAGTTATCCAGAGAGTCTTCACAGGAAAATCCTTTCAGTGCAATATACGGCTATTTTCCCGTAATGGCGGGAAGAATGCAAGGATTCAGATTGTGGTGGAAGGGCTTACGCTTAGGACGGTGGTCAGGCGGGTTGTTGAGCCATCGTCCATCTCTGCCATAATAGACAAGCAGGAACTGATCAGAAATAAAGTATTGGAAGCAAAAAGTTTATGTGGTAGTGACACAATAGATGTTAGCGTGAGGTCTCAGTTCGAAGGTAAAATCTTCGGGTGCCTTTGACAGCCACGAAAACATCGCCAGAT
>JABXJX010000015.1 GCA_013375375.1 Desulfobacterales bacterium | reverse complement strand
TATTTAGTGAGCAAGTCCGCCTCAGGCGGATCAAAAAGTTCATACAAAGGAGTGAAAAGGGGTTATGCAAAGGTCTCGTCCTTGATCCAGCAGGCAAGTTGACAATTGATCATCTGTTATTGTACAGATAATTACTCCTTATTGTCTAATTTCTTACCCTATTTTCCATAAGTGCCGACTTTTTATATGTACGATCAAAAAGGAGAAAAGGATGAAACAGGATAAGGCTCTCAATGTAGCCATAGTGGGTGGCGGTCCCGGATGCAAGGCGATCATGGAGATGATATTCGCCGAAAAGCTCAGGCAGCTTCGTATGAAAGTCATCGGGGTAGCCGATCCCAATCACAATGCTGTGGGTTATCAGTATGCCCTGGGAAAAGGGGTATATACAACAAAGGACTACCACGATCTGTATAGGCTTAAGGATCTGAATCTCATTATCGAACTGGCGGGAGGTGATGAGGTATCCAATGAGATCTTTCGAACCAAACCAGACCATGTGCGATTGATGGACAATGTCGCTGCACGTCTCTTCTGGGACATCTTTCAGATTGAAGAACAAAGGATTGCCGAGCGCAAGCGTGCAGAGGAGGTTGTGCAAGAGAAGGAACGTTTCCTCAAGACCGTCTTCGATGCGATACAGGATGGGATTTCCGTATTGGATTGTGACTTCAATGTGATCATGGCCAATCTCTGGATGGAGGAGATGTTCGCCTCTCAAATGCCGCTTGTCGGCAAGAAATGCTACAGTGTTTATTGGAAAAGAGAGTCTCCATGTCCTGGGTGCCCGTCGCTGCCAATCCTGGCGACAGGCGAGGCACACAGCGAGATTGTTCCTTATCCATTGGCAGAAAATCCAACACGGTGGCTCGATATTTCCGCATTTCCCCTCAAGAATCCCAATGGGCGTGTGGTGGGCACCATCGAGTGTGTGAAGGACATTACAGGTCGCAGGATGGCAGAGGAGGCACTGCGGGAGAGCGAGGCACAGAAACGGGCAATTCTTGACGCCTCCATTGATATGATTCGTTATGTTGACACGGATATGAGAATCATTTGGGCAAATAAGAGAACAATGGAAGCGCTGAATATGGCCCCCGAAGATATTGCAGGCCAAACCTGTTATAAACTTATCGTTGGTAGAGATACGCCGTGTAAAGAATGCCCCACCAAAAAGGCACTGGAGACGGGTAAAATAGAACTTGCCGTCATGCACAAACCCAAGGTTGCAGGCAGACAGGGGGGAAGCTATTGGGATTGTTACAGCGTACCCGTAAAAGATGAATTTGGTCAGATCATCCGGCTCATTCAGGTTGCCAGAGACGTCACCGAACAGAAAGAGGCTGAAAAGGAACTCAAAAGAAGGCATAACGAACTTGAAGCCATTAACAGCATTCTCTTGCGACTCACCAAAGAGGATAACCTGAACGGAATGTGTCAAGTCCTCCAGGATATTATGGAAGGTTTCTACCCCGAATTCGATGCCATGATCGTCCTGCTAACTCCCGACCGCGATGGTTTGTATTTCCCTCGGCCGGAGAAAGGGCAAGCCAGAGAGACCTGCTATGATCGAGCCGAAAGGAAAATCAGGGATCTGAGGTTGGAATCCGACCTGCTGGAGTTCCTGTCCAAAGAGAGAATCAGGCCGGCCTGCTCAGGAAGAAAACAGGTCGATTGCTCGGCTATCATCCAGGAGCTTGCGGCCGGATTTAAGACCTGGATGGCCGTACCTGTTGAACTGGAGGACGGATGCTTCGGTCTTTTCATGCTCGGTTCACCTTCTGTGGATATGGATGTGGAAGGCGACCTGATCTTTGTTGAAACCTTGATCCGGCAAATTTCCGGTGTAATCCGTTACCAGATTTCCAAAGAGGTCAGGGAGGAAGCGTTTAGAAAGCAGCTGACCGGGCCGGATAAGTTCATGGGTATTGTTGGCCGAAGCCGACCCATGCAGGAAGTCTACCGGATGATCCAGGCAGTAGCCGACTCGGCAAGCACTGTCCTTATCATGGGGGAGAGCGGTACAGGCAAAGAGCTTGTGGCCAGATCTATTCACCGGGCAGGTAAATACAAGGATACCGCGTTCATCGCTGCCCACTGCTCTTCGTTTGTTCCGACTTTGGTTCACTCGGAGATCTTCGGGCATGAAAAAGGTGCTTTTACCGGGGCTACCAGCCGCAAGCTGGGGCGTTTGGAAAGGGCTCAGGGGGGCATTCTTTTCTTGGACGAAGTGGCTGATTTGCCTCTTGAAACCCAGGTGCTTCTGCTGCGATTCCTACAGGATAAGAGTTTCGAGCGTGTAGGAGGCGAACTCCCTGTCGAGGTAAATGTCAGGGCCATTGCGGCTACCAACAAAGACATTGAAAAAGAAATGAAAGCGGGCCGCCTGCGGGAAGACTTTTATTATCGCCTGAACGTTATCCCCATAAAGCTCCCCCCCCTGCGGGAACGCATCACGGATCTACCCTTGCTTGCCAATCATTTTCTAAGAACTTACTGCCTTCTTGAGGGGAAAGAAATAACGGGCTTTGAAACAGATGCCATGAAGCTGATGATAGACTATGATTGGCCGGGTAACGTGAGGGAGCTTCAAAACACCGTGGCCAGGTGCCTGGTCTTAACCTCCGGGAACTGTATTGGCGTTGAGGTTCTTCCTGACAGGATTCGTACCCCCGCGGGCACTCCAAAGGAGTTCGCCCTGGCAAAGAACGAAAGGAATCTCATCGCCAGCGTTATGCGCGAGTGCAATTGGAACAAACATAAAGCAGCCCGCCTATTGGCCATAAGCCGGGGCACCCTTTATAGCAAGCTTAAGCGATATAATATCCAGCCTTAGAGGCCCATCTGGCTGGGTCGTATTTTGAACAATTTTGCCCGTCTTGGGTTGTATTTTATACAGACCCTCAATCCAGCGATGTAGCCTTGATAGTGCTCTGAGATGCCTATTGTTGGGCCGTAAATTGAACAATTATGGCGTATCTTTGACAACCATCTCTTTTCGCCTCCTTTCCACAAGACATATAAAAAATTAGTTGTGAATTAACAGGATTAGATCCGAATCCATCCCGGCTGCAAAGAGCCTTCTCAGCCTTGGCACGTAACTTGATATATGTCAGCGTAATCAAACTTGCGTCGCTTTCGTTTCTCGTTTGATTTCTCCATTAGTGAAACACACGTTTTCATGTTCCATTCGGCTCGATGACCTTCTAAATTCGCCTCCCATCAGGCTCCTGCCTCCAGGAGAGGAAGGGAAAAAGAAATGGATTACGGGTTGGCTCTGATCACGCAGGACCGCGGCTTTGAGAAACTGGTGAGAAGGATCTCACACCATTTCGGCTATGAACTCAGGCTTTATGAAGATTGCACGGCCTTTGCGGAGGATTCCAGAGATAGTGAGCGCGGTGTAGTCGTTGTTGATGCATCCATTTGTTCCCAGCCTCGTTTCATGGACTTGCAGATGGTTTTGAATGAGGCGCCGGCCTGGCAAGTAATCTATCTGCCCAGTACCAACAAGAAGAATGAGATCAAAGAGGCTATGGGCCTCGGTGCGTTTGGCTGCCTGCACAAGCCGGTTAGCGAACAGGAAGTACGACAGATGATGGAATCAGCCCTGGGGATATGAGACCAGTTCTTGTAGTCGAAGAGAACTATGTGGAGTAAGACATATTAGGAGAGCATATCTATGGGAAGAACGGTACTTGCTGTTGATGATGAGGTTCAGACGAGAGATTTTGTTTCTACTGTGTTGGAAGAGAATGGCTATACGCCTATATTAGCCGAAGATGGCGAGCAAGCCATGGAGATCATTAGACAAAACAAACCGGACTTGGTCATCCTTGATATTATGATGCCAAGGCAAAGTGGCATAAAGATGTATCGCGAACTAAAGAGTGCCGAGTCATTAAGAGACATACCAGTCATTATATATTCCGGATTACCCAGGAGAACATTGCTCCGGGCACAGGCGGCCCTGACGCAATCTAGTGGTGAAAGTGTGCCGGAACCAGATGCCTATTTAGAAAAGCCGGTGACACCAGAACGCCTGGAGGCCACCATAAAGAAGATTCTGGGCGAGGAATTGTAGAAATTCTGAGAGGTTTAAAGTAGGTCAGTGAAGGAAGTAGGAAAATTACTCCATGTCACGGACATCAGGCAACCGAGCTTTTCTGAAGTTGAGGGTCTGCTGTCCCTTCTGGGGCTTAAAGAAGTTATCTTTTTGCATACAACCAAGGTGGAAGACTGGGACGGGAGATTTGCTGATTACGGCTTGAAATCCAAGACCTTCGTGGTGGATGAACCCCTGGTGCCTGCCATCTTGGATACTGCCCATCAAGAAGCGGTTTCACTGATTGCGGCCAGCCTGAACAGGGATAAAAGGCGGCTACTGCGCGGCTCCCTGACAACGGAGTTGCTGAGGGCATCTACTTTGCCGGTGCTTGTCCTCCCCGAAGATGCTCAAGCGTCCGTATCCGTGGAAAGGGGTGTATTTACTCATCTTGTATTTGCTACAGACTGGTCACCTGCATCCGAAAAGGCCTTGCGTTACCTTCTCAGTCTTGATCTTAAAACGATTACCAAGACGCTGGAGATCGTCCATGTCATAGACAAAAAGCTCTCTGTAAGAGATATACATGACCTCAAATACAAGCTTACGGAATCGCGCAAGATATTTCTGGATCACGGGATAGATGCTGAGGGACACGTTTATGCTGGTAAACCGTCAGAAGAAATTATGCTGGCGGCCAGGGATTATGATGCCACCTGTATCGTCATGGGAACCACCGGCAAGTCGGCCTTAAAAGACCTCTTGTCCCCGAGTTACTCCTATCGGGTAGCAGAAGCATCGGTCGTGCCCACGTTGGTTGTCCCTTGATGTGGGAAGCGGGATTGTAAAAAAGGAGAATGGAGATGGAAGTCACGTTGTTGCTTGAGACTACAGAAAACGCTTTCAGGGTTTTAGAGCAAGCCAGGGAGCATGCAACAGGTCTGCTGGATACGGCTGTTCAGTTTACGGCAGAGGAAACCCGATTTCGTGAAGAAAAAAGAGGGCAGATCCTATTTACGGGTGCCCAAAGAAGAAGAACGCAATTTCAGAATTTCGTCGGAACCACCATTATCCTGTTTGCGTTCTGGATGCTGCTTTCAGGCAAATTTGACGCATTTCATCTCACGCTTGGGGCCATCTGCTGTGCTCTGGTGGCTTACTTGTTCCATGACTTATTATTTGCCAACGTGAGGGTCGGAGATATGCGCGTAGTGGCCGCCAGGTTTATTGCCTACATTCCGTGGCTCATTCAACAGATCCTGTTGGCCAATATTCACGTAGTTTCTCTGGTGGTCCGCCGCAGGATGCCGATAGATCCTCGGGTCGTAAAGTTCAAGACAAAATTGGAGACCGATATCTCCTGCGTGACCCTGGCTAATTCCATTACCCTTACGCCGGGGACGATCACCATGGATATTAAAGACGGGGTGTTTTACGTGCACGCGGTGAGCCAAAAGGTTGCCGACGAGCTGAACGCCGGTGATATGGAAGACAGGGTGGCTCACATATTCATGGAGGCAGATCATTTGTACGTAGAGGATGTGCTGGATGCAGCGCGCATTTACCAGACGCTTCGTGTATAAGTTATTTCAAGTTATCTAGCTCGGTATCAACAAAGGGTATTTAGGCGCTTAATTATGAAATTCGTATTTTTTGTGGCTGAAAATTATGAAAGACAATCACGAAAACACGAAAGATTGAAAGCACGAAATAAAACGACATTCAGTTTTTCGTGTCTTCGTACTTTCGTACTTTCGTGGTAATTTTTTTCTTTTTTGGTTCCGGTTTATCCGGTTTAGGGAAGGATAATAGAATGATACGGGAGAGCGATGATGTTATCGTAAAGGCAGTCGCCAGGTTACTTATGCCATTTATTGTGGTCTATGCCCTGTATGTGGTCATGCACGGCCATTACAGCCCAGGGGGAGGCTTTCAGGGTGGCGTGATTTTGGCGGCCAGTTTCGTGTTGCTGGGTGTCAGCCACGGGTTGGGAAAAACAAGGAGGCGGATGTCCGAAAAGGTTGCAGGGGTCATCAGTAGCATCGGGGTCCTTATCTATGGGGGCATCGGGGCCCTTTGTCTGATCCTGGGTGGAAATTATCTCCATTATGGCAAGCTGAGCAAACTTCTTCACGTTACACCGGCCGAGGCAAGGTCGCTGGGAATATTGGGTGTTGAGATCGGCGTCGCCCTGGCAGTCATGGCGGTCATGTGTACTGTCTTTTTTGCTATATTCACAGTGGGGGAATCCCCGGAAGATGACAGGAGTGTAGAATGACTGAATTCTTTTTGATCATAGGAATTGGAATGTGTGTTTTGGTCCTACTTTGTCTGTACCGGGCCACCTACGGGCCCACAATCTTAAACAGGGCAGCGGGCATCTCTGCCATCGGCACCAAGACATTGATTATCTTACTCCTCATGGGCGTTGTCTATGACAGGATAGACATGTTCATCGACATCAGCATGGTGTATGCCCTGTTAAATTTCCTTGGGACCGTGGTTTTGTCAAAATATCTTGAGAGGTCAGGAGAAGCGTGATGCCAGTCAAAGACATTATAGTCATATTGTTTATGTTGGGTGGTCTCTTCTTATTTTCTACGGCCACCTTGGGTCTGCTGCGTCTGCCTGATTTCTATACGAGGCTCCACGCTACCGGCAAAGGAGATACCCTGGCGGCCCTTTGGTCGCTTATTGGACTCGCCGTATACCACGGATTTTCTTTAACCAGCGCTAAGATCATCTTTATTGCGGTGTTTATGTTTCTGGCTCAACCCACAGCCACCCACGCCATTTCAAGGGCGGCCTTTAGATGTGGGGTCCAGCCCTGGACATGTGAGCTCGCAGTTCTGCTCGATGAGGACACAGTGGAATAAGGAGGCGAAAAAAAATGATCCTGCCATTCAATTTGATTCTGGTTCTCTTTGTCTACATATGTGCAATAGCCGCCATTACCATAAGAGATCTTTTGAGCGCAGTCGTCATTCTTGGAGCCTATAGCTTCCTTATGTGCCTGCTTTGGACTGAAATGGCCGCCATTGATGTTGCCTTCACAGAGGCCTCTGTGAGTGCGGGGATCGGCACAGTGCTCATGATTGGAGCAATAAGTAAAACTAAAAGGAGGTCAAAAGATTGAAAACCTTAAGCATTATTATTCAAGTGCTTTTGGGAGCCGCACTTATCTATGGAACCCTTGATATGCCTAAGTGGGGTGACCCCCATTCCCCTGCCGCCTCACACGTATCTCCCTATTACCTTCAGCACAGCATAGAGCATACGGCAACTCCCAACGTGGTGACCTCGGTCTTGGCTGACTACAGGGGTTATGACACTCTAGGAGAGACCACGGTTATTTTTACGGCCGGCATGGCATGCATATTATTATTGAAAAGAAGAGATAAAAGCCAGGGGAAGCGTCATGTTTGACTTCATCGTTGACCATTATAACTATTGGACATACATAGGCCTGATGATTATAGGCTTCTATGCCATGATGACAAAAAGGAATCTGATAAAGAAGATCATCGGTATGAACATATTTCAGTCAGCTATTATATTCTTCTTCATCTCGTCATCTGTGAAGAAGGGGGTGACGGTCCCCATTCTGGAGCATGCGCATGGCCATGCGGCCCACGGCCTGGAACATGTCACCCATGCCGTTGACGCGATGCAATATGCCAACCCGTTGCCCCATGTGCTCATGCTCACAGCCATTGTGGTGATGGTAGCCACACTGGGTGTGGCACTGGCGGTAGCCATCATGATTTACAGAAAATACCATACATTAGAGGAAGACGAAATCATTATGGCCATAAAAAGAGATTGAGAAGATGATAGAACAGATCCCCATCTTAATTGTCGTCATCCCGTTGTTATCTTCCTTCCTGTGTCCCCTTATCGGACTCTGGAGGAAAGAAGGGTGCTATTTTTGGGCGGTTTTCTCGCTTTCATTACATTGCCTCGCATCGGTTAATACCCTGGTTACCGTGATAGAGAGCGGTACTATCAACTACTATGTGGGGAACTGGAGCCCTCCGTGGGGGATAGAGGTTGTTGTAGATCACCTCAGCGCCTATACAGTGGTTATCGTATCATTTATGAGCCTTTTTGCCGCCATCTATGCGAAGAGGACAGTTGAACAGGAGCTACCCGGGAAGATTGTTCACTTCTATACCGTCTTTCTCTTACTGGTAACCGGGCTTTCGGGCATAGTGGTAACCGGTGATGTGTTTAATCTCTACGTGTTTTTGGAGATTTCGGCCCTGGCATGTTATGCCCTTATAGCCGTAGGAGAAGATAGGGCGCCGGTTGCCAGCTTTAGATATGTGGTTATGGGAACTATCGGGGCCTGCTTTTATCTTCTTGGCGTTGGCTACCTTTACATAGTCACCGGCTCACTTAATATGGGCGACTTAAGCACTTTGCTCCCCGAACTGTATGCCAATAGAGTAGTTCAAACAGCTTTTGTTTTTATGTTAATTGGTTCTGGCATAAAAATAGCTCTTTTCCCCCTTCATACTTGGCAACCCGATGCCTATACCTATGCTCCTTCAGCGGTGAGTGTGATAATATCAACAGCAATGGCAAAGACTTCCATTTACGCGCTAATAAGAATAATTTTCTCAGTATTCACGCTGGATTTCATCATTGGTTTCGCGCCTATATTCGATATTATTTGCTGGATATCTGCGATAGCCATGATCTTTGGTTCTATATATGCGATAACGCAGTCTAACTTGAAAAGGATGCTTGCGTATTCGAGTATAGCGAACGTGGGATACATCATGCTTGGCGTTGGCCTTTCCACTTCCACAACCTTAGGACTAACTCCTGTATTGATGCATATACTGAACCATGCAGTGATGAAAGGGTGCATGTTTATGGTGGCATGCGCATTCATCTATAAGGCAGGTTTGAGGGATATAAAGGACTTTGTAGGATTGGGAAGGAAGATGCCTTATGCATCCTTTGCATTCATTTTGGCTGCCCTTGCGATGATAGGGATGCCGCCAAGTGTAGGGTTTATCACAAAATGGTATTTAATACTTGCTGCGTTAGATGCCGGCAAATACATATTTGTAGGTGTGATATTCTTCAGCACGCTTCTTATGATCGTTTATTTTTGGCGTGTGATAGAAATTATGTACATAAGGGTGGAAGAGGGAGAAGGAAGTGAAATAAGAGTAGACGAGATGCCGATGAGTATGCTCACACCCGCGTTAATCCTTGCAGTTCTCTGTTTCGTCATTGGGATTGTCTGGCTATCCGGGGCCCCCTCACCCATATTGGACGCAGTTAATTCAGGATTTGGACTGGGGGTGCTGCCATGACGGTAGTAGAATCCATTAGACCGTTGTTAGCAATTTCATGCCCCGTTACTTGCGCTCTTCTCATATTCCTGTTCAGGAAGCGACCGAACATAAGGGAGAGCTGCACGATAATCGCCGGTGTAATACAGTTTTTGATTATCATCTCAATGGCGCCGATTATTCTAGAAGGAAACGTGATCAAGTGTCATCTCCTCACTGTAGGCGCTGGGATTGTTTTTAGCTACAAAGTCGATGCTTTTGGTCTTATTTTCGCTATTACTTCTTCCTTCTTATGGATTCTGGTATCTTTTTACTCCATAGGCTATATGCGGGCATTAAAGGAACATGCCCAAACTAGATACTACTTCTTGTTTGCCTTGGCTATTTTTTCCGCAGTAAGCATAGCAATGGCTGAGAACCTGATTACGTTTTACCTTTTTTATGAGACATTAACCCTGGGAACGTACTGGTTAGTCGCTCACCACGAGGATGAGGAAGCATTCTTTGGAGCCCGCAAATACCTGACATACTTGCTTACCTCTGGCTGGTGCCTATTTACGGCAGTAGTCTTAACATATTGCATCACAGGCACTACCGATTTCGTGGGCGGCGGGATATTGAGATCCGATTCTGCATCCAAGTTTACATTAACGGTATTGTTCGTCCTATTTGCCCTGGGCTCTATGAAGGCTGCGTGGATGCCTTTTCATTCATGGCTTCCCGGCGCAATGGTTGCACCAACGCCGGTAAGCGCGCTTCTGCATGCAGTAGCGGTTGTTAAGGCAGGCGTTTTTGGGTTTGGCAGGATCGTATGCTACGTATATGGGACAGATTTGATGAGCGAGCTTGGGCTTGGGGTAATACTTGCCTCTGTGGCGGCTTTTACAATGATAGTGGGTTCTTTTCTTGCTATCGGAGAAGACAACCTCAAAAAAAGATTAGCTTATTGCACTGTAAGCCAGTTATCGTACATAATCTTTGGCATGGCGCTGTTGAGTCCTTTTGGCGTGACAGGGGCAATGATTCATATCCCTTTCCATGGGTTTATGAAGATAACACTCTTTCTGTGTGCTGGTGCAATAATAGTAATAGCAGGTAAGAAGCAGATAAGCCAGATGGCAGGAATAGGGAGGGCCATGCCTGTAACAATGATAGCATTTACCATAGGTGCGATTGGCATGTGTGGAGCACCGCCGGCATGTGGATTTATAAGCAAATGGTTCCTTTGCCTCGGAACACTGCAATCAGGTCAATTGGTTTTCTTAGCTGTTATCCTGACGAGCTCTTTGCTTGATGCTGTTTATTTCTTCCCGATAGTAAGAACTGCATTCTTTGAAAAGCCGGCAGAAACAAGTGGAGGAAAAGTAGAGATAATAGAAAAGAAGCATCCTATATATCTTTTCATGGTCATCCCCTTGGCGATAACGGGGATTTTCTCCATTGTCTTCTGTTTGTTCCCTCGTACATTCTACATATTAGACCTTGCAGAAATGGCGGTAAGAAGTCTTTTTGGAGGTATGTGAGGCGTAGTTTGGCCAGTAATGATGGTACGCACTATCACGGGGACATAAGCCATGAGTGAGGAAAGAAGCGACGAAATAGAAGGAAAAATGGAGCTTGGTCACGAGCCTGTTCCGCCTTACAAGACCGTTTTCTTTATAGCTATTACCATAGGAGTTTTGTATCTGGGCTTCATCCTCTTTAAAACGCTTTGAACAGAGTGGGGAGAGATTGATATGAAGGAAAAAGACGACACAGACAAAGAGTATCTTTTTGACAAGCCCAGAAACGTAAAGATACTCCTCGGGTGTTTTTTTTCATCCCTGGTTGTTCTGCTTATTCTTGAGTTCTTTGTCCACAAACATCCTCATTTTCCCTGGGAAGGGTGGCTCGAATTTTATGCTGTATTTGGATTTGTGGCCTGCGTGGCCCTCGTTGTTGCGGCAAAATACATCCTGCGGCCCCTAATGAAAAGACGAGAGGATTACTATGATTAATACGATCCCTCCAGCACTGATTTTTATCATCGGGGCGCTACTGGTCCCCTTTTTCAAGGGAAAGGTAAAAAGCGCATATCTGCTTCTCTTACCCGTTATTAGCTTCATAAACTTGATCAGCATACCTATAGGGAACCACTGGGTCGTCAGTTTTCTTGGTTATGATCTCGTTTTTGGCAAAGTAGACAGACTCAGCCTCCTTTTTGGTTACATCTTCCACCTCATATCTTTCATAGCCCTTCTTTATGCCCTTCACGTAAAAGATGACCTACAGCATGTGGCAGGGCTTGTTTACGCCGGCAGTGCCCTGGGCGTCGTCTTTGCAGGAGATCTTTTTTCTTTCTTTGTCTTCTGGGAGATGCTCACCATAAGTTCTATATTTCTTATCTGGGCTCGCAGGACAAGGGCATCGCTTGGCGCAGGATTCAGGTATCTTCTGGTTCATGTTTGCGGAGGCCTGTGCCTACTGGCAGGGATTGTCCTGTATGTGAATCAAACCGGCTCTATTGAGTTCGGATATATAGGATTAAACGGGCCAGCCACTTACTTTATATTTTTCGCTTTTGGCCTGAATTGCGCCTGGCCAATCCTTCATCCGTGGCTGACTGATGCCTATCCTGAGGCAACGATTACCGGGACCATATTCATGAGCGCCTTTACCACAAAGTGTGCGGTCTACGCTCTGGCAAGGGCCTTCCCCGGAACAGAGGCCTTGATATGGATTGGGGCGATCATGACCGGATTCCCCATCTTCTACGCAGTGATTGAGAATGACCTCAGGAGGGTCCTCGCTTACAGTCTCATCAACCAGGTAGGATTCATGGTCTGCGGCATCGGTATAGGAACAGCTTTGGCCATCAATGGGGCCGTGGCCCATGTCTTTAATGATGTTCTATTCAAGGCCCTCCTTTTCATGTCCATGGGCGCTATCATGTATCGCACAGGAAAGATCAATGGCACGGCCCTGGGCGGGTTGTACAGGACCATGCCGCTCACCTGCATATTTTGCATGGTGGGGGCCGCATCCATCTCTGCCTTCCCGCTTTTTAGCGGTTTTGTCAGCAAGTCGATGGTCATGGATGCGGCCGCTAAAGGTCATATGAAGATCATATGGTTCATTCTGCTCTTTGCCTCAGCCGGTGTGTTCCACCATGCAGGTATCAAGATTCCCTTTTTTGCATTTTTCGGCCACGACTCCGGTATGAGGCCCAAGGAGGCACCGCTCAATATGCTCATTGCCATGGGCATCACGGCTTTCCTGTGTATCTTCATAGGCTCATTCCCAGGCCCTCTGTACAGCCTGCTCCCATATCCTGTTGATTATGTGCCATACACAATGCCTCACGTGGTGGGTCAAACCCAGCTCCTTTTCTTCTCGGCCCTGGCCTTCTCGCTGCTGTTACTATCGGGCATCTATCCGGGCGAGCAGAGGTGTGTCAATCTCGACTCTGATTGGTTTTACAGAATGGCTGGGAAAAGATTCATGTGGTTCTGCGACAAACCGCTGGTCGCGTTTGGGAATTTCATTGATCGTAATGTATTGAGAATGGCCCGTGCTTCTAAGTCTTCCTTCGGTGGAGCTGCGCATTTTGAGGATGGGTTTGACAAATTTTATCATGTGGGACTCACATCTACTCCAACGGTTATCTATAATTGGGTAAAACGCCTTCGGACTGAGATTGGATACTTACCAATCAATTTAATATATGTCTTTATATGTTTTGTTGTGCTCCTCTTTATAATGTTATTATTGGGGCGGTAAAATGACATCTCATATCCTCCTTCAAATACTAGTAGCGCCAGTCATAGCTTCCATAATTATATTTTTGACCAGACACAAAATAGGCAAGAAAGCTGGCTGGATAGCAAGCATTACTCTCTTATATACTACTGCTCTTCTTTGCATAGTCGGTCTCAGAGTTTATAAGGGAGAAATAGTTCTTGAGAAATACGTACTTGGACCGGAGGTGAGTTTAAATCTTCTGGCCGATGGTTTGAGCCTGCCAGTTGCATTGATAATAAATATAATATGCATTGTCCTTGCATTGTACTCGATACACTACGTAGATCACAGAATAGAGTTGATATATGGAGAAGTGGATAAAAGGACATGGCTTATATATAACACGAGGTTTTTCCTGTTGTATCTCCTTTTTCCCACAGGTTTTATGGGGGTTTGCTTTTCTACAAACCTTATATCAATGTATTTTTTCCTGGAACTATTAACTATTATTCCTCTTTATTTTATAATGGCTCAATTTGGTTATTCAGACTACATAACGCGTTATAAAGTTGCTCTAATGTGTCTTTTCTGGGGAGTTGCCGGGGCAACCCTCTTCCTGATCGGGGTTCTATTGGCTCATACACAGATAGGGAGCTTTGAGATCTCTGAGTTGCCAAATCTTGCAGGGAATCCACTTACCTTTTGGATTGCATTGCTTATTTTTCTTGGTTTGGCTACTAAGCTGGCAATAATTCCCCTTCATGTTTGGATGCCCTGGGTTCACGCAGAACATCCCACGTGCATAGCGGGATTGCTTGCAGTTTATGCGAATATAGCAGCTTATGTGGCTGTTAGGGTTCTCATCTTACCACTCCATGAAGATCTCAAGGTTTTTTCCATGCCTATTCTGGTCCTTGCTCTGATAACTATGGTATATGGGTCTCTTCTTACATTGGCTCAAACTGACGCGAAACGATTCTGTGCTTGCTCAACTATAAGCCAGCTATCATACTCTGTGTTTGGGATTGGCGCCCTCACTGTTTTGGGTATTGAAGGCGGAATGTTTTACTTCCTGAGTCATATCTTAGGTAAAGCAATTCTCTTCTCAACTGCTGGTATATTGGTTTATACAATAGGGGTAAGAGATATGAGAAAGATGGGCGGACTTTGGTCTAAGATGCCAGTAACCGCTATACTTTGGATATCGAGTGCACTAATACTCTCGGCTCTTCCTCCCACAAGCGGTTTTGTAGGGAAATGGATGCTATTTACAGGCGCTTTCCAGGGAATGTATCAAGATCCCACCGGACTTGTAATTGTAATTGTGGCTATCATCTCAACTATACTGACACTTGTCTATACGTTCTTGACCGGGATAAGAATATTCTTTGGTCCATTGAAGCCTGAACTATCAAATGATAAGATTAAGGATCCTCCATTAACGATGAGTCTTCCTCTTCTCGGCCTCGCGGTTGCAGCCTTCATCCTGGGGGTGTATCCTAAACCGTTTTTGGCTCTCCTTCACTCTGTGATAGGTTTATTATAAGTGCATCAACACTACCCTCTAAGTAATTTCTTCCTATGTTAATCTCTGATGCCTTTTGCGCTTCAACGGGCTGTTGCCCAAATCACCCCCGTGAATAGGCAATATCAGTGACCTGACATAGAAAGAGATTGTCCCCTAATGCGTTTGTATTAGTTGACAGGAGTTGGTTTTACAGATAGTATTTCAATCAAGATCGTTACATGATAACCTATTAATTTAACTGGAAAAAAGTGTTACCCCCGTTTAGCCAACCCTCCTGTGATGAAGGCCAAAAAGGAGTCTAGTGCTATGTCGAAAATCCTGGTGATTGACGATGAACATAGTATCAGGAAGCTCTTGAACATCTCCCTGACCCACAAAGGTTATGAAGTGTTAACTGCGGAGGATGGGGAGAAAGGGGTTGAAATATTTCAGCGGGAAAACCCCCCTATCATATTAACCGATATAAAGATGCCCGGTATAGATGGGATTGAGGTATTAAGAAGGATTAAACAGATTAACCCTAAAGCCGAGGTAATAGTAATTACCGGGCACGGGGATATGGACATGGCCATCCGATCCCTGCAACTTGACGCCTCCGATTTTATCACCAAGCCTATTATGGATGAAGCCCTATCAGTTGCCTTGAGCCGGGCCAGGGAAAGGATGGATATCAGGAGGAAGCTGAAGGAATACACCAACAATCTGGAAGATAAGGT
Organism: Desulfobacterales bacterium; assembly: GCA_013375375.1. Taxonomy (GTDB): domain Bacteria; phylum Desulfobacterota; class Desulfobacteria; order Desulfobacterales. The sequence goes on along the minus strand of JABXJX010000015.1, from coordinate 14,600 downwards.
AAAGGAAGCAACACAGGAGTTAAGAGAAAGGTACGAGTTTGAAGGCAATCTGGTTGGGCATTCCATCGACGGTATAGTCGCCACTGATAAACAGGGAAATATAGTAACCTTTAATCAAGGGGCGGAGAGAATATTTGGACATTCTAAGGATGAAGTGGTGGGGAAGATGGATATTAGGAGTCTTTACCCACCAGGGATAGCCGAAGAGATCAGGCAGAGTCTGTATAGTAAAGAACGCGAAATAGAAGGGATGCGCAACTGGCAGGAGACCTTTGTCTTAGGGAAAGGGGGCCACAAAATACCCGTAAGGCTTTCAGGAACTATACTGTATCGAAATGGCGAGACAATTGGCAGTGTAGCTTTTTTCCACGACCTGAGGGAGATAAAGCGGCTGGAGCGTGAACTGATCAAGTCCGAAAGGTTAGCTGCCACCGGACAAACTGTGGCTGGTCTTGCCGACTGCATCAAGAGCTTCTTGTTCGGTCTTGAGGGAGGAGTCTATGTAGTCGATAAGGGGCTCAAGAAGGATGATATGCATAAACTTAGCACTGGCTGGAATGTGGTGCAAGGCAATATTGGTAGGATCTCTAACCTGGTTTTAGATCTCATTAGCTACTCGAAGGAAGATAAACCTAAACGTGAAAGGTGCTCACCCAATGTAATTGCAGATGAGGTGTGTGAGCTTATGGAGTCGAAGGCAAAGGAATCTGGTATAGAGATTGTCAGGGATGTTGATTCAAATATAGGTGAAGTATACTTAGACCCCAAAGGCATTCATCGCTGTCTGCTTAACCTGGTCTCTAACGCCATTGATGCCTGTATCTCTGATGAAGAGGATGGTAAGGATTACGTGGTGCGGGTGACCACGAGGCTTGAAAGTGATGGAGTGCTTACATTTCAAGTTTCTGACAATGGTTGCGGTATGGATGAGGAAGTCAGAAAAAAAATGTTTACCAGCTTTTTCAGCACCAAGGGCTCAAAAGGTACCGGCCTCGGGCTGCTGGTCACCCAGAAGATAGCCCAGGAGCACGGGGGGACCATAACGGTAGATCTTAAGCCTGGAAAAGGGTCAATTTTTACCATCTGGCTACCTCGTAAACACCAAGGAGACTAAGCGGAAGATATTAAAGGATAATAGTGTGATGGAATTCAATCGCGCTCAACATGAGAACGAACAAGACACCTTAAAGCATCTCATCACGTATTTTGCCGGTACGGTACCTCATCTCCTGGAGGTAAAGCTTCACAAGCTTATTTATATTGCCCAACTGTACTACTATTCAAATTATGGCGAGCTTTTGACCAGGGCCCGATTTTTTAGTCTTAGTTATGGTCCTCATGCCCCAACAATTAGATTCGCGATAAAGGAGCAACTTGAAAACAATGCTATATACTTAAAGGAGTCTCGTACGTCGACGGATCCGACATATTCAAACGTTTGTATGATCATAAGATCTCGTGAACCCAAAGACAAAAAACTATCTACTCCATGTTTGAATACTGTGAGAGAAGTCGTAGAAGATTGGGGAAATAAGAATTTTGAAGATATACTTGACTATACTACCAGAACCATCCCCTTCCTTTCGACCACTTATAGAGAGCACATAGATTTGACTATGATCCAGCCATTACGTGGTCTCAAGCGTGCCTTATCATTGCCGGAAAGAGTCCAGATACATAAGTTTATGGAGGCACCTGAGGAGGCGGTCGGTCAGGATATTGCTTATAGTGAATCCTGCCCGGTATCCATTAATGAGGTAGCAGAGATATATCTCGCCCTGTGCGGTGACCTTCCGGAGAAAATCCCTTCTCGAGAACATTTTGGATTTAACGCCCAGGCGGTCTTAGAGGCTTTCGGCAGTGTGGATGACAGAAATGAAGACAGAACAGAGGACTATCCAACTGATATTGACAAGGCAGCACAATTAACTGATTCTCTATTAGACTCCATCTGTTTTAAGCACTATAGTGGTAGAGTGGCCTTAAAAACCGGAATGCTTTTCTTGAAAAGGTCTGGTTATTCTTTCAACGGAGACATCTTAGAAGAAAGTTGGCCACAGGGAAATGATTATAAGCGCATTAGGAAATGGTTTAGCGGGGTAAGCGTAAAAGCGGACTAACTTCTTGACATTATGCGGTTTTACAGATAGCATTCCAATCAAGATCATTAGCAGGCAGGGGGTGGGGCCATGAAATGGTTTATGAAAAATAAAGCTATTTTCGTTATCATTATCTCGTGTCTTTGTATGGCAATGCAGTCTCAGATTTCCGGCACCTTCGCTGAAAAGGCAAAGGAAGAGCCAGAGCCATACTATGTGGGCATGGAGAAGTGTAAGGAATGTCATCCAGGGGATGTAAAGACATATTCCGAGTGGAAGTACTCCAGAAATTTTCGCATCCTGGAGATGAGGGGTAAGGAACACGACCCTCAATGCGTGCCCTGTCACACTACGGGATACGGCAAACCCGGCGGTTTTGTCAGTGTGGAAGAAACGCCGCATATGAAAAATGTTCAGTGCGAGGCATGCCATGGGCCTGCAAGCTTACACGTAAAGGCACCCACTATAGAGGAGCATCAGAGGACTCTGAGTATCCCTAGAAACGTCTGCACCACGTGCCACCACCAGCACGAGCATGTAGGGTATTGAGAAAATGGGTCGAATTACATCACTTCTCGACAAGATACGACTTAAGATAGGTCTAGGCATCCTGGCGGTCAAGGTGATGATAGGGGTAAGCCTGATTCTGATTCTAGCGATGGGCCTCTTTACTTATTATGATATGGTAATGCGAGTAAAGTTTCACCTTAAAGAGCAAGAGAAGCGGGCATATGAAATCAGTGATACGGTCATGAGGAGTATTGAGTATCCTATGCTCGACGGAGAGATGGAGGCTGTGCAGGCCATCCTGGAAAAGTTGAATAGATTGAAGGGTGTGACAGTGGTAGATCTCTGTGACACCGCAGGTACTATTAGATACAGCGGATTGCCGGCTAACATAGGCAAGGTTGACGATTCTGAGGTCACCAAAAAGGCCTTGCGCACCAGTTCCCTTTTGAAGGGCCTGGAGATGGTGGACGGGGGAAAGATACTTCACCATGCCATGCCTATCCCTAATGAAGAAACCTGTTATAAGTGCCATGGAGCTGAAAAGAAGATATTAGGGGTCTTAACCGTGGGAATCAGCTGGACCCCTATAGAGGAGAGGATAGCGGCGCTTAGGAATAGAGAGATTACCCTGGGTATAGTTTCCGTTATGGTTGTGGGTTTTTTCTTAACCCTATTCTTATCCAAATACATTACCCGACCCCTTTCCACACTTACCCGATTATCCGATGAAATCAGCCGCGGCAGACCAGGGTTTGAATTCGGCAGGATGCTCAAGTGCTGGGAGGTAGAAAAATGTGATAAAACCGACTGCCCGGCACATGGAAAGTCCAAGATCATGTGTTGGTATGTAAACGGCACCCTCTGTAGGGCCCAGCCATCAGGGGCATTTCCGGAAAAGCTGGATATGTGCCGGCAATGCATCGTGTATAGGACCCATGTGGGTGACGAGATAGTCCAGTTAGCAGACTCGTTCAAGCATATGCTCTATAGATTAAAGGTCTATGAGGAAGAGCTAAAACGTTCTGAGGAAAAATACCGCTCCCTTATCGAATCGGCAGATGACATGATATATACAATAGACAGAGATTGCAACATCCTGTCAATCAACCGATACTGGACCAGGCTCACTAAACTGGAGGCTGACGAGGTCGTCGGAAAGAATATCACGGATATTATCGAATACAAGGCCCCTGAAAATGTCTACTCGATCGTCAGAAAGGCCTTCGAAACATCCGAGACTTTTGTTCACGAAGAACATGTAACAATAGGAAAGAGGGAGTATTGGCTTGATACAAAATACAAGCCTGTCTTGACGAATGGAGATCATATAAGCGCTGTTTTGGTTGTCTCCAGAGATATCACGGAACACAAGATGATAGAAGGCCAGCTCTTTCATACGGAAAAACTGGCATCTCTGGGGTCTCTTTCGGCCGGCGTTGCCCATGAAATGAACAACCCCATTGCCATTATCCTGGGTTTTACGGAATTATTGCTGGAAAGGTTTCCTGAAAATTCCAAGGAATATGAGATTCTCAAAACTATTGAAAGGCAGGGAGAAAACTGCAAGAGGATCGTTGAAAATCTCCTTGCCTTTGCCAGGATTCCCCAAAAAGCTTCCATAGAGACAAACGTGGTTGAAGACCTTCAAAAGGTTGTGAATGTGGTTAGGAATACCCTATTGACTAACAAGGTAGACCTAAAGACAGACATAGATGAAAATCTTCCCAGGGTGAAAGGGGACAGCCAACAACTGGAACAGGTATTCTTGAATATTATTAACAATGCGATGTCAGCTATGGATGGCGGGGGAATATTGACCATCTCAGCGCATCGTTCCGCTGATACCGCCAGTATAGACTTTACAGATACGGGCCGTGGCATACCGCAGGAATTTATGGACAAGATATTTGAACCGTTTTTCACCACAAAAAAGGTGGGGGAGGGGACAGGCCTCGGCCTTTCTGTGAGCTATGCGCTTGTGAAAAAGTTTGGGGGGGATATCAGGATCAAGAGCCAAACCAAAGAGGAAGGCAAAGAGTCTGGGACGACCTTTACCGTGTTGCTACCCGTGGGCGAATAACAAACATCAAAGGAGGAAATCATGCCTCAAAGCATTTTAGTCATTGATGACGAGCCCGATATGCTTATGCTGTTAAGGATGATGATTGAGGACAACACCGGCCATGAAGTAGAGACGACCAACAACCCGGCCGAAGGCCTAAAATTGCTCAAAGACAAGCACTATGACCTGGTCATTAGCGATCTTAAGATGCCTGGCATGGACGGGATAGAGCTTTTTGATGAATTGAAAAAGGTAAAACCTGACATTCCCGTGATCATCATCACGGCCTATGGCTCGCTTGAAATAGCCGATGATGCCTTGAAAAAGGGAGTTGCCGACTTCATCACCAAACCTTTCAGGAAGGACAGTATCCTCTTTACCATTAACAGGACTCTGGAACTTGCACGGGTACAAAGGGAGAATATAGAGCTGAAAAAGAAGTTGCAAGAATAGAGCCGTAGGAACCAGGCTACGGCAGGGCCATTGAATGGCCCTGCCGTTTTTGCAGGTACTAAAACCCCGCTAATGTTCGAGTCTCATGCCCCACCCTTCGAACATGAACATGATGGCAAAGCCGTACCACAGGGTGTAGACCACATAAAAGACCAAAGAGAAGATGACGACGCCGATCTTCTTACCGATCTTTTGGGGCTCGATTTTGTAATAATTGTAGCCCAACTCCACGGCCTTTTGCACCACTACGGAAACGACCTTGGCCTCCCTGAATTTTTTCTGATGCTTCAAGTCGCTCTCCATGTGATGGAGTGCTATCCACCAATTAAGAAGGACCCGCTTTTCATCATAGCCGTATTTTCTGGAGACCTTCTCCCCCTCATTTTTATACATGAAGTCTGCATCGGCGAGACAGTTGCCAAGGATTTTGCCAAGGTCGCCGCTGACCTTCAACTCTTTCCCTGACACGTTTACCAGGGCACCGCTCTTCATAAGGAGTGGAGCGGTCTGTCTGGCCCGCTCTTCCTCTGCCATGACCAGGGTTACACTAACGGATTTGCCCTTGAACTTGTCAGTCTCTTTCTTGACCTTTGGAATATAGTCGGCTGAGCCCTTTGATATGGAGTTGTACAGGTTGTCCAGATAGTTCAGGCCGTTTTGGCCGCCGAAAAGGGGCATGAATATGAGGATCAGCACAACGATAAATCCCACCATCATTAAAACGCCGCCATAAAATTCCTTCTTATGCGCAATCATGATGTCACCTCCCCCTTCAGAGTTTTAATATTCATCAGGAACGTGCCTATGACCCAGACGCCGAAACAGCCTATCACGATAAAAAAGGCCCAGACGCCAATAGTATCCAAGACGTGGCCGGTCCCTTTCGATATAGGAAGGTAGCCCATAGCTCCCAGCTTGGCCGGAAGGGCAAAGGCACGGTTGACAAAACCTGCCAGCACGGCCATAGCGTAGAAGCCGCGGATGGTGATCCCCGGGACTACCTTGGTGACCATGGCCCCGATCTGGATACCCAGCAAAGACCCTAAGAGCATGCCCATTGCCAGGGTGTAGAAGATAAATCCGTAGATCGCGTACTGGCTGATTGATGCATAGCCTGCCGTGAACACGATTTGAAAGATGTCGGTTCCCACCGTGGTCATGGAGGACACCCCCAGGATGTAAACAAATATCGGGAAGGTCAAGAACCCGCCGCCAACCCCCATGATGCCTGCCGCAAGGCCGACAAGTGCGCCGCTCGCCACCAGAAATACCCACGAAATACCGCGACCACCAGGGGTGAAGTCGAAATCGAATTTGACCATGGGGGGGATTTTCATGGACTGGAGCTTCTTGGGGAGGTTGCCCATCTCAGCCCCTTCTACTTTTCCACCGTGGGCACCTGTATCAACGGCCCCACCTGCTGCGGCCTTCCTCGCCTTGAGGAAATCCGTCATGGCATAGAGGCCCAAAAAACCGAGCATGCCGGCGTATACGGTTGTAATAAAGGCGTCGCTAAGCACCGGGTTGATTTCATAGAGCACGCGATTGATCAGCCCGCCGATGGTCGCTCCTATGATGGCACCTATCAAGAAGACCGCGGCCAATGGCACGGAGACGTTCCCCAGCTTCCGGTGGATCACGCTCCCCATGATCGCCTTGGCAAAGATGTGGAACAGGTCCGTTCCAACAGCCAGGATACCCTTAATGCCCGCGCTCATCAGGGCGGGGGCGATGATAAACCCACCGCCCGCACCGATGCAGCCTGTGATCAGGCCCGCGCCCATGCCTATTGCAATCGATACGATAAAGATAAACGTATTGTAAAAGGCCGGGCTGTAGGCCTTATGGCCTCCAAGAACATCCGGCATTATTTTGCCGATCGGCTCAACAAATTCGCTTGCAAAAGCCACACCCACGATTATGATAGGAACGGTCAATAATCCGAGTAAAGCCAAACGCTTGCGGTCTCGAAGTATGGTGTTTGAGTTGTCGATTTCCCATTTGGCAAGAGCCCTTGCCCCCATCATCATAAACCGGCCCCACTGATTAAAAAAATTCATGACAAATTTCTCCTTTTCTCTGTAGTTTTCTGGCGCATTGTCGCAAATTCACGCGGAAAAAACCGCCACATTGCCGGTTACATCATTTACACCCCCTTCCATGCCGATGCCGGCGTTTTCATATTCCGACCTTCTTTAAGGCATCCTTAAGCTCGATCATGCCCACCACTCTGTTTCCATCGCTTACGGCAATCCGCTTCAGGTTACTCTTAAGCATGGCCTCTATGGCATCTGTGATCTTGTCGTCAGAGTGGACGGACAGTTGGGGCAAAACGTCTTTGTCCAGGGGTATGATAATCGTCTGAATTATAGGTTTCTCCATCGGGATCCTTTCGATCTGACAGAGATATGACGTGTTAAAGTTCTAGTGGGCAAGTGAGGAAGAGATACCTTTGCATAACTCCTTTTCACTCCTCTGTATGAACTTTTTGACCCATCTGCGGACTTGCTCACTAAATAGTGCGTTGGCAGCCAAGGGGGGTCTCTTTTTGAGTCAGGTCAAATCTCGTCCTGCTTGTTAACGGCAGTGTAACGAACCTCACGAACCAGGCACACGTCAACGTTGCATACGAGCTTATTAGCCCATTAGTAAGTGGGTCTGGACCGTATGTTGAATATGGTGCCGTTGGGAAGGCTATCAGGCAATATTAAGTGACCTGATCTCAAAAAGAGACCCCCCTTGACTGCCGACGGATAAAACGGGCCGTTCGCTTCGCCCGGATAGGTGCCCCAAAAAGTCCATAATTACCGCTCAAAGAGGTTATGCAAAGGTCTCGAAAAAACCTACCAAAAAACAAGGATTTGTCAACCGTAAAGATAAAATCCTCGGCACTCTCCACCAGGCTGCAGTACTTTTCTTCTTTGGGGGACCTCAATGAACTTCCTCACGCTGACGGAATTCAGTCTTGCCTGAACGGTGATTCCATAGTAAGGTGCTGTAAATAATAGAGTCAATCCACGGCAGACCCAAAAAATGCAAGGTATAATGAACATCGATCTCTCAAGTTTCGACAAGTGTAGAATCCTGGTCATCGGCGATTTAATGATCGACGAATACCTCTGGGGTGAGGTTGATCGTATCTCACCGGAAGCACCGGTTCAGGTGGTTTCAGTGGTGCGCGACACCACCACCCTGGGTGGAGCGGGTAACGTGGTCAATAACTTGGTCGCCTTGGGTGCCAAGGTATTGGTGGCAAGCGTTATTGGTGCGGGGGATAACGCACAGCTTCTTCTTAAGCTTTTTAAGTCAATGAATGTAGGCACCGCCGGTCTGATTCAAGACCGCAACAGGCCGACCACAAAAAAAACCCGCATCATAGGCGGACACCAGCACGTGCTCCGCATAGACCGGGAAACAAAGCAGGGAATATCTCAGGCCTGTGTGGCCGGGTTGGTGCAATTTGTCAATGAGCGTATTAACAACTTTGATGTGGTGCTCCTTTCAGACTATGGCAAGGGGCTTTTCACAGAAAAACTATTGGGACAGCTCATTGATGTGGCCAAACAGAATAAAAAGATAATAATCGCGGATCCCAAAGGTCTCAACTTTAGAAAATACGCGGGGGCCACGGCGATCACGCCCAACAAGAAGGAGGCATCTTTGGCAGCCGGGATTGAAATTGTTGATGATGCTTCCCTTGAGGCAGTAGGCCGGAAACTGCTTCAGGATATTCCGATCCAAAAGGTGCTTATGACCTGCGGCAAGGAGGGGATGGTCCTCTTTGAGCAGGGCAAAGAACCTTACCGGATATCAGCCGAAGCACGGCAGGTCTACGATGTCTCCGGTGCCGGCGACACGGTCTTGGCCGTACTCGGCCTGGGACTCGCCTCGGGTCCGCCGGAGGCGGATTTTCAACAGGCAGCGACCCTTGCCAATGTTGCGGCGGGAATTGTGGTTGGAAAGGTGGGGACAGCACCGGTTTCACGGGAAGAGCTTCTCGGTGCCCTTGAACCATCGGCTGGAGAGTCGGCAGTCAAACAAAAGACGCTCTCTGATCTGATTCCCATCGTAGATCGCATCAGGGCGGAGGGTAAAACCATTGTCATGACAAACGGGTGTTTTGATCTGCTCCACGTAGGGCATATCAAGCTCCTGTCCGCTTCCAAAAACATGGGCGACGTGCTTATCGTGGCCATTGATGATGATGAGTCCGTACGAGCCCTTAAAGGAAAAGACCGCCCGATTATCGGCGCGCAAGAGCGTGTTCGAATCATCAGCGCATTAGACAGCGTCGATTACGTGACACTTTTTTCAACTACAGAACTTGAGCATCTCGTTGAGGCAATTCGACCGGACGTTCTAACCAAAGGAAGCAATTATACGACCGAAACTGTCTTGGGACGGGAGATCGTAGAAAGATCCGGCGGCCGCGTTGCCCTGATTCCAATCACGGAAGAGGTCTCTTCAACCCGGATCATCAACCAGATCAAGCAAGGAAACAAGGAAGCGCCTAAAATGAGATAGAGTGAAACCGCACTTATAACTTTAGCTCACTTTAGGCACTTTAGTTCACTTTAGGCACTTCTTATGTGGATCAAGGAAACTCCTGAAGGGGTCATATTCAAGGCTGTTGTTCAACCGAGAGGTTCCAGGAATGAAATCGTCGGCCTTCAAGGGGATGCGCTGAAGATCAGGTTGACGGCCCCTCCTGTAGAAGGTGCTGCCAATAAGATGTGTGTTGAGTTTTTTGCCAAATCGTTGAAGGTGCGAAAATCGGATGTGGAGATCGTCAGGGGCCAAAGCAGTAAATCCAAACATCTGCTCGTCCGGTCGGCAACACGAGAAAAGATCGAATCCCTACTGAAGGTCTAGTCGGCCCACCAAGATCACCCCGTATATTTCTTCAATACCATCACGGCATTGTGCCCGCCAAAACCAAAGGAATTGTTCATCACCACATTCAGGTTAGCCGGGGTCGGCTCTGTGATGATATTCAGATCGAACTCGGGATCGGGAACTTCATAATTTATGTTCGGTGGAATCATCTGTTTTTCCATGGCCAGGGTGCAAGCCACGGCTTCAACACTTCCGGCAGCCCCGATAAGGTGCCCGATCATTGACTTGGTAGAACTGGCCGGCACCTTGTAATCCCCAAATACCTCACGAATCGCCAGGGCCTCAGACCTGTCATTGAGCTTGGTTGAAGTGCCGTGGGCATTGATATAATCAACATCCTTCGGCTCCAGACCGGCCATGTCCAGGGAGTCTCGTATGGCCTTTTTCACCATCCTGGCTCCGGGATCCGGAGCCGTGATGTGATAGGCATCCGTGTTTGTTGCATACCCAACAAGCTCCGCATAGATTCTTGCATTCCTTTTCAGGGCGTGTTCAAGGTTTTCAAGAACCACTACTCCTGCCCCCTCACCGATCACGAAGCCGTTTCTGTCCTTGTCAAAAGGCCGGCACGCCCTCTTGGGATCTTCATTCCTCCTGGACAATGCCTTCATGTTGGCAAACGAGCTTGCTGCAATTTCCGTGAGAATCGCCTCGCTCCCCCCTGTTATGATGACATCAAAGTCGCCCAGAGCAATATCCTTGGACGCATAGATCAAGGCATAAGAGCCTGTGGCACATGCATTGGCCGGACAGGGACTCGTTCCGGTCAGCTTATGGATAATGCTCACATAGGCATTGATGGCGTTCGGCATCATCATGGGAATCAGAAAAGGGCTGACCTTTGACGGGTTTTGACTTTCAACTAATTTTTTCTTCTCTTCTTCAAGGGTCATCAAGCCGCCGATCCCGGTGCCTATCATGGTTCCTACCCGATCATTATATTCGGACAATTCAAGACCTGCATCCTCGATGGCAAGGCCGGCCGCGGCAACCCCGTACTGGGTGAACAAGTCCATTCTCTTGGCATCTTTGGGTTTAATCCCGTAATCCTGCGGGTCAAAGCCCCTTATCTCGGCGCCTATCCTGGTCTTGAACTTGGAGGTGTCAAATCTTGAAATAAGATCAATGCCGGACTTGCCTTCCATGAGGGCATCCCAAAACTTATCTTTTCCGCATCCAATGGGTGTCATAACACCCACACCGGTAATCACGACCCTGTTGCGTTTCATACTAAAATCCTCCAAAAATCAGCCTGGGCTTTTATGGATTATTATTCTAATGGTGTTCACTATTCGGTATTTTTACAATAGAGATAAATAATATTATGCCTAAAAGTGTGTCAACAAAAAACCTGCCGGAACAGCTCAAAGCTTTTGCCTGATCCAGACCAAGACCTTGTCGAACTCTTTTTTCAGTTCTGCCAAGGCTTTTCCACGGTGACTGACCAGGTTTTTTTCCTCTACAGAAATCTGGGCAAAGGTTCTGTTAAGCGGGGGGTAGTAAAACAGGGGGTCATAGCCAAATCCATTGTCTCCGGCAGGTGCCTCAGCGATGACCCCTTCACACCGGCCTTCATAGGTAAGTGCAACTCCAGAGGGAATTGCAATGGAAATCACACAGGCAAAGGCCGCAGCCCTGTTAGCCTTGCCTTCCATGTCGTGCAATAGTTTGGCGTTGTTTTCTGCGTCAGTTGCATTCGGCCCTGCATAGCGGGCCGAATGGACACCTGGAGCCCCCTCCAGTGCTTCCGCCTCAAGGCCGGAATCATCGGCCAGGGCCGGCAGCCCCAGGGCTTTGGCTGTAAAGGATGCCTTCTTGTAGGCATTATCATCAAAGGTGGCACCATCTTCTTCAATCTCCGCTACAGGACCAAAATCGTCTAAGTTCTTGATTTCTACCGGAAAACCCTTTAAAAGTTCCTGTATCTCCCGGGTCTTCCCTGGATTTCGCGTAGCCAGAACCAGTAACAGCCTATCCGTCACGATCTTTTCCTTTATCGTTATTTGATCTTCGATTCTCGAAAAGTCCTGCCAATATATAAAAGTGCGATTAAGGAAAACCCGAATACCATAATTCCGTTTATAAAAAAAGGCATTTTATACCCCCAGACCTGGTTGAACCAGCCGGAAAAAGCTGCAAACACAAATATAGCTGAAGCCCTTACACAAAAAATGAGGCCGGAATTGCCGCCAAGCCTTGCTGCCGGGAAAAAATGAGCAGTAAGCACATCGGATTCTAATATCGCCAAGGTATCACCCATTGTATGAATCATTCTTATGGCCAGTAGTCCGTAAAAGGTGCCGGCAAAGGGCGTCATGAACTGAAAACAGCTTGAGATCAGAAGTCCCACAAGGAGCAATAAGAACACCCTCTGCTTTTTGTCCATCAGATTTCCTGCAAACGGCACTAGAAAAGCCATCCAGGTTCCCAGTGCAAAAAATATCAAGCCTATCTCCTTCTTGCTCAAGCCAATGATATCCTTCATCAGGAGGCTCAGGCTTGACTGTTCCACCCCAAAGTGGGTGCCGAGCACAAAAACCAGGGCCATCAAGAACAGGGCATTCGGCTTCTTGATATCTTTTCTGTAGTCCTTGAAGCTGAAGAGCACGGGCGCCACATCTTTGACAAACAGAGTCAGCAGGATGATTATCATCGAAAGCACAAAAGCCGACTTTATCATGAACGTTTCACCAAAGGTCTCGTAGAGATAACCGCCGGCAAGAGGACCGGATCCAAAACCGAGATAACCGCCAAGGTGTAGAAATGCCACCTTTTTCCCGCGCCCCGTGCTACCAAGAATCTTCAGATAAAGAGACATCAAGATCACCCTGATAGACGCTGCGCCCACGCCCCCAAGAATAAGCGCAGCGCATACACTGTAAAAATCTTTCAGAACGATAAGGAGCAAGAAATAGCCGCTGAAGCAAACGGCGCCCAAAGTCAGAACCCTCTTCGGGGAAAAGTAATCCGAAAATACTCCAAATGGAAGCACAAGTAGGATGCTCGAAAGCGAGTTGAGACCAATGGCAAAACCTATCTGCTGATCGGCAAAATTGTACGATTTAAAGATAATGGGCAGATAGGCAAGAACCATCCAGAAGGTAAAAAAATAGAGGAAATATGCAAGGAAGAATACGGCTGATCTGTATCTGCTCATATATGTTACCAAAGATAGTCAGATATTTACTGCGGGGGATTCTTGCCCAATCCTTGTAACTGATTCGCCAATTAATACTGCAAGATCAGCCGGTTATCTCCGTTATCACTTTTTCGTTTTCTGAAAAAGTTCTAAAGATCTTCCGATTCTATACCGATAAGAAAACCGTAGACGTAAAAATGGCAAACCTCTCGAAAGAGTGGGACGCAAAACCTCCGGCCCGGCAATGATGGGTAGCGGGGTTGCTTGGCTGTTTAGAGTTCGATATTAAAAGTCCATTCTTTTGAGAAGAGAATGGGCTTTTTTCTTTAGAGGTTAAAGTCAAAGGATGCATGATTGGCCTCCGGAATTGAGATATAAGGGGTAGGATCGCATGTACATAAACATTACCGACACTGATATCAGCGATTACATACGGCAGCAACAGGCCGGGCAATTCAGGAGAGCTGCAGACAGCAAAAAGCCGTTTGCGTATGTGAACAACCAAAAGCTGGTTAGTGCAAAAGATCAGACAGACCGTTCTGTTTACATAAAAACCAAAAAGATTACTACTCGGGAAACGGGTCTTACAAAATCTGATTTCCCGAGGTTATTTGATTCTGATCCCGGGATAAAAGTCAGTGCCGGGAAAATCAGCAAGACCGACAAAGAGGAAAAACCCTTGGTGCAATATGATAAGACCGGAAAAGAGACCGAAAAAGCGCAAGATCCGGCCGAAAAAGAAACCTTCGTTGATCAGTGGGCCTGATACTGTCGGCAAAACCAGGCCTTTCACGATCAAATAAACATATCAACCGCTATCCAAATTCAATCTCTATACATAATAACTATCTAATTAACGATTAAGAATCTTCATGGAAAACCATTACCCTGTCTCTACCTGCCTGTTTGGCCTCATATAAAGCTTCATCAGCACGTCTTATTAATTCAGGGAGGTTGTCTGCGATTTCCTTATAGTTCGATATACCTATACTGACTGTCACATCACAAGAGTTTTTAACATTTTCCCGCACTCGCTGGGCAACATTTATTGCGTCCCTGGTCGTGGTATCGGGAAGCATTACAACAAACTCTTCGCCTCCATATCGATAAACATGTATCGTATCATAACCCCGCAGGCTCTTGCTTATGGATCGCGTCACCTTCCGCAGCATTTTGTCGCCTTCTTGATGACCGTGCTTGTCATTGAATTTTTTAAAGAAATCGATATCAATGATAAATAAGCTGGTGCCTTTGCCGGTCCGGTCGGACATCGAAACAACCAATTCGACATCATGGTCAAACTTTCTTCTGTTATAAACGCCGGTCAATGCATCCTTCTCAATCAGGCCGGAAACATATTTCCGTTCTTTTGGGGTGAGCTTGCTAAGAACCTTCTCTAAATCCATAAACGATCCCCCCTTTTCAGAAGCGAACGAGACCA
>JABXJX010000127.1 GCA_013375375.1 Desulfobacterales bacterium | reverse complement strand
CTGGCCTTTTTTGTCGAGTGATTTTCCTTTCGGAGGTTTTCCTGGGTCTTTTTTCTCCTTCAGTTTCCAGTCCTGCCGGCGCTGTTTGATCCTTTCCTTCATTAGCTCACGTAGTCTCTGTCGCTGCTGTCGGCGTTGGTCGATCTCTTCGTGAATTACCCTGGCGAGCTCTTCGCCTTTCACCCCCTCTTTTACTTTTTCGACCACAAGCTTGCCGAGCGGCTCAAAATCGAACGGTCCCAACCCGCGATCCAGTCCGGCCTTGGCCATCCTCTCTGCCTGGTGCAGCGGTGCTCCTTTTCGTGCAGCCATTTCAAGGGCGTGCAGTGCCGCATTAAGGCGGGCCTCGGTGCGCCTGCGTACAGTGACCCTTGCGCGCTCCAAGCCGTGCTTCCACTGCTGCCTTTTAGCATCATCCCAGTTTTCCCATCCTGGAGGAAACTCGCTCTTCCAGTCTTCCTTCTCACCCTTCTTCCAGCCGGACGGACGGCTCTGAAGCTGCTCCACTTTTTTGCCCTTGCCTTGACCTGTAGGGCTACCTGCGCTATCGTCCTTGCTCAAAGCCTGCCCAGCAGGGAGCAAGGCAGAAAGAGCGAGGGCCAATGCGATTAGCACCGCCAGGGGTGCAAAACTTCTTTTATCCATCTGCATATCTCCTTTCCAAAGCCCGGCGGAGTCTAACATCAATGGATGTAATCCGGCAAGGGCTAAATTCGTCTCGGGCGAATTTTAGTGGATAGAAAAAGCCGGGAGCGAAGAGTCTTGAGTCTTGGGTCTTGAGTTGGATTTGAGCCTGTCGCTATAAAAGCAACAGGGCCTGTACATCAGTACAGGCCCTGAATTGATGCAAACTCACGGCTAAAAACTTAAATTATTAACGTCTCCTGCGAAGCAGAGCCAGTCCACCCAGACCTAACAGAGCAATCGTTGCCGGCTCGGGTATAGCATATACCCAGGTTACATCAGCCTGCATGTATTTGAATTCGGGCGGATTCGTGGTGCCGTCCTTGTACTCAACGGCGATGTACTGCGCCGGGTTCTTGGGGGCAATCAGGCCGTCTGCGATGTAGCCAAGCAGGTCGGTATTAAGTGTCTGGTCACCGCGCAGCATCAGGACACGGTCTTCACCGCCAACGCCGGTATTGTAATCGGCGATGGTTATCCCGGTGCCGGTGCCGAGCGCTCTTATCTCGAGGCTTCCGGCAACAATGGTGCCGCCATCGAGATTTACCACGGCGCGGACGTAGTCCGCGGCGTACCACCCCATGAGTAGATTACTTTGGATGTTAAGCAAGCCGCCGGTCATATTGAGGGTAGAGACACCAGGGTTCTCAGCGCTCCCACCCGCGTAGGCCATGACTAAACCACTGTATTTACCGTCCTGGGCAGTGCCGGCGATTCTCACGACGCCGCCGCTCATATTAATTGTGTCCTGATTCTGGGCCCATGCGTTACTCATCCTCCAATAGTTCAGCAGGGTGAGGTATGCGCCAGCTACTACATTTACGACGATCTCGTCTGGACCATCATAGCCGCCTCTTATCTGCAGAAGGGTGGCAACGCAATCGACTGTGGGCTTGAAGGCTGGGAATGCCATTTTGCCGTAGTAGAACCGCGCTTGGTCCCATCCGCCGGGAATGCCCGGCAATTCACTGGACTTGTCCACCCAGTTGTCGGGGTCATCCCAGCTTACTTTGTCACCCAGGCCGACCCAGTTTTTGGTGTTAGTCGCAACGGGGTACGCCCAGGCGCTGGTGCATAAACCCAGTACCAGCACTAACGCAAGAGAAATTAAGAGAAATTTCTTAGACATAATACTCCTCCTCTAATTCTTCCAAATTTTCAAACAAAACTACAACACTATCCCGATAAATCGGGAAAACATCTGCCGTTTTCAACAAGCATCCCTTAACCTTCACCTTCACCTATACCCGTTGAAAACAACCTTCAACAAAGCAAGCAGTCAAGCTCTTCAGCGAGCCATGTGCCTGCACTACAAACATCCTTTTGGGATTCACCCTCTCTCGCCGCTTCACCCTCCGTGACCCTGTAAGATTTACCCCCTTACGGCGAATTTACTTACTTAATTTGTACCAAATTGCCTATATTGGTGTCAAGAGAAATTATGCATATTTTTTTGGCTTTTTTGACAGGATTATATGAAAGTGTATAACTTGTGTATTTGCAAGCTGTTACAAATCCTCTTCGGGGGAAAATTTGTCCATTTTTTTATTTTTGCGACGGCGAAGACCTGTTAATTCAGGGTGGTTTAAGCTCTAAACTCGATGCTCGATGCTCGATACTCGATTCTGGTAAATGGTTAAATGGCAAATGGGTAAAAACTGAAAACTTAAAGCTGAAAGCTTAAACTCGACTTTTGCCATTTTTTAAGGTTGCTGACTGATGGATAGAAGAAACATTGGCGTAAAAAATAGACTCCTGCCGATTCTTATTACTAGCGGGTCAAAAGGCGTAAATCCCGGCTCCAGATATCGCTGGTACGTTTCACAAACCGCGGCCACTATACCCCCTTACCTTTCAGCCGGGCCCATTCAGTCTCTTTCTTCGAGAACCTCAGTTACTGCCTTAATTAATTCCGTTTGTTCAGCCTCGCTTAAGGAAAGTCCGCTTTCTAACACCCCTATATACCTGTCAATCTCTGAATCTTCTTCTCTTAATCGGGCTATCTTTGTATTTTGTTTTATGATTTGCTCATCGAGTTCCTGCAAATCCAGACCCAGGTTAAATCTCTTATCGAGAAAAGAAAGAATTAGCTTTATGGCCTGAAAATCTTCGCTTGCCGCTAAGTAAAAGGGTATTTCCGTCCAGAGACTGGCCCCTGGAATGCCTCTTATCCTGGCTACCCACAGAAGATAGCTGCTGATAGCCGCAGGCCCTTGCCAGTTCATACTTTCAAGCCCGTAGCCTCGCAGCTTCTTCCAGAACGTCTCTTGATTGAAAACGGCCAGCACCCTTCGCCGATCAGTATGGGCGGTTGCAGAAATGGTTCCATTGATCGTAAACAATTCTTTTACTTTACAATAATGTTCAGCTACATCCAATATCGCATTCAAGAATCTGTATCGTTCAAATGAAGGCTCATTGCCCTTAAATATCACTAAGTTACCTCCCCTGCTGTAATAAAATCTATCTTCCGGGAATTGAGCCACATTATTCTCGATTGCCACTCCGCCCAATGAGAAAAAGCCGGTCGGCTCAATTTCACAAAAGCTTCTGGTCTTTATCTTTCTGTTCAAATACTCGATTACCTGCGGGCTCAATTTACCCGCATCCTCGTCCCAGCAAACAATCAGCGACGGATTCTCAAACTGAGGTTGTTCGAGGAATTTAACGATGTTCTTCATCGCTCCAGCCTTCTCCCTTAAAAAGCTCATCAATGTGTTCCATTATCTTTCTCTGCTCTTGGTCGGTTATCGGGCCCAGCTCAGTCTGTCTTGCATACCTCAATTTCTCAATTTCGTCTATTACCTGAGAAGGTATTCCTTCTGTCCTGTAAAGGGTTTCTAAAAACTCCTCAATGCTTCTCTCTACCCTTCTGGCCAGCTCTTCCAGCTGACTGAGGTCAAGTTCGATGTCCAGAATATTAGCTAAAACTTCAAGAACCGATTTCGAAGCTTTAGGATACGGCCAGGGTGCTCCCTGAAGATAATAAGGTATTTCACCCATCAAGCAAACAGCCTCCAAATCTCTGTTTTTAGCAACCCCCAACAGGAGCCCATTTAGGCCACTGATAACGCCCTGGCCACCTCTTCCCTCGATCCCCGACATCAAGACAGTATTTTCGTATCCCTTTACTTCATCTATTAAGTCCGGCCCGTTAGGCACCGCCCAAACTCTGGGCCTTAGACTGTGGTGAATCTGAGTTACGGCTGCCCCTGAAGTATATACTCTCCGGCAGCCAAACTTTTCTGCCACATCCAGAACCAAATTGGCTATTCTGTAAGCCTTTTGGCCTTCGGCATATCTTGTTCCTCCTTCGCTTGGCTGCTGCTGGCCAATGAAAAAGATTAAGTCGCGATTTTTAATCCGCCGGAAGTAAAATTTACTGCTGGGAAACTCTAAATCTTTCAACAGACCTCCTTCAATTACAACTTTTCGAGGGTTAAAAAAATCCCAGGATTCAATCTCTGCGAATTGCTCAGCTTTTAACACTCCTCTTAAAGTGTCTATCGCGATCAGCCCAATGTTTCCAATCCCAGGCCAGCCGCAGAACATAATCGAATCTTTTAGTTCAGGTTCTTTGTAAAGTTTGACGCCCATTATCTTATTCACCTTTTCACTCAGCCATCTCTAAAACTCCTGCTCCCTGGATCTTTCCTTGCTTGAGCAAGGTCAGGGCCCTGTTGGCTTCTTCTAACTTAAATCCTTGAACCTCAGGAATAATCGGAATATCAGCCGCCAGAGGCAGAAAATCTTCAGCATCTCTTCTGGTGATATTAGCTACACTTTTTATTTCTTTTTCCAGCCAAAG
>JABXJX010000126.1 GCA_013375375.1 Desulfobacterales bacterium | reverse complement strand
CAATTCTTCAGCTTCACCTCGCCCGACGGCACTCCCGTTTATTTGGGACTTTCCCGTGATATCGTCGCCCATGAGACCGGCCACGCCGTCCTCGATGGACTAGCCCCGGCGCTGTACGATGCCCTTACGCCCCAGTCTTTAGCCTTACACGAGGCCATCGGCGATTTAACCGCGATTGTTATGGCGCTCCAGAGCCCGCGCATCCGGGGATGGTTGCTCAAGAAGTCCGGCGGGCGATTGACT
This sequence comes from Desulfobacterales bacterium, assembly GCA_013375375.1. Taxonomy (GTDB): domain Bacteria; phylum Desulfobacterota; class Desulfobacteria; order Desulfobacterales. Next base: position 4,297 of record JABXJX010000126.1, on the reverse strand, counting down.
GACGATACACCCATTTCCAGTATCGCCGACGAGTTCGGCTATGCTATAGGCTTGAAGCGCGCCCTTCGTAATGCCAGCAATCCCTTTAAAATCGGGGAGGTGAGTGAAGAATGTCATGCCCTCTGTCAGGTGCTAACCGGGGCATTCTGGAAAGCTATTGTACAAATAAACAACAGCTACCTGGATAAAGCCAACCTGCCCCCGGGTAGTCCGGACCTCGGTGATAAGCTCGGGATTTCGGCGCGGCGCATCAGCCGCATACTCTTCCGCGCTCTGGACTATCTCCCTCCCGCCGAGGCTACCTTCGCCGATTACTGTCGAGCGGTACTGAGGTCGGACGAGGCTGCCTACCCGGAGGATAAGGACGGATACCGTAAAATACTCCGGCAGGAGTTCAACAAACGTGGGATAGTTGGCAAGGATAGCGAGCTTGATTGCCGACCGGAAGAAGAGTGGGTACGCGTCAATCTAGAGGATATCCTGGAGTCGGAGTGGGCCGCCTACGCCTTCGCTGAGAAGATGCGAAAACTGCTGAAAATTCCGCCGCAGGTACCCTTCCGCCTTTTCCCCCGGCGGGACGTCATGCGCCGCTATTACCTGGGCCCCGGCCGGTTCGAAGACCGGAGGGAAGTGGTGTTTCAGTTGACCTGGGAAAAGCCCGAAGAAAACATCGGGATTCCCATCCGGTCCCGGCGGCGTGGCGTGTTCCACGGCACCACTCTGGTTTTTGGCGGTAAACCAGATGGAAAAGGTCGATATCCTCTCCTTTCCTGCCTCACCACCGACCGCTCGGAACCACAGGAGGAAGCCCGCAACAGGACGGTCCTCCGGCTGGTGGAGCGGGGTCAAATAGCAATCGGTAACAGACGGGTCTCCTTTAACTCGCGGCCGCTGGCCCCGAGGGTATTCGGGCGGGTGACCGATAGCACCCTCCGGTTGAGAGGCACGGCGCGACTAATCCAACTTACGGAGTTCAAACATGAATGAGAAATTAGTAGTCTATGCCTACAATGTCCGCTTTGGCGAAGCCATACTGCTCAAGGTGCCGGACGGAGGTAAGCACCGTTTTATTCTCGTCGATGCCGGTAATTGGCAAAGCGGGCGCGCCGGATTAAACAAGCCTTTGCTGAATGCTTTAAAGGACATCCATAAACGTACCAGGGGGAAAATCGACCTGTATGTTATGACCCACGAGCACATGGACCATGTCGAAGGGCTGAGAGCGGCCGACCGTAAAGGTTATAAATTTGATATCGACACCGTGTGGATGACGGCGTCATCGGAACCCGGCTATTACGATAAGTTTCCCGATGCCAAAGAGAAAAAGAAGAGACTCCAGGACGCTGTAGCAGCGTTCAAAGAGCTGTCCGCCACACCCGGACTGGCTGCCGAGCTTAAAGCAATTTACGAGCTTAACGCCGCCAGGACCGTAGATTGTGTAGATTTCATTAGAAAAGCCGGACGGAAAGACACGTATTACGTATACCGGGGCTGTGACCTCCGTAATAAACACCCGTTTAGCGATGCCGGTTTACGGATCCTCGCTCCGGAAGAGGATACCTCGGTCTATTATAAATCTATTTTAGAGTCGGTGCCCCGCTTCAGTCTCGACGCCGCTGGGACACCGTCAACCTATAGAAAGAGCTTACCGCTGCCGCTCCCGGGCGTCGATGGCGGGGCTTTTTATGACCTGATTGAGCGCATGGACGGTGCTTTCTCGGAAAGCGTTTTCGCTATTGATAAGGCGGCAAATGATACCAGTATCGTCTTCGAGCTTACCTGGCGCGGCAGGCGTCTTCTTTTTACCGGGGATGCCGAGCAAGAAAGCTGGGAGAAAATGTATGAGAATACGAGTCTGAAGCCGGTGGATATTTTTAAAATAGGTCACCATGGCAGCGCCACTGCTAGGCCGCCTCTAGCTGCTCTAAATAAAATCCTGCCGCAGTCGCGCCGGGAACAGGCACTCGCCGTTCTATCTACATTTCCCAACGTCCCCTTTAAAAGTATCCCCGACAAGGACACATTGGATGACATCATGAAGCGGACGAAAAAGGTCTACCGCACCTCCGATGCGGCTGACGGCAAACCTGTTATTGTGACCATAGCGGCAGTGTGCTAAGTATACTGGGACAACCTGAATATATAGCGATATTAGTGAATTAAGGGTGTCAGCGGGGTATAAGTTCGTAACATACAAGCAGAAAGCAACGCCGCATGATCAGTAGCCAGTCGTTTAGATGGAGGTGAATAATGGCTAAAAAAACAACTGAGATAAAAGAAGAAATAAAGGATCAAACAACATTATTGCCACCTGATATCGCTGTTCGAATAGCCTGGGCACTAACGGGACAATTCTCTAAGTCGAAACAATCCAAAGACATCTACTTATTAGCTGATAAACAACTTAAAGACATTCAAGAAAAGGCTATAGGCAAAGAAAAGGAATACGTAGATCTAGCAATCCCAATAGTACTAGCTGGCATGCGTTCGCTAGATACAATATATAAATGGAGAGAGCTTAATTTTGAGGAAAACGAGAAGTTACGCTCCGTAGCCTTGGATGATGTTAAAGAAACTATGAAATTTGGGCAAAAAGCAGGTGATTTTCTAAAATCCCTTCCGGCGATGACAGTGGCTGCAGGAGGAGGTGCTGCTTTTTCAATCGAAGTGCTTAATTTGCCAGCTTCCGCAGTTTGGGGGCTTGGTGTTGGTCTCGCGGGCGCAAGTTTTTGGGTTTACCGTTGGTATACTCATATGACAAATAAACAGAAGCAAAAAATATACTTAAAACAAGACTATGAACGTAATCTATACTTCGAGAAATATCGGAATCAAGTTCTTGAAACTCTAGAAACCATGTATTCGGATATTGATCGGGTACATAAAAGGGTTTTCCATCAAGAATATAAATTGGAAAAAACGGAGAATGCTTCAAAAATAGTCGAGGATGCACTTATTGGCATTAAGCCCACAATGTGTGAGCACGTTTCTAATCACCTGGAAGATGGCTCAATTACGGCAGAGTACTGGCCGCGGTGTGAAGTCGGTGGTAAAGCTGCCGAAGAGTGCAAGCAATGGCCAAAGAAGGATCAAGACAAATCGTGAGGTATAGGATCTCAATCCTAAAAATGATCTACAAATGAGCATAAAGACGAGCCGGCTCCCTAGCCGATAGTGCCGGTTCTTAAAGTAAAATCAGGGGGTTGGAAATTAATAAGTCTGCTATGAATCAGAGTACAAATCCTACACTCAGTGCAGATATCGAACGGGATAAACGCCGCTTGGCACTTAAATATCGTCCTTTACTGGTGCTTTTCCCTGAAATCCCCGATGACAGCGAGCGTGAAACATATCATCGCTCAGGACATTCTATAGGGAGTGTACCGCCTTTGGAATACGATTATCATCCTAGAGATATATACCTTGTTCTTGACCATGCACGTATCCCACCCAGAGGATTATATAAATGCTTACGACACATTGGCATACGGGGGAGGAGGCTGCCCACAGAGAAACTTCTCAAGGAAATGGAGAAAAACGAAATTGACCATATTGATCTGATTGATGAAAAGGGGCCCAAAGACGTAGCTAAGTTTTGGCGATTCTATTCAAAGATAAAAGATAAAGATGACAATTACCCCAGAAAAGCTTATGCCAGAGTAATAAGGGGAGAAAAAAGGTTCAAGGATTACATCTCTATTCAGTATTGGATGGCTTACTTCTTTGACGATTGGGCCAACGTTCACGAAATGGATTGGGAGATGGTGTCGGTGATCCTTAAGAAGCAAGGAGATGGCGAAGAGCCTGTTGGCTGTATCTATAATGCCCATCTTGGCTCGTTTCGAAAACGGTGGGAGGATATTGAGAAAGCTGATGACGATAAGAACTTGAACAGTCAAGGGCTTCACCCGGTAGCTTATATTGCTAACGGTTCACATGCTGCATATTTCTGTGATTATCCACCATCCTTTAATGTAATAGAGAAGTATGTAAAACCAATGCTTAAGGCAATGATAAGACTAGTTAGTGTTGCTGGAGGATCTCCTGTAGCCTATTTCATAGATTACGTTCCCTCCTTTCACGATAAAAACAATGTAAAAATACTCCCTGAAGTAGATATCATACCGGAACCATGCACCGATGAAGAATGTCCAGACAAACCAAAAGAACACGGTAAAGCCAAGATCCAAGAACATTGGCACGATGAATGGCGCTGGCTGAATTTTACTGGGAAATGGGGATCTCCTGTCGAGCTAACTCCCATACAATTGATTTGCCGCAAAATACCCATCATAAA
>JABXJX010000125.1 GCA_013375375.1 Desulfobacterales bacterium | reverse complement strand
TATGTTGAATATGGTGCCGTTGGGAAGGCTACCAGGCAATATTAAGTGACCTGATCTCAAAAAGAGATCCCCCCTTGGCTGCCGACGGATAAAGCGGGCCGTTCGCTTCGCAAAGGTTATGCAAAGGTCTCTCTGCGTCCCTGTAGTGAATTATAAGCCGTTAGCCATGTAACGGAGGCATAAAATGAGCTTCCCCAATCTTTTTTCACCGCACAGAATCGGTGAATGCCCCCTCAAAAACAGAATCATCATGGCCCTTTTCCCTACAAAGTATGCAACAGAGAGCAGGGTCAATCCAAAGATGATAGAATTTTACAGGGCAAGGGCAGGGGGCGGGGCTGCCTTGATCGTCCTTGACTGCCCATGCCTCGATTACCCGAGGGCATATAAAGGCTCCAATGAACTTCGTTGTGATCGAAAAGAATATGCAGAAGACTTAACGGAACTTATAAGTGTTATTCATACTGAAGGCTCCAAGGCCTTCATGCAGCTCAATTATCCCAAGGAGAGGGCCTTTAAGGAGGAGGTCGCCGGTGCCAAGAAAAAAGGAGATATCTGGATGGTTTCCCTGGCCAATGCCATGTCTCTTGATGAGGCAGATGAGATACTGGAGATCATGGCCGACGGGGCCGCAAAGGCAAAGGAGATCGGTTATGATGGTGTGGAGATCCAGGCAAGCTATGGCGATCTGATTGCCCAGCTCCTTTCTCCACTTCTCAACAAACGCAGCGATGAGATGGGAGGAGCCGTAGAAAATCGTGCACGTTTTTTGACCCGATTGATTCAAAAGGTAAAAGAATCGGCAGGCCGGGATTTTCCAGTGATGATAAAGCTCGTTTGCAATGAGTTTGTTCCGGGCGGATTGGGCATAGATGATGCCAAGGAGATCGCCGGGCTCGTAGAAGATGCAGGGGCTGATGCCATTGTAGCTAATGCAGGGAACAAATCCACAAAATTTATCACGATCCCTTCCCACTACACCCCTCCTGGGCCGCTCATTGACTTGGCTGCTCAGATAAAGGCCTCGGTCGGCATACCTGTTATCGGCATAGGGAAGATAAATAGTCCTGATATGGCTGATGAAATAATCGGGCAGGGAAAGGCCGATTTTGTTGCCATGGCAAGGGCCCTGATCGCTGATCCTGATTTTCCAAAAAAGGCTGAATCCAATATGGTCGATGACATCAGGGGATGCATTTACTGTCTGCAGGATTGTGCGGAAAAAGGTGTCCCTGGAATCGGAAGATGCTGCGCAGTGAATCCCTTTGCAGGCCTTGAATATTCGTGGAAGGTTTCTCCTGCTGCGAAAAAAAAGAGTGTGCTGGTGATTGGTGGTGGACCAAGCGGTATGCAGGCGGCCATAATAGCAAACCAGAGGGAACATGAGGTAGAGTTATGGGAGAGGTCGGATCAGCTTGGCGGGCAGTTCAGGCTGGCTCACATAGCTCCTTTTAAGGAGGAGGTATCAGAAGGGTTGCGCTATCTGAAACACGCCCTGGACAAAATCGGTCTGAAGGTTCGTCTCGGGCACCAGGCCGAAGCAGCGGAGATTGTTTCCCGTGCCCCGGACGCAGTTGTTGTGGCAACGGGATCGCACCCTGGCCGCCTCTCCATACCCGGTGCCGATTCCGATCTAATCACGGATGCTCGAGAAGTTTATGAGAAGCGGGTTGCTGTTGGTAAAAAGGTCATTATTGTTGGCGGAGGCGACATCGGTTGCGAGACGGCCGATTGGCTTGCCGGTCCTGAAAGAGAAGTAACAGTGGTGGAGATATTGCCTGATGTGCTTACCAGAATGAAAAAGATCCCCAGGGAGCGACTATTGTCGAGACTTTCTGAAAAAGGGGTTACCATCTTTACGGAGACGCGTATTACTTCCATCGAAGAGAACAGGGTACGCCTTACAAAGAAAGATGGCGAGGAATTTGTCGTGGGGGCTGACAAGGTGATCTTTGCTATTAATGCAAAGCCGGAAGACAGTCTGTTACACGCGCTGAAGGGTAAGATTGAACAGGTGGTTGCTGTGGGAGATGCAGCATCACCGGGCCATCTTGGCTCGGCCTTAAGGAGTGCTACTGAGGCGGCGCTGAAGATCTAATTGATGAAAAGTTGCTATCCGTGATTTTCAAGTCGATTCAGGGAACCACCCACACAACCCGCCCGGAGACTTTGTCGAGCACATATCTCGAGACACTTCCCATAAAAAAGGCCGTGTCGGCTCCACGTCTACCAATGACGACTGTACCATAGTCCCCCTTCCTGGCCTGATCCACGATCGCCTTGCCGACATTCACGGTACGCTTTACCACCTTTAGTTCTATTTGATCCTCCTTGAGGCCTGCCTCCTTAAATTTATGACGGGCGTGAGCATAAAAAAGGTCGATGCATCGTTTGGAGCCTTGAGCGATTACCTGACCTATGTCACTTTCTTTTTCGTCAAAATTGATGGCGCAGTAATCTCCTATCTTCGGCGTTACATGAAACAAAGTGACCTTGATATTCTCGTTTCCTCCAAGCATAAAGCTCAGGTGATCCACAGCGCGAAGTGAGGCCTCAGAGCCGTCCACGGCCATCAGTATCTTCAGAGACGTGACGTCTCCATCCACCACCCATACCGGGATCACCTTGGAATGCTCTACCAAGTTGGCGGTAGTGCTCCCCATAACGGTCTTTTGGACCAGCGAAAGTCCTCTTTGTCCCACAAGAATGGCATCATAAAGACCCTGGTTGGCACGGTCCAAAATATCCTTGGCAATCCCCATCACCTTTTGTTGAGTGGAAATCTCGATGCGTTCCGCGGCGATCCCCATCCCGGCCATCCGCTCCTTACGCTTCTCCAGGATACCCTGGGCAAATTCAGCATTTTTTCGGATGACCTTTCTTAGGTCGGCCTTGGCTTTGAGATTGGTTTCAGCCTCATCCAGGAGAAACTGGGAGATGGTCGGCTGCACATGGAATAGGGTATAGCTAAGGTCTTGTACAACCGAAGATAGTCTGACGGCATATTCGACTGCATGGGTTGAATGGATCGATCCATCAACGACCAGCAAAATCTTTCTATCCATAATAAGTCCCCCCTTAGGAGACACTTTTATATACACTGATAATACAAGGATATCAACAGGCTGTTGCTCAAAGGAATTTTTGTTTGGGCAACAACCTGTCGAATTCAACTGTTTTGATCTTAATAATGATTCACTCCGGATAGTCGAGTCAATGTTTCCAAACGATTTGGTATTATGATATATATAAAGAAATTGAAAGACAAAACCGGGACCCTCCATGAAGACCGCCTTTCTTTATACAGAAAAATACTTTGCATATGACTATGGGGTGGCTCATCCCCTTGAGATCGAGCGGCTGCGCCTCACATACGACCTTTGCAAGGCGTACGACCTTTTTAACCTTTCCGACATGTCCCTTATTGAAACCAGACCTGCGTCCGAATCGGAGATCATTCGCTTTCACACGCCCGAATATGTTGAAGTCTTAAAAAACTCCAGTTCCGGCAAGGTCGCCGGCAATTTTTCATACGGCTTAGGGCCGGGGGACAACCCGGTCTTTCCGGGAATGTGGGAGTGGTCTCAGCTTCATACGGGCGCATCCCTCCAGTGTGCCGAGCTAATTTCAGAGGGCAAGGCCCGCATTGCCTTTAACATTGCGGGCGGTCTCCATCATGCGGGCGCCGGACAGGCATCCGGCTTTTGCTATGTCAATGACCCGGTCCTGGCCATCTGCTATTTTGTGGACAAGGGTAAGCGCGTCATGTACCTGGACATAGATGCCCACCACGGGGACGGAGTACAATGGGCATTCTATGAGGATCCAAGGGTATTGACCGTCTCGTTTCATCAGGACGGGCGCACCCTGTTTCCCGGCACCGGCGACCTCGGCGAGACAGGCCGTGGAAAGGGTTCGGGTTATTCCGTGAACATTCCCATGCTCCCCAACACGGACGACCATATTTTCTGGGACGGCTTTAGATCAATAGTCCCGGTACTCATCAAGGCGTTCAACCCGGACGTTATGGTTTCACAGCTTGGAGTGGACACGTTCTTGGATGATCCGCTGGCCGCACTCGAATTCACTACCAACGGGTTTTGCAGGGCCGTTGCCTATCTGACCGAACAAGGGCTTCCCTGGGTGGCCTTAGGTGGCGGCGGCTACAACCCGTCCAATGTGGCGCGTGCGTGGACATTGGCATGGGCTGTCATGAACGGAGTAGACCTGCCTGATGATCTTCCGGAGTCCATGGTGAGCCCCCTTTCCGCCCTAGGCCACCGTGGTCGAAAACTTCGAGACCCCGAACACCAAAGCGAGTGGCAGGAGAAATGCCGCCGTTGCATGGAAGAGTGCGTAGAGTATCTGGAGACAACGGTATTTCCGAAAATCAAATAAGCCATTTGCATACACTATTGATTTACTAAAAAGTACATTAACTGCCTGCCATCACAGAAAAGGCGCAATGATGTCTTTTCCGGAATGACTGGCGGGAGGGCGCCGTGTTTTTGTGACTTATCTGTGGGGGAGACCGCAGCTCCCGCTTGCGGGAGAATGCGG
>JABXJX010000124.1 GCA_013375375.1 Desulfobacterales bacterium | reverse complement strand
CAACGACGGTATGGTGGACGGTTCGCTCTTTGAAGCAGACGACTTCAAAGACCTGGTTGAAAACTGCAAAACAAATAACTCGCGACTCCACCTGATGGGCCTGTTGCAGGACGAAGGCGTGCACGCCCACTGCGATCAAATGTTCAAGATCATGCGCGCGGCCCGGCAACAAGGCGTGGGAGAGATCATTATCCACATCTTTACCGACGGCCGCGACACCCCACCCCGATCCACGCTCCAATACATCGATGAATTGAATGAAGTTATGAAGGAGTTGGGCAAGTGCCGTGTGGGTACCCTTATGGGACGTTATTACGGAATGGATCGTTCCAAGAACTGGGACCTCATTGGCACGGCCTTCGAATGTATCGTAAACGCCATCGGAAGAAAGGCGGAAAGCGCCGAGGCTGCCGTCGAAGAGTCTTACGCACAGGATAAGACACCCGACGGCGTTGAGATGTTCGACGAATACATCCCTCCCTATGTTATCGGAGACTACGACGGGGTCAGGGACGGCGATTCCGTCCTCCACACGAACTTTCGGCAGGATCGGGCCATTCAGCTTTCCATGGCCTTTGTGGAGGATAACTATCCGGGAAGACGTTCGCGCAGACCGGATTGTCTCTACGTTGGTCTTACCCGCTACTACGACGAGTTTCAGCGGTTTATCCTTGGGGTCATAGATTCCGGAGGCGGCATGAAAAATCTCCTTGGAGAGGTCATCAGTAACAAGGGCCTCAAGCAGCTTCGTCTTGCCGAAACGCAAAAATACCGCCACATCACCAGCTTCTTTAACGGAAAATCGACAAAGCCCTATCCAGGAGAGGATCAGATTGAGATAAAGAGCCAGTATGACCCTGCAACGTTTGCCTCGCATCCGGAAATGAATGCCTATGACGTGCGAGATAAGTTTCTTGAAATCGTCAAGGCCGGCTGTGAATATGCCTTTATCCTAATCAATTTCGCCAACTGCGATATGGTGGGCCACACCGGGGACATGGATGCTGCAACCAAGGCCGTCGAGGTAGTAGACGAATGCGTTGGAGACTGCATAAAGCGACTCCTTGAGCTGGAAGCGGACATCCTCCTTACCGCCGATCATGGAAATGCCGAAGAGATGGTCGATCCAGAGGCGGAACGAGTAAAGACCAGCCACACACTTAATCCGGTAGAGCTGATTTATATCAGCAGGAAAGCCAAGGGTAAGAAGCTGAAATCGGGTGGCAAGCTGGCCGACGTCGCCCCCACCGTCCTAAAGCTCATGAACATCAACATCCCGCCTGAGATGACGGCCACGCAACTAATCGAATGGTAAAGAGACTAAAAGATACATTAAGTACCCGACATCGTAAATAAGTGCTAATGGTGCCTTTTCTGGAGTGACTGGCGGTAGGGCGCCTAAAAACACCAGCCCGGGAGACTCGGAACGAAAGAAAAGGCATTGTGACCCCAAACCAATGTCGGATACAAAAGTTTCGCCTAAGTAATTGGTTAAATGGATGAGGAGATAAAGCATATGACAAAAAAGAAATGGACTGCCGGACAGATGCTGGAGACATCCGGGAGTTACTGGAAGGCCTGTACTTTGCATGCCGGAGTGCGGCTGGAGATCTTTACCCTAATAGGTAATGATCATGTCGGCGGGGATGAAATTGCCCGAAGGTTGGGCGGAGATGAGAACGGCGTGAACAGGCTCCTAAATGCCCTGACTGCCCTGGGTCTCCTGACAAAACAACAGGGCCGATATGCTAATACTCCGGAGAGCAAATCCTTGCTTGTCAAGGACTCGCCAAAGTATATCGGCTATATCATTATGCATCATCACCATCTGGTCGGTGCCTGGTCTCAACTGCCCCAAGCAGTTAAAAGCGGACGGCCGGTCAGGGAAAGATCTTCTTTTAGCAAAGATGAGGAACGGGAAAGCTTTCTCATGGGCATGTTTAACATTGCTATGAACATAGCGCCTGGTGTGGCGGACCAGATTGATCTTAAAGGCCGAAGTCATTTGATCGATTTGGGTGGAGGGCCGGGCACCTATGCGATTCATTTTTGTAAAGCAAATTCTGACCTCCGAGCCACCGTCTATGATCTGCCTACCACGGAGCCTTTTGCCCGTCGCACTATTGAGCAATTCAGCCTGACGGACCGTATTGACTTTGTGGCCGGTAACTATATAGAGGATGATAAAATCAAGGGTTCCTATGATGTAGCTTGGCTCTCGCATATTCTCCACGGCGAAGGACCTGAAGACTGCCAAAAGATAATCCGCAAGATCGTCTCGGTGTTGGAAGCAGGCGGACTGATTATGGTTCACGATTTTATCCTAAATGACAACCTTGACAGCCCTATCTCTCCCGCACTTTTTTCTCTCAACATGCTGATCAATACCCCGCAAGGCCAATCCTACTCTGAGAGTCAGATTACTTCCATGTTAGCCAAGGCCGGTGTAAAGGAAATCCACAGAATTCCTTTCCGAGGCCCCAATGATTCAGGCATTATTTCTGGAGTAGTTTGAGGGCACTTTGGAAATATGACCGAAGGGTTCGACAAAGGAAGATTTTTGGAGGGTCCCAAGAGAGAACGTATTTTTTACTTAAGCAGGATAAACTTGCTTTCTCCTCGGGCTATGAGCTTCTTGTTATGTGGTACGAGGATTTCTGCTTTGGCCACCGCTGCCCTGCTCTTTTGCTCGACCACATAACCTATCGCCTCAAATTCATCCCCCACATGCAAAGGGGCGCGATAGGTTATCTGAAGTGAAGTCGTGACAGCCCGGCCAACGTAATGGGTTACGGCATGGGCCATAATCTCGTCCAGAATTGTGGCTACAACACCACCGTGGACTATACCCTTCCATCCCTGAAATTCTCGCTTAAGGACGAGCCTGCTGAAGGCTTTATTATCACGATACGAAACCTCCATATGGAGGCCAATCGGATTCAAAGAACCGCAAGCAAAACAATATCGGTCATCGGAAAGTCTTTTCTTTGGTTCTTTGCCGGCCACGGATTACTTGACGGCATAAACGCCCCGTCCGGCCCTTTTGATGGTTCCATGTTGGGCAAGCCTGAAGACGATGTTGCGAACCTTTTTGTCCTCAAAGCCGGTCTTTGCCTTCAGACCTGCGATATCGACACCCCTGGCAGACCTCTTAATGACATTGAGAATCTTTTCAGTCGCTGTCATCCTGGCCCTGCCTCTTCTGGCCTGCTTTTTCTTTGCTGCACCCTTTACAGTGCCTGCTTTCTTTGCCTTCTTAGCGGTTATTCTGCTCGCCCTTAGGGTCCTTTCCAACCGTTCGATTCTTTGTCCGAGTTTTTCGATGTCATGTTTGGTTGGAATGTTGTAGTAATGAAGAAAGAACCTGATAACCGCATCCACGCTATACGACTTTCGCCTTTTTTTCATATGATTATCCCTCCTACTTTGAAGTGAAGCCTGTATACACTGGGGTCATGATGTCTTTTCTGGAGTGACTGGTCGGGTACAAAGTGTTCTCATTAGTATTTTAAAATACACGGTTTCTGTAAAAAGTCAAGTTCACATCTTATCGATTTGCTTCCGCTCTTTCTCTTGATTTTCTCTTGTCAGGCTCACTGAAAGTGAGCTAAAATGAATTATTTTGGAGAATCGCGCTTATACGACCATGAAATCTCCCCGTGAACTTCTCAAAGACAGGGAAATTCGGCCCAGGAAATCTATGGGACAGCATTTCCTGACTGACCCTAATGTGGCCGCGTTGATTATAACGCGGGCCCGGTTTGAGCCTGATGATGTAGTCCTTGAAATAGGCGCGGGGCTCGGCGCCCTTACGCTACCCTTGGCCGCACAGGTGAAACGTGTCCTGGCAGTAGAGCCGGACAGAAAAATTGCCGATCTCCTTGGCAATGAACTCCTATCAGCAGGTATCCGCAACGTAACAATCATTGAAAAAGACATCCTACAATTAGACATTGAAGACCTTGCAAAGAGATCAGGCGCATCCTTCAAAGTTATCGGAAATCTTCCATATCATATCTCGTCACAGGTGCTTATTCGCCTGATCCGTTTTCGCGAAGTCATTGACGCTGCTTTTCTCATGTTCCAAAAAGAGGTTGCCGAGCGTCTTACGGCCACGCCCGGGAACAAGAGTTACGGCAGGTTATCGGTCTTGATTCAGTATTGTGCCGAGATCTACCCACTGGTTTCAGTGGCTGCCTCGGCCTTCTTTCCAAAGCCGAAGGTCGATTCTCAAGTGGTTGGTATTAAATTCCGCCACCCTGTTTCTTTCCTGGCAAACAATGAGAGTTTTCTTTTTCAGATAGTTAAAGCGGCCTTTGGAAAGAGGCGCAAGACCTTAAGAAATGCCCTGTTGGGCGGCAACTTAGGATTCAATGATGAGAAGATATCAGCGGCGCTGGAGCGCACCGGGATCGATCCAAAAAGGCGGGCTGAAACCTTGAGTGTCAAGGAGTTTGTGACGCTTAGCAATTTGCTTTGTGATTAGCTGCCTTTCATCTTATCAAGACATACTCCGGCAATACCACTCATATGTCTTCCTTATCCCTTCTTCAAGGGACAGCTTCGGCTTCCAGCCTAAGTC
>JABXJX010000123.1 GCA_013375375.1 Desulfobacterales bacterium | reverse complement strand
TAAGCCCCTTTATTTAAGCCCCAATGTGGGGGCTTTTTACTTTGGGGAGGACCTATGAGGACAGGTTACACCAAAGGACAGCTGGAGGGAGACTGGGCCGTCTTTGCCAAGATAGCAGGTTTCTTTGTGAACCAAGTACCAGCAGAAGACAGAGAGGACTTCCTTCAGGATCTGCTGGTGGAGATGGCCAAGGTAAAGGCGAAATATGAGGCGAAGGGAAAGACTCTAACCGAACCCGGGCTGATGAGGGTAGCAAAATATGAACTACTGAGGTACTTGGACAAGCGAAGATATCGGCTCTTCGGTCTTAACTGCACTCACTGTACAGTTGCGCAGCGCCGGGAATGCCACACAATGAGATTACCCTCGGAGTGTCCAAAAGGTAAGGCTCGTCGGCTTTTGAGTCTGGACAAGCCTCGGGAAAACAATGACGGAGACAAGCTTCCCGAACTTATAGAGCTGATATCCTGCAACAAGTCGATAGACCTCGATGCCAGGCTGGACGCCAGGAATATTCTCAAAGTCCTGCCAAAAAGGTTAGTCCGGATTGGCTATAAGATATATGCAGGCGTACCACTAGAGGCGAAAGAAAAAGAGTATCTTAAACGCTGGCAAAAATTGTGCCCGGAACGTTTCGAATTCAGTCAAGACCATATGGGAGAGCGCATCCTGGAACAACTGCGCAAAAATCCTCGAGGAATGACCAGGAGTAATCTCGCTAACGGCCTTAAGGTTTATGTTAGAGAACTCAACTTGGAGATTAATAGACTCATAAAGGACCAGCAGGTCATCGCGGTAAGGAGAGAGACCACCCGGGGACGTGCTAAGGCTTCACTTCTGTTCATAGCCGGAGCACCGATACCGGAAGTGAGAATGGTCGAAAAAGAACGAGACGAGCGCATCAGGCAAGCCTACTATGAGAAAGGGTGGAGCCCCAGGCAAATAGAGCTGGAATTCCACCATTCCAGGAAGACCGTCCGCAGGGCAATCGGACTCAAGATAAAAGTAAGGGTGGGCAAAAAAGAACGGGATGAGCGCATCAGGCAAGCCTACTTTACGGAAGGGTGGAGCATCAAGCGAATTAATAGGGAGTTGCACCATGATAAAAGGACCATCCGCAGGGCGATTTACGGAATCAAGATAGAAAGGAGTGACGGGGTCGAACAGGAGCGGGAGGGAACGCTAGAAGGAAGAAAGGAGGTCTAATAATGGGAGTAGATGCGAACCTATATCTTAACACAAGATGGGAGCTTTATGACATTATAAGACTCATTGAGCGCACCCAAAACACAAAAGTAAAGGTCGAGACACCCATTTCTTTTGATCCAGGCTTCCACCGTTTCGAACTTGACGGAAGTGCGATTATTTACGTACACCCATATCATCAATCGCCTCTCGGGTCATGCACATTGTTAGTAATGCCTGACGTTAAAAGAGCCCGTAAAATATTCAAAGATATCGCTGATGTACTCGGCGGTTTCATAGAATGGAACGATCACCATGAACCACGCGTATGCGAGATAGTCGAAGGTAAAATGTGCGAAGAAGATGGTTTGCCCTTCTACCTGAAACATGCCATTCTCATAGATGGCATATCAAGCGATTCTCTCGATGAATTTATATTATCAGCAGAACTACAAAAATCGAGAGCAAGAGACACAGACTCAATCGACCCGGTGCAGGGCGTAAATCTTTCTAGGGAATAAAAGGACCATCCACAGAGCGATTTACGGAATCCATGTAGAAATGAGGTGAAACCGATGGCCACATGCCCGAACTGTTTTCAGGAGATAGACAGCCTCGATTCACAGGACGTATATAACAGTGACTTCCATCTTGATGAACAGGGGCAGCCTGTCTATCAAGGACGAGACGAACCTAGCCTTCGTCAGTATTTCTGCCCAAATTGCAGGGAGACATTGGCTATGAATGAGGCAAAGGCAATCGCTGTTTTGAAAGACACGACTGCTCTAGCTTGCTCCCATTGTGACCAGCGTTCAACTGTTCAAGAGAAACGCAAAGCAGCCGGAATTATCTCCAGGTCTGCATCGTTGGGCTAGGGGCTAGGCAGTACCCTCCCTTCCCGTTATCAATGGGAAAAGTGGCAATTTTCTGGTAACTTTTCCCTAAATTTTGCCACCTAGCGGTGGCAGCCGGCATTGTTTGATTTATAATCATATATCAATAGTATATGATTATGGGTAATATATCAGGGGCTGGGATCACAAATCCCTGGCCCTTTTTTGTGTCAAAACTCAAGTACTTAACAAACTTGGTATATTAAACCCATTAACCAGCCTAAAAAACCGCCTGGATTTTGACTACAGAGTGTCTCTCGTTGTAAAGTAGGGGCTCTACTAGGTTGTCAGCGTGAGGAGAGTCCCTACTTTTTTCGTGTACAGAGGCTGCACAAAACAAGCTTTTGTTAGATTAGTTACTAAGTTCAGGAAAACATGTCTGCCCAGTCATACGCACGCTAGGCAATACCTTTTAGCTTCAACATCAATGGTCATTGATCCTATTTTCCATTTCGTTCTAGATACGAGACGACTATAGAGAACTCGGGCAAGGTCAATAAGTTTGTGGTATAGAGTTCAGGCTTAATTTATGTCTGTTTATTACTGTCATTTAGTGTTATAATTTGGCGTATCCTGAATAGAGGAGTAACAGCATATGAGGAATAATATTTTGTTGATTACTTCCGCAGTTATCATTTTATTCTCCGCCATATTGATATCCTGTACTTCCGGTGAATCCTGTATGTCCTGGAAAGACATGGAAGCAGGTGAATTATATAAAGAGATATTACAGATGGTACCGGAAGCTCTTGGTACGGAATTAAAAATCGGTATTACCAATCATGAATGGCTGAGAACTGAGTGTGGTATTTCTCGGCCGTCTTCAGATGCCGGTGCTGATGATGTGAATGAATATCTTAACGAACTATTAGCCGCTGGTTGTGATATGAACGAATATATAATACACTTTGCCTCGGGATCTTTTTTGTGCGGTATAGGAATGGTTAGTAGCATTTCGGAGAGTCCAATCAGATATGAGAACGTCGGGTTTGGTCCCCAGAATGTTGATATTGACGTAGGAATAACCCTTGGAGCCAGCCAGATAGAAATAATACTGGGTCAATTTGATTTAGGTGCCATTGATGAAGCGATGAATCGAATGGATGAATCAGTAAAACCTGTCAGGACAAAATATAAAGGTGTCGATATACTCGACTGGGGCGGCAGCGGTGTAGATTTAAATAGGAAATTAGCACCTCCTGTTTATGATCAACTCGGTCGTGGTGGAGTTATAGCAATACAGGGCGACTGTATAATGCGTGCGCTTGAAATGGAGACTATAAAACAAATGATAGACGCCCGGAAGGGAGATATTCCAAGCCTGGCAGATAATAATGACTTTGTTATGATAACGGATGCCCTAGCTGAGATGGGTGCCCGAAATCTTTACCTTTCGGGTGATGTACCGAGTTATGAAATTTATAGAGGACTAAAGGAAAGCGTCAAAACTTCATGGGGTGCTATATGGGAGGTAGAGTTACTTGATACATACAATGTATCCGGTAGTGGAACCGGTAAGGATGAGCTTGGGAATTATTCAAGTGTCGTACTGGTATTTGATGACGCTGAATCTGCGGAAACGAATGTAGAAAAGCTGACAAACCGGATTAATGCCGGGATGGAATTGAGGAACACCGTGTGGCCTGAAAACCCGGATGAATATGAAATACGGGCAGAAGGCCGAACACTGAGGGTAATAATGCGCGGAATTGTAGGAGTACTCGGTCCAACCGTAGGCAATTCTAATTTTTTCATGGGGCCATAATGTGGTTTGTGTCAAGTAATATTACCCGATAACCAAGTTGTTTAGTTAGCAGTTTAAAATGGTAGCACCTGCTGGATTCGAACCAGTGACCAAGGGTTTATGGTTCTCTTACTCTAACTAAACTGGACAAACATCGGGGTGTCGATGGTTACGTACAACGGTGGTGATTCCTTTCAACCTGAAACTAAAGTAACAAAATGGACAATTGTTGTGTGTCAGTGGCTATTCCCAGTCTAAGACGAGCTTGGTCCATCGTTTGTCTATAAAATATTCATCCGTTGATGGGACGTAATCCGTATCCTTCGGGTAAATCCTTATGCGAAGGCCTTTGCCGGACGGACGCCCAGCAGCATCCCAGGCTTTGACCTGCGCGATGAGGAGTCTGGCAAGCTCGGTCCCGCGTCCAAAACCGCGTATAAATAATTCGGAAGGCTGAGGACCGTCCGGCTGCTCCGCAGAAAAATCCGGCTTAGGAGGGCGTTCAAACACACAAAGCCCCTCATCTCCTAGCAGACCGAAAGTATAGCATATCTTCCAACCTCCATGGTTCATTATGAAATAAGATACAATGCCCCGATCCGCAATTTGACCCTCTGCAAAGAGTGAGCAAAAGCCCGATGCTCGCAAACTCAACCAGAGAGCCAGACCTCCAAAGACCTCGGGAGGACTGGCATATACCCCGGATGACTGAACTTCACTTTGGCCGGAAAGCAGGCTATAAACTACGTCCCCATTTACCTTGACTCCATGGTCAACATCAATACTCAAGCCAGGCTCCGAGATCGGAAGAGCAC
>JABXJX010000122.1 GCA_013375375.1 Desulfobacterales bacterium | reverse complement strand
CTGCTTGTAAGGGGCAAAAAGCTCGGGCCTCACAGATCAGGCACACGTATACGCTATCTACAAGCAAACAAGCCCCTGTTGTAAGTGGGTCAGGACCGCATGTTGAATATGGTGCCGTCTTTGAGGCTACCAGGTCACATCAGTGACCCGATCTCAAAAAAAGATGTTCCTTGACGGCCTGCAAACACGATTAGTTAATAGTAAAGGTTTGACCCCGGGCTTTGCCCCCCGGGCTTTGCCCGAAGCTTATGTCTCCTTTTTTGTCTTAGGAAGGGCAATAAAGAACGTGCTCCCTTGGCCGGGTTTTGATTCTACCCGGACCGAGCCGTGCAATTTACCTGCCGCTTTCCTGACAATGGCAAGACCGAGGCCGGTGCCCGCAAACTCCTTACGGGAGTGAAGCCGCTGGAACACGCGGAATATTTGCTCATAGTGGCGCGGCTCAATCCCAATGCCGTTATCGTGCACGAACACTTCATAGCGGTCCTCGCCTACCAAGGACCAACCGAGTTCGACGCGTTTGCGTGGAGAATGATTGAATTTGACCGCATTTTTGATAAGATCCTGAAAGATCTGTCGGAGAAGTGTCGGCTCAGTGTCAATAGTGGGCCAATCATCCCCCATTACAACCTCGACATCCGAGGACAAATTAAGAGATGCTATCAGCTCCCGAAGAAATATTCCCGTGTCGATCGTCTTGATCGAGCCGCTCCTTCTGCCGACCTCAGTGAATGCCAACAGATCCTCGGCCAATTCTTCACCCTGACGGACAGCCAGCTTGAGACCGTCAAGATACGTTTTCTGGTCTCCATCAAGGCTTTCTTCGAGGTCTTCGCACAAAAAGTCGGTGTAGTTGCGGATGGCTCGCAGGGGAGCTTTGAGGTCGTGGGCTGCGACATAAGCATACTCGGAAAGCTCTTCGTTAGCTGCCTGTAACTCGTCGGCGTATATTGCAAGATCCTTGTGCGTAAGACGCAGTTCCTTCTCTACCCGCATTCGCCCGGTGAGTTCCAGCTTCAATTGTTCGGTTGTCCTTGCCAGCTTGGCGGTGCGCTCTTCAACGCGCTGTTCCAGCTCATCACGGGCCTTTTGCAGCGCCGCCTCCGCCTGCTTGCGCTCGCTGATGTCCATAATGTTTCCCATTATAGCAGGCCTTCCTGCATATTCGATGCGGGTTGCCATCATTTCGCACCAAATGGTTTTCCCGTCCTTTGCGAGTCTCCGGATTTCATAGCGCTCGGGGACATCTCCTCCATCCAGTCTTTTTGATGCTATTTCCTTTAAGGCCTCCCTTTCATCAGGATGGACCAATGACAAGGATTCCTTTCCCGGCAATTCTCCAGGTTCATAACCATGAATTTCTGCAAATCTATCACTGACAAACACATACTTTCCGTCCTGATGGATGAAGGTGCCCGTAAGGGAGCTTTCAATAAGCGTTTTGTACTTCTCTTCCGATTCCTGCAGCTGCTCGTACACTCGTTTCCGCTCGGAGATGTCCTTGAAGTCTTCAACAATCCCAACAAGTTCTCCGCCAGACCCAACAAAGGGGGTCGCCGTCACAATACAAGGAACCGTGACGCCATCGCTGCGCTGTTTCTCTACGTCAAATTCAACTCGCTCCTCACCGCCCAGAATCCGGGTCAGCGGACACTCCGGCGTATGACACAGGTGACCGCGAAACACTTCATAGCACTTTTTGCCGGCCGCTTCATCATTGCTTATCCCTGACAGAGTCGAAAACGTCTCGTTAACTCGAAGCACATTGAAATCTTTGTCAACGACACGCATTCCGTCGGCTGCGGTGCTGAATATCTGATTGAGCTCTGCATGGGCATGTTTGGTTGCCTCTTCCGCCCGCCTGCGCTGGTTGATAATAAATTGGGCATAGATGGCAAATGCGATGAATGCGGCCACCACAATCAAACGCATCCAAATTTCATGTGAATGAGGGCTGAATATCTGCTGAGCAAGATTACCCTCGTGGAATATAAAGACATGTACAGCAGATTCAAGAATCCAAAAGAGAACCGCAAGCCCAATTCCGATCCATATTAATTTTTCTGTTATACTTATAAGTTTTGTGTTTTCACCCTTCATCTTTCGCTTCCTCGGCGTTAAGTGCCTTGACCTGCTCCATTATTCGACCCTATATATTACTAAAACCGGAAACATGTCAAACTTTTCACCTTTTTCCTTGCTGACAGGTAAATCATGAATCTTCTTGAATTCCAGCCCGAAGGTGACTATAAAAAGACTTCAAATATTTTTCAGCCGCCTGATGAAAATGGAAGCAAATTTGAGCGTAAAAGGTGCTCCCTTTTATAGAAATGGCAAAAAGGAATAAAGCGTCACCGCGACTATGATGAATAAACCAGGGATCGCATTGGAGAGCAGGTTGCGACAATGCAAGAACGTGATTACCCTTGGAGTCCGCACAAATCTTTCCGACTATGAGGATTGGCAAATAGAGCTGATCCGCCGGTCCGACGTGATCTATTATCCCACGGCCTTTTACGCAGACATCTTTGACACCATGGGAAAGCGGACCTTTCCAAACTATCATACGTACAAATACGCGCAGGACAAGATCAAGCAGACAGCCCTTTTCAACCTCCTTAAGATTCCTCACCCAAGAACACGGGTTTTTTACGGCAGCCGTCAAAGGTCGAAGATACTGGAACACTTTCAATTCCCCTTTGTGGCCAAGGTCCCGCGCGGCTCGGCCCTGGGCAGAGGCATATACCTGATCCGCAACGAGGATGATCTTGCCGCGTACAACAAAAGCTCGCTGCGTGTTGCATACATACAGGAATACCTTGAAATCGACCGGGACCTTCGCGTGGTGGTGATGCGTGGCCGGATTATCCACGCGTACTGGCGCATCGCCCGGCCGGGTGAGTTTCGCACGAACGTGTCACAAGGTGCGAGCATCAGTTTTGATAACATTCCGGATGAAGGTCTGGCCCTTGCCCAAAACACGGCCCGTCTTTGCCAGTTAGACGACGTAGGGCTCGATATCTGTTTTTGCAAGGGCAGGTATTGGGTTATAGAGGCAAACATGAAATACGGAAAAGAGGGGTTCAGGCAGGCGGGGATCGATTATTACAAGCTTATGGATAAAATGATCGAAAATGGAGAGATCTGATCGCATCTCGGAAATTCTACGACACAGGCTTAACGCATTATTTGTGAAGCGGAGCAAAGCCAACTTGATCGATTTGCAGCAAATAAAAGAATCTTTGAACGAACGGGAAGAGCGTTTCCTTTCGCCTTTAGCCGCTCAAAGCAAGGACGGCATCCGCCGTTTCCCGGAAGAACGTATCCATACCGGCCACAGGCAAAACTATGCGGTCGACTCTGATCGCATACTCCATTCGCTGGCATATACGCGCTATATCGACAAGACCCAGGTCTTTTATCTGGTCGACAACGACCACATTACCCACAGGGTGCTTCACGTGCAGCTTGTTTCCAAGATTTCTCGAACGATCGGCCGTTTTCTCGGGCTCAATGAGGACCTTATTGAAGCGATTGCACTTGGTCACGATATCGGTCATTGTCCCTTCGGACATGACGGGGAAGTGTATCTGTCTGAATTGTGCAAAGCCCATGGAATAGGCCCGTTCCAACACAATCTTCAAAGCGTGAGGTTCTTAGATAAAATCGAACGGAAGGGTAGGGGATGGAACCTGACGCTTCAGGTTCTTGACGGGATCATGTGCCATGACGGGGAGATCCACAGCCCTGAACTCTCTCCTGGCCGCAATAAGACATTTAACAAGCTTGACGAGGAGCAGGCCGGCAAGGGGGCCGATCCCTTGTTGCCGTTGACGCCCATGACCCTGGAAGGATGTGTCGTGCGTATGGCCGACACCATCAGTTATATCGGACGAGACATTGAAGACGCCATACGCCTGAACCTCATAAAGAGGACTCAGCTTCCCAACACCTCAGTGGCCCGATTAGGAGATACCAACGGGACGATCGTATACAACTTAGTGACCGATATCATCAAAAACAGCTTTCAAAAGCCGTCCATTGCATTCAGCCGTGAGGTGTCTGAGGCACTAAGAAAACTCAAGAAATTCAACCTGGACAACATATATCTCAATCCAAAAATAAAACCGGATACCGGAAAGATCAAGCGCCTTTTTAAAGTTTTATTTGAGGGTTATCTCAAGGCCCTGAAAAAGGGAGACGAAGCCAGCATCATCTTTACGGAATATCTGCACGATATGTCCGATGATTACAAGGAGAATACAAGCCCCGCAGAGATAGCACGCGACCTTATCGCCGGCATGACTGATGAATACTTCTTGAAACAATGTCCAAAGGAACTCCGTCCACAGAGGATTACAGGACGATTTTAGAATGGAACCTGAAAAGACTTATCAACACCTGGAAAATCTGGCAGGACAGTTAGGTATTTCAATAAGATATGAAAGTTTCCACGACCAGGCAGCCCCGACAAGAAGCGGTCTCTGCAAGGTTAAGGGCCGCTATTTTTATATCATGGACAGCTCAAAGAGTGTTTCTGAAAAGATCAAACTTTTAAGCCAATGCTTGAGCGGGATGGATCTTGATGGAATCTATGTAGTACCCGCGATAAGAAAACTTCTTGAAAGATCGCAAGGGCCTTAGGCAGTCAAGGGGGATCTCTTTTTGAGATCAGGTCACTTAATATTGCCTGATAGCCTTCCCAACGGCACCATATTCA
>JABXJX010000121.1 GCA_013375375.1 Desulfobacterales bacterium | reverse complement strand
AGCGTATACGTGTGCCTGATCTGTGAGGCCCGAGCTTTTTGCCCCTTACAAGCAGGATGAGATTTGACCAGACTCAAAAAAAGATACCCCTTGACGGCTCTTTCAGAGGCTATCTGCGAACCTGCCTGTTTGGGTAAAACAGCCCGTTGACAATCGACAATCAACAATCAACAATCAACAATCGTCAATCATCAATCAACAATCGTCAATCAACAATCAACAATCAACAATCGACAATCAAATAATGGCCCTCATGTTTACCAACAAAGAACTGATTCGACTCGCCCTTGAAGAAGACATCGGGCCCGGAGACATCACGACCGATGCCTTGATCAACAAAGACCGTGCGGCAACAGCGGTGATTTTTGCCAAAGAGCAACTAATCATAGCCGGGTTGGATGTGGCCCAGGAGGTCTTTACCACTCTTGATCCTTCCATGCGTTTTAAGACCGGCTTTCAGGACGGCGATCGTGCGGAGAGCGGGGACGATATCCTGACGGCATCCGGCAAACTTCGCGCCCTCCTCACCGGGGAACGAACGGCCGTCAATTTTCTCCAGCGGCTTTCCGGGATTGCGACCCTGACCCGGCAATACGTGGATAAGATTGCGGGATCTGATGTGCGTCTGACCGATACCCGTAAAACGACCCCGGGGTGGCGCAGGCTGGAAAAGTATGCGGTAAAGATTGGAGGGGGGCACAACCATCGTTTCGGGCTTTATGACGCGGTCTTGATCAAAGACAACCACATTGCGGCGTGCAACGGGATTACCGAAGCAGTGGCCAAGGTCAGGAAGTCCCGGCCTCGTTTGCAAATAGAGGTAGAGGTCTCAGACCTTGATCAGGTCAAAGAGGCCATTGAGAACAAGGTGGATATCATCATGCTCGACAACATGGAGACAAACGATATCCGTCAAGCCGTACGCCTTGTTGACCACAGGGCCCTGATCGAGGTCTCCGGAGGGATCGGCTTAAAGAGGCTGGCAGAGATCGTTGATATTGGCGTGGATATCATTTCCATAGGCGCCCTGACCCATTCGGCAAGGGCCGTCGACATCAGCATGAAAATGATATAGCGCATAGCGCATAGAGCATAGCGCAAAGAGCAACAGGTAACCGGTATCAGCATTACGCTTTGCTCTCTGCTCTCTGCGCTATGCGCCACGCCCTATGCGCCATGCCCTATGCGCTCTGCGCTTTAGAACGCTTTGCCGCGGCTCGAACAGCCTGCGCAAAACGCTCCTTCACGCGGTGGTCTTCCAGCACCTTGAGGGCCGCCTCGGTTGTCCCGCCCCTGGATGTTACCTTTTTTCGAAGCGAGGCCGCGGCCTCGCCAGTCTCTTCCATGAGCCGTACCGCGCCCTTGATCGTCTCAAGTGTCATGGTCTTGGCGTGTGAGGGTCTGAGCCCAAGCCCGGCCCCGGCTTCCACTAACGATTCTATGATATAAAAGATATAGGCGGGTCCCGAGCCGCTGAGGGCGGTTACAGCGTCCAGGTCTTCCTCCTCGAATTCAATCACCTTTCCGATGGCCTCTAAGATCGCACGTGCCTGGTTTAAATCATCCTCCTTTGCGTAGCGGTTGGCGCTCATACCGGCCATACCGGCCATGACTAAGGCCGGCGTGTTGGGCATGACACGGACGATGGGCAGAAGTCCCTTTGAATTCTCATCCAACCGGTCATACAGGTGTCCCTCGATCCTTTTTATGGGAAGCCCCGCGGCAATGGAGATGATGAGCTTTACCCCCTTTATCGTTTGTGGAAAGGTGTTGGCAATGCCTTGCAGGACCTCATCCATGTGCTGCGGCTTGACCGCCAGGATAACAATATCCACCTGGTCAAAAAGCTCCTTGTTCTCCAGGGTGATGTTAATCTTATAGGTATCCTTGAGTTGGCGGAGCCGCGCCTCCCGCACATCACTCGCCCAGATCCGGGCCGGTTCACACAGGCCCGATTTGATGAGGCCGTTGATCATGGCCTCTCCCATGTTCCCCGCGCCGATAAAGCCGATCTTCTTGCCGAGCTTTTTCATAAATCCCTCCCTAACAAATAATAAATCAAGTCAGACAGGATTTACAGGATCTACAGGATAGTCTTTTAAATCCAATAAATCCTGTCTAACACTATGCCCTGTGCGTTCCTCTCTATGCGCTATGCGCTATGCCCTGCTTCCGCCGCAGGCGGAAATATCAGGTCAATCCTGTAAATCCTGTCTAAAAGTCGCTATGCGCTTAGCGCCCTGCGCTACCTTACACCCAAAACTCAACACCCAAAACTTTCCCTCTGCGCTTAGCGCTTCGCGCTCTGCTTTTTAAGATAGCCCTCTAGTGTGTAGAAACGTTACAGTAAAAAAGGCGACAAATCATAAATATTGTAACATTTTGTAACAGTAAAATGCCCTGGATATCTTTACCCCAGAATTAGGCTTGAATTTCGTTGTTTTGCTAAAAAAATCCTTGACTTTTGGGTCGTTTTGGTACTTGTTAAAATAAGATTATTTCATCAGTTATGTCAATTGATTTTGTAGGATTGATTTTCCAGGGATGTTCAAGTAATGAAAAATTACTACCCGCAGTATTTTTCTAATACTATTTTCTTAGATAATTCCAATCGAAAAATACGAATAAAAATCATACTATCTCTTTATTGACTTATACTTACACCCCATATAAAAGTCTATGAAAACGATAAAAAGGGGGGAATACTATGAGAACTAAAAGGAGTACTATGAGAACTAAAAAGAGATGTGTGCCTTTGTTTTGTTTGCTCTTTGTGTCCGCGATCTTTTTTGTAACATCTCAGGCGTCTGCCGCCCTGACAGCCGATGATGTTGCAAATCAAGTCAAAGAAGCCATGGTTGCCGGTGCAACAGCAAAAGATGCGGTTAATGCAGCTATTATCTTCGCCATTGCAGAAGGGATGCCTGCAAGAAAGGCAGCTGCTGCGGCCACAGAGGGTGCGTTGGATGCCGCTATTGCCCTGGGGCTGAATGCTGAAGAGATGCTCAGGGTTGTTTATGGCGCTAGCCAGGGGGCAAGGGCTGCGGCCGAAGCTACCGGCCAGAATCTGGCGGCCGTTAAGGCCGGGGTTAAAAGCGCAGCGTTGCTTGCGGCAAGGACCCATGGACTCGATCCTCGTGCCATGATTATTGCCGCGGATGCAGGTGCAGTGGATACCACAGAAGCCGAGGCTTATTCGCCTCCCGAGATGGGGGTTAAACCTCTGGCTATGCCGGCTCGTCAACATGATCCAGTAGAACCAATGCCCGATCCAAAAGCAAGTCCGCGCTAAGAAGCAGGAGATATACCAAGCAAGACCTCGTAAGCGTTTATGAGAGAGACAAGGACGTTTATGTACAGACACAAGGAGGTGTACCATGGTTAACAGGCTAAGGAACTCGTTCAACTCATTTTGCTTCGGCCTTCCTTTCTTGCTAATGTTTCTGATTTTCCCTGTTTCCTTTGCCGTTGCCGAGAGTGATATCACGCTCTCACTCGATGCGCAGGAGCATTACAGCGACAACTTTTACAGGGGCGAAACCAACGAGATAGAGGTTTACACTACCATAATCAAGCCCGGTATCACCGCCAGGGCCTGGACGGACAGGAGTTCCCTCCTCTTTGCTTATTCGCCCACCTTTAACTATTACAATGACGACAGCGACACGGTCGATGCCTCTGAGGACGATTTTGTCGGACACGAGTTGACCCTTATGGCCGAAACCACATTATTTGAGCGGCTAAAGTTGAGTCTCACGGATGTGTTTCAGGAGACAAGGGAACCCGGCACTTACGACGAGTTGACTCAAAGTGCAAGAGACAGGGAGAAATACAGGATCAATCAGGTAAGCCCATTTCTGACCTATGATTTTGCGGAAAAGCTTACGGCCATCCTCGGCTATCGATATGAGGTCTATAATTACGCGGATTCCGAGAACTCTTACGAGCACCGTGGGTACTTTACACTCCGGTATCATCTTGATGATCGAAACTCCCTTGAAGTGGAAGAGCAGTACTGGACAAGGGAATATCCCACCAATCCGGACTACGATTCCAGCCAGGTCAAGCTTATATTCAGGCGTGAACTCAGCGATTTTCTCAAGTGCGAGATCGGGGGCGGTTATCATGACCGGGAATTTGAATCAGGCGCGGTCGGGGTCCGGGATTTTGACGGATTTGTTTACCGTGTGGCGTTGACAGGGGAATCAGACATCAGCAGGCTCTTTCTGGGTTACCGGAAGAACCTGAATGATGTCTCAAAGGGGACCACCTACTTTGAGGCCCACAGGGTGACCCTAAATGCGGAACACTCCTGCCTTGAGAAACTCAGATGCAGTCTGGGCGGTTATTACCAGAAAAACGATTATGAGGCCACAACAAGAGAAGACGAGATCTGGAACGGTTCCGTCGGCATAAAATACTGGATTCTTGATTGGCTCTCCGCAGGCATCTCCTATGAATACACGGACAGAGATTCCAATATTGTAGGGGAAAGCTATAAGGAAAACAGGGTTTACGGGAACATAAAATTTGAATACAGCACTGCTGCGAGAAAATAGAGGAAAAACCAATACCGTTGGTACGGCAAGACTTGCCCTGCCGACTCTTCTAATACCCCGTCCGCTTGCGGCGGGGTAGTTTATTTTTGGGGCACCCATCCGGGCGAAGCGAACGGACCGTTTTATCTGTTGGCAGCCAAGGGGGATCTTTTTTGAGATCAGGTCACTTGATATTGCCTGGTAGCCTTCCCAACGGCACCATATTCGACATACGGTCCAGACCCA
>JABXJX010000120.1 GCA_013375375.1 Desulfobacterales bacterium | reverse complement strand
CGGAGCGGGCCGTGGCACGGCATGAGATCAAGGCCTGTCTTTCGGACGTGCTTTCTGCGGCTGAAGGCCTGCTGAAGCCCTCTGGTCGATTGGTTATGATTTATCCTGCTGATCGGGCTATCGACCTTGTCCTGCATATGCGAGCATATAAGCTGGAGCCCAAGCGACTCAGATTCATTCACCCCAATGAACTATCAGAGGCTATACTGATCGTCGCGGAAGGGACAAAATACGGCAATCCAGGATTAAAGGTCGATTCTCCGATTATGATCTATAAACCGGACGGAGGATATACGGATGAAGTCAAACAGATCACTTCCCATTCACAGGCCCGATCTTAAACCGTATATCCTTGACCAGCTCTTTTCCAAGGGCCTGGTTAAGTTTTTCAATCAGTTCAGGCTTTAAGAATTGAAGCTGCTGCATCCACGGGGCGCTTGAGGCATTAACCAGGAGCAATTTCCCTTTAATGGCTTCCGGCTTGGTGTTTTCAGCAATTTCCGGCCCCACCACGTCCTTCCACTGCTGCCATAGCCTAAAGGCGTCCAAATCAACATCAATTCTTGTGACTTTTATAGCCTGTTGCAAGATTGTGCCGAGGGGTGCAGGCTTGCCCATCTTCTTCCTCTGTCGCCGCATAAGATCAATTCTATAGTCTGCTGAACTATTGACTGTCAACATGAACTATTTCCGATTTTCCCTTGACTAATGAGGTGCAAGGTGGCTATAGTCGATCCATCTTTAAACGCAGAACAATTAGGAGCATCTGATGGCCTGGGATTGGGACAAGTTAAAACAACAGCACCAACGACCTGACAGCGGCGTGCCGCCCGGCGTAGAGGATATGGTTCGAAAATTTAAGGGCCTGAAACTGCCCGGGGGCTGGATCATCATACTTGTTGTGTTGGCTATTTATATCGGCAGCTCAACCTTCTATACCATAGGGGTGGACGAGGTAGGGATAGTCCAGCGGTTTGGCAAATATGTTCGCACTACTCAACCCGGACTCAGTTTTAAGCTCCCCAGAGGCATTGAGAAGGTGACCAAGGTCAAGGTAAGGTATATCTACAAAGAAGAATTCGGTTTCCGGACTGTTGAAGCCGGTGTCCGTACACAGTATTCAGCGAGCCATGCCTATGGCGGTGAATTCCTTATGCTGACGGGTGATCTTAATGTGGCCGTGGTTCCCTGGATTGTTCAGTACCGGGTGAAGGACCCTTACGAGTTCTTGTTCAAGGTGCATAATGTCAGGGGGACGCTTCGCGATTTGACGGAGTCCACCATGAGGTTGGTGGTTGGCGACAGAAGCATTAATGAGGTTATCAGCAAGAGAGAGGAGATCGCTGATGAGGCCCGCTTGTTGCTGCAAAAGGAGCTTGATGAGGCTGAGACAGGGATCTACGTTGTGGCCGTTGAGATGAAAAAGACAAATGTCCCTGAACCTGTCCAGCCGTCTTTTAACGAAGTGAACCAGGCCGTACAGGAAAAGGAACGGATGGTATATCAGGCCAGGGAGGAATATAATAAGGCGATTCCCGCTGCCAAGGGAAATGCTGAAAAGACTATCAAGTCTGCCGAAGGGTATGCCCTTGATCGTATAAACCGGGCAAAGGGCGATGCGTCCAGGTTTGTGGCCCTGTACAATGAATATTCCAGGGCAAAGGACATTACTCGCCGGCGTCTTTATCTGGAGGCGTTGACGGATTTTCTTCCCAAACTGGGCAGCAAATACATCATCGATGCCAATCAAAGAAACCTCCTCCCGCTGCTCAATCTTGGTAAACAACAGGGGGTGCAAGAATGAAGAATAGTAAAGGGGTACTAATCGTTGTTACGGTTATAGTTGCCCTCCTGTTTGCCCTTGGAAGTTTCTACACAGTAGATGAAACTGAACAGGTGGTTGTTACGCAGTTTGGCAAGGCAGTCGGGGAGCCGAAAAAGGATTCCGGCCTCTATGTTAAGCTTCCCTTCATACAGAATGCCAATTATTTCCCCAAAAATCTCCAGGAATGGGACGGCGATCCAGGGCAAATCCCAACACTGGATAAGACATTTATCTGGGTGGACACTTTCGCCCGATGGAAGATTGTTGATCCCCTCAGCTTTTTCCAGACCGTGAATAATATAACAGGCGCCTTGGGTCGCCTTGACGATATTATTGACCCGGCGGTGCGTAATTTTATCACCTCCTATCCTCTTCTTGAAACCGTGCGCAGAACGAATCGAGAACTCGACACCTTTGAACTCGGCCTGGAAAAGGAAGAAATGAAGGATAAGAGACGATTAGGCACGGTCAAGTTCGGCCGGGAAAAAATAACCAGGGGAATTATGGAACAGGCCCAGCCCAAGCTTGCCAAATTCGGCATTGAGTTGGTTGATGTTAAGATCAAGCGTCTCAATTACGTAGAGGAGGTTCAGAAGTCGGTCTTCGGACGAATGATTGCAGAGCGGAAACAGATCGCTGAAAAGTTCCGTTCCGAAGGCAAGGGAGAGGCACGGAAGATCGAGGGCGAAACAGAGAGGGAGATGAAACGGATTACCTCAGAGGCATACAAAACAGCCCAGGAGATCATGGGCAAAGCCGATGCCACTGCGACAAGGATATATGCTGGAGCCTATGGGCGTGGTCCTGATTTTTATTCTTTTGTTAACACCCTTGATATTTACAGGAAGACCTTGGATAAAGAGAGCTTCCTGATTCTTTCCACAGACTCTGATTTTTTCAGGTATTTGAAGAGTTATAGCGGCGGCGGCAAGTAAGAGAAGAACAAGAAAGGCACCGCGCTTTTTTGGTCCCTGCGCAGTGCCTTTTCTTTGGCGAAGTCAAAACGGATATCATTTCCATCATTTCTTCCTTCTTTGGTGGCGGGTGCGAGCCAGCAACTTCTTGTGTTTGTGCTTTCGCATCTTTTTCTTGCGTTTCTTAATAACACTTCCCACAGCATCACCTCCATTTTCTGAGTATTTATCCGTTGCTTATACTATTACAGAAGGTATGTCCAGGTCTTTTCTTGTTCACACTATTGAAAACGAGGGTGGCTATAGTTACAATAATATGCTAAGGGGCTTTATAATCAGTATCCGGGTATAAATCGATGATATGCAAGGACTTCAGCATTTCAAAGCAGATGAGTTGAAGATCGTCAACGATGCGGTGGCCATTGCCGAGGAGATAACCAGCAACGCCTATAAGTTGTCTCCGGCCGAGTGGGGGCGGCAGCGTTATGATATCAAGACCCTGGCAGACCTGGCTCCTTATGAGGTCGTACACGGTCCTTTTGCTCAGATTATAAGGTATGTCGGGCGCAAGCCTGAAACGTCGCTCAGTTCCTCAGAGTTCGATTTCTATAAGATATGCCTTCAGGACCATACCATATATTCTGCCATTGAGAAGTTCCCTGAGCTGCGCTTATTACCATTTGTGCTCTACATTGTGACCCACGAATTGATCCATGTCATAAGATTCACGAAGTACCTTCAAGCCTTTGATGCACCGGCAAAGGAGAAGATAATAGAAGAAGCCCGGGTCCATGAAAAGACCCAGGCTGTTTTGAGATCGGCGCAAATACCCGGCATGGGGGTCGTGTTTGACTTTTACAGGGCCTGGCAGGGTCCGCTCGACGATTTAAGGGAAATGGAGTAAATTTTGCCTTGCGGCGATTTTGGTGCTTGACAAATGGTCATAATTTATTATTTTATAAAAGGTTTTGAGAGCAGGAGGTAGGAAGATGCCGATTTACGAGTATGAGTGCACAAAATGCGGCAGTATTGAAGAAGCCTGGCAAGAGTTTTCGGATAAACCCCTGAAGACCTGCAAGCACTGTTCCGGCAAACTTCACAAGATAATCTCTCAGAGTACCTTCCACCTCAAGGGAACGGGCTGGTATGCGACCGACTATGCTGATAAATCGGGAAGTTCATCGCCAAAAAAACAGCACAAAAAACCGGATACCAAGCCTGGATCTTCTAAAAAATCCGAACAAAAAGAGCAAGGGGGGGCATAGGCCGATAGTTATTTGCCCGGTTTCCGAACTCCATACCGGTAAACAATAAGCCTTATTTTTTCCTCAATACCCCTTTACAAACTTAAGTCTATGATTATAATTCGGTATATATTTTTGACGGCGTACGATTTTTTCATACCTGAAACCTGTTGAATTTCCAATATTAATCTATACAACAACGTCAAGAAAGGGGGGTGGCGACGAGGCTCTTGTTGTTGGAGCGCTAAAATGATCCGCCAAAGGCGGATCAGCAGATACTGGATGAAAAACTCTTAGAAAGAAGGAGACTGAGAACTATGAAGATTAGACCATTACAGGACCGAATTCTCGTGAAACGTCTTAAAGAGGAGGAAAAGACCAAGGGGGGCATTATCATACCCGATACAGCCAAAGAAAAACCTTCTGAAGGCCTGGTTGTTGCTATTGGAAAAGGAAAAGTATCGGAAAATGGTAAGCAGTTGCCTCTGGACGTCAAAAAGAACGACCGGATACTCTTTGGCAAATATTCGGGTACCGACATAGAGATCGACGGCAAGGAATATCTTATCATGCGGGAAGACGATGTGCTGTGCGTTGTTGAAAAAAAGTAGTATGACAGGACTTTCCCGGACAGCAGACAAGCGACGACAAAAAATCTTAAGGAGGATAGATCAATATGGCTGCAAAAGAGATAAAGTATGACATGAAGGCCAGGGAGGCCGTTCTGAAAGGTATTAACACCTTGGCAGATGCGGTCAAGGTTACCCTGGGCCCCCGTGGTAGAAATGTGATTTTGGAGAAATCATGGGGTGCACCCACCGTAACCAAAGATGGTGTTACCGTGGCCAAGGAGATTGAACTGGAGGACAAGTTTGAGAACATGGGCGCACAGATGGT
>JABXJX010000014.1 GCA_013375375.1 Desulfobacterales bacterium | reverse complement strand
TGATCTCTACCTATCAGAAACGCCGTCTACCACCTCGGCCGCCGCCGCGTCGTGCCCCACCACCAGGACCTCGACGGCCTTCGGGGCGAGGGCGGGCCTCATTAACGTTAAGCCTCCGGTCTTTCAACTCCTTATCCTTCAGGCCGGTGATCGCGGATTCTGCTTCAGTTCTAGTGGGCATCTCCACGAATCCGAATCCTCTTGATTCGCCACTGTACTTGTCCTTAATGATTTTGACAGATGCGACTTCTCCAAAGGCTTCAAAAGTCTGTCGTAAATCTTCTTCGGTAACTTGGTGCGACAGATTACCTACATAGATATTCATTTTGACCTCCGCAAACGTTGTTTCCTGGGCCCTTAATTATTGTCCGCCCCTTTCTGATTATCAATCTGCTGCTAAGAGAAAAAAGGGCATCTCGCCTTATGTTGACGAGATGCCCATGATGATCGAACAGTTCCGGATTAAAGCCTAGTAACGTTCGTTGCCGAAGGTCCTTTGGCACCCTGTTCTATGTCAAAGGTCACCCGGTCGCCTTCAGCCAGTGTCTTGAATCCAGACCCGCTGATGCCGGAGTGGTGAACAAATACATCCTGACCGTCTTCTTGCTGAATGAAGCCAAATCCTTTACGGTCACTAAACCACTTTACAATTCCTTCTGCCATAGCGACTATTTCTCCTTTCTTCTTCTTTCGTACAACTCCTCAGGTGTTACTTTGGACCAGACCACAAAATCACATCGCTAAGGCAAAAGATCGATTTCAAGCGGGTCCCAAAATAAGGATCCTAATTTGCGTACCCGATCCGACCCTTTCACACGACAAAAGATTGATGAAAAGCTCATGTCGGACCATTTACAGCATAGGATAAACGTATTTATGTGTCAAGGAAAGAATTGTCGAACGGTCAAACGTAGACTTGACCCCTCCCCCCCCTTCAAAAAATAATCATAAATAACCACAAATGACTTGATTCCCTCAGAGAAGCAGGTTATTATAAAAATAATCAATAAAGGGCCGTCCTTATTGGCGACCCGGTTTCGTTCTGAGGGAAGATCCATTTGTCAAGAGTGGCAACCTCAAGTTTGGAACTACGAGAATTTCTATGAAAGGAGGGTGCTACCATGGCTAATGGAATTGTAAAATGGTTTAATAGCAGCAAAGGCTATGGCTTCATTGAGCAGGAAGATGGCCCGGATGTATTTGTTCATCATTCAGGAATCAATGCAACCGGTTTCAAGGCTCTTTATGAAGGTGACCGAGTTACCTTTGACATTGAGCAGGGCCAAAAAGGTCCTTGTGCAGCGAATGTAACTGTCGTCTAGGTCGATTTTCGAAGCCGAAACAGGGCATTCCATCGATTCAGATGGAATGCCCTTTCTTGTTTTGATCAGTGGGTGAATTGTAGCGAATCGCAAATCGAGTGCAAAATCCGCTCGCAGTAACGGTCGACCCCGTGGCAACCGTTCCCGCAGCGGCTGGAGAAAGGAGAGTTATGGCAAAGCGCAGTCCACACAGCTTCAAGAAATGGCAGAAGGAGATCAAACGCAAACGAAAGGCTCGGGAAAAAATGGCACGGCGGCAGGGCGAGAAGAATCAGGCCGATGACGCTGACAATCCAGAGCCGGCCGTGGGAGACGTCGAGGGACTGAAAGGGGACGCAGAATAGGAGAATAGAGGTCAGGTCGCTGGATGATCCCACAATGAATTTTAGCGGGCGATGAAGTGTGTAAAATCTTCACGCTTTTTGCTGCTTATTTCCCGAAAAATCGTTACCTTTTGTTACATATGGATATATGAATATAATAAAGCATCCAAAAGGGATGCTATTATGAATTCATTGGTTTTGACTGCACTGATGATGATAGGATATCTCGTAGCCTATCATACATATGGAAAGTTTTTAGCCCGCAGGATTTTCAAACTAAACCCTAGGGCCGTCTGCCCAAGCACCGCGCTTCAGGATAACCACGATTTTGTTCCCACCAAGAAACACATCCTTTTCGGCCACCACTTCACATCAATCGCAGGATTAGGACCCATCGTAGGGCCGGCAATAGCTATTATATGGGGGTGGGTGCCGGCTGTTATTTGGGTCTTTATAGGCTCTATCTTTTTCGGGGCTGTCCATGATTTCGGCGCGTTAGTAGTATCCCTGAGGGCCAGCGGCAGGTCCATTGGTGATTTGGCCGCTGATATCGTCAATAAAAGAGTCAGAACCCTTTTTCTGCTGATCATCTTCTTTGAACTCTGGATCGTGATCGCTGTCTTTGCCCTGGTCATCGCCATTCTGTTCACCATGTATCCTGTCGCTGTTATCCCTGTCTGGTCTGAGCTTGTCATCGCGTTCTTTCTTGGCCAATGGATTTATAAAAAAGGGAGGAATATCTTTTGGCCCAGCGTCATCGCTGTGATTATCATGTACATTACAGTGGTTATCGGTGCCTACTTTCCCGTTGACTTTAAAGTCCTTTTCAACATGAGCGCAAAATCGGCCCTGATCACATGGATCATCACCGTACTTGTCCTTAGCGCATGGTTGGCTTCAAGCCTTCCTGTCCAGACCTTACTGCAACCCAGGGACTTCATTAACTCTCACCAGCTCATTATAGCAATGGCGCTGCTGACCCTTGGCATAATTGTGGCCCGCCCGACCATTGTAGCCCCTGCCGCCAACTTCGCGGTCAAAGGGGCGCCGCCTGTATTGCCTTTCATCTTTGTGGTGATTGCCTGCGGGGCGATCTCCGGTTTTCACAGCCTGGTCAGCTCGGGAACCTCATCCAAGCAGTGTGATGCCGAGCAAAGTTCCCTTTTTATCGGATACGGGGGCATGCTGATGGAAGGGGCTCTGTCGGCCCTTGTCATCGCGGCGGTTTCCGCCGGGATCGGACTGGGATTGACCGGAAAGGGGGGCGAGGTTTTTATTGGTATCGCCGCCTTTAACCATCACTATGCAAGCTGGGGCTCGGCCGCCGGGTTAGGCTCCAAACTCGGGGCTTTTATCCAGGGCTCGGCCAACATGATACAGAGCTATGGTATCCCTGTCAAAATAGCTCTTGCCGTGATGGCTGTTTTTATCGTGTCCTTTGCGTCCACCACGATCGATACTGCTACACGAATCCAGCGTTATGTGGTTGTAGAACTGGCCAATGCGTGGAATTTGAAACCATTGATAAAACGACAGGCAGGGACCCTGTTTGCCGTGATTACCGCATTCATTCTCGCGTTTTATGACGGCAGCGGCAAGGGCGCCCTGAAGCTATGGCCCTTGTTCGGTTCGGTCAATCAACTCCTTGCCGGCCTGGCCCTGCTGGTGACTACCATTTATCTGGCACGTCGCAAGGTCAATATCGCGTACACAGGCATTCCAATGGTCTTCATGATTATCATGACCGGATGGGCCATGGTACTCAACATACAGAAGTTCTACGGCATTTCCAACTGGCTCCTCTTTTTCATCGGGCTGGCGGTATTTGTCCTGGAGATCTGGATGATCATCGAAAGCGCGGTGGTGTTGAAAAAAGTTTATAGCAGCGGGGGAAACCAGGGGGACATCCTATAGTCCCTCCTGTCCCTCTCTGTCCTCTTGGCCAACAGCGAACTCAGGAAAATAGCGACAACGCTTACAAAGAAATAGCCGAGAAGGGTTAGGGCTGACAGTGCAAAAGCTCAAGGCACGTTCTGCACGAGCGTCCCGGTGCGGCCCCCTTCCACAATATAGTGTCCTTTCTTTCCGACTTCTGTCTATTATAGCCCGCACACAGTGGGTCTCTGTAAAGATAACTGGCGAGGTTCGTTTTGGGAGTTTGGAAGTACATGATAAAGATCTCATGCTGATCTCGACGCTCAAAGGTTCAAAAAGCCGAGTGCGTATAGCTTGCCATAATTGACCGTCGACCATGAGTCCAGCTTGTTACTGATAATGCATTCTTATCATAAACTTTTGGTACTTTCAAAACGATCCATGGATAGCAGAGATCGTCACTCTAGACTGATTTGCAGGGCCTACGACATGCAGTGAAAAGTGCCCCAGCAGAATGTCCCGCCAAAGGCGGATGTGTCAGGTGGTTACCGTCACTGTAAAGACTAATTACATAAGATACTATTACACAAATTTATTTCACTTAGAAAAGGGCATCCATTCAAGCAATTTTTCTGGTGACTGCACGATGAACATTTGTTTGACTTTAGTTTATTTCTGATTTTGACAAATGGTCTGCTGTTTCGCCAAATTTCCATAAAGGGCTTTTCTCTCAAGGATTCTCCTCGCAAATTTCCCATCATAAAGGAACATGGATACATCTGAAGATTTTCCGAAATAAATGCCGAGAATCTTCCCGCTTCACACGGCTCAACATATGTCTTGTTAGTTTTGGGCATATAACTCAATATTCCCGATACTGAACAGCTATCGAACCCTATCCTGAACGAATAGTCATGCTCATCAATAATACTGAATAGTGTCGCTAGATTGGAATTGTTGTTAGCCAAAAGCTCACGATTTTTGTTTCTTCCAACAGGTTTGTAGTTCAGAAAAACAAGTGCATTGCACCTATTTAGGATATCTTTACCGTTCTTTAACCAGTCTATAGCAGTATCCACAGAATAACGATCTAAAACGAAATGTATATTTGTCCTGATTTCATACTTCACTAGTTTCTCTACCGCAACATCCAATTCTATGTATGGTTCATATGCGCTGACAGCCACTGCACCGCAGTACTCTTTTGAAGCTTCCAAAACATCCTTGGTTAGTCCTCTACCGTTTGTCGTAAATGAAGGGACGATACCATATCCCCTTCGTGTTATTTCAAGTATCTCGGGAAATTGTGGATGTTGATTAGGATTTCCTCCACCTAGTGCGATCTGAAAAACATTATGAGAAGCTGCTTCCTGTAAAATGAATCTATAATCATCAAAAGTCATATGAATGCCATTTCTATTCGAGTCCCTATAACAGATCTCACATTCTCTGTCGCACCAATTAGTAATAGATACATCCAATAACTCGGGACCGGTCTGCGCCCAGAAAGGTTCCCTTTCAGTTTTATCTTCAATCCTGGCGAAAAAACCACTATTTCTATCGAAAATAGCCTTATACTTTTCCTTAGGATAATTCCTGATTACGAGACCTGCTTTCATTACCAAGAGCAATTTGTATAGTTAAAATAGATTTTATCGGTTTCTTCCACAAAACAATCACAGCAAACAAAACTAATGAAAGGCTCCTCGTCACTATTTAGTTTGCCAATATACACGGTCCAATTATTCTCTTCTACATCCAAGACCTTCTGATAGACTTCATCTGAAAATTGATCTGTTATAAATTCCCTAAATGTTTCATATGAGTCGCGGTAATATTTACTCTTATAGGCTTCATGCACTTCTAACATTTCATTTTTAATACGATAATATAATTCCTCCACCATATGATATAGTTCACATTCCTCAGTAACACCCATCAATTTCATAAAATCTATTTCCTTAAGACCATTCTCTGTAATAATAATAAAGGACGTTGATGAACTATTAGTGACGAAATCAGTTTTAATCTTCATTTGCTTGCCTATTCAAATAAGAGGTGACTTTATCCAACAGCCCTTCCTGATGTTCTAACAGGCTAATGACATTATAATCGCTGTGTTTCTTAAAAAATCCTCGATAGATTGAATATTTTGGATCCTCCAACACTAGATTGATTTTGTTCAAATCATCATCAGTTAATATCGGATATTTTTTGTACAAAAACATAGAAAAACTATCATACTCGAGCCTGTAAAAAAGCTCATATTCTTCAAATAGATCGATTTTAGGTACCGTCAAGGACATGTAGATCTTTTGTAAAGTACGACCCAAATAACGGTCCTTTTTTACTCTTGCGTTTTTGAGGAATAAATCCAACGTCATATAATCGGGAAGTAGTATTAAATGTTCATCGTTGTCCAAAAAGTATATCATTTTATGGCACCCTTATGAATCGCGTCGATTAACTCCTGTCGTTCAGCTTCTTGCTTCTCAAAATAGGCTTTTTGGTCATCATCAAAAGTCATCGGGCTTATTTTATATATATATTGAAGAAACCTGAATGCCAAAGTTTTTGAATAGTTGCGGTCGTCTAATTCGATATATTGATGATATAACTTATCACAAAAGTCACGATTGAATTGAATATTACTTTTAGCACAGTAATTAAGTAATGATAAAATGGTGTTCCTTACGCCGTCGATTGCAATGTCGTAATATCTAGTCAATAGTTGCCTTGCATTATGAGGATACTTTGAAATATAGGCCTCGAATAAATCAATTACCTTATGAGAAGTTTCACCATATTTGCTACTTCTTACACCTAATAGCAGAAGATAGAAATGAAATATATTGTGGTATTCCTGGTCTTCAGAAAAATCCACATCTTTTAACAAGGGCTTTATGTCCCCCACAAGTTTGAGAATATCATAATGAAAATGATCTGGAGAATGGTAACGTCGCCCGTAGTAATCGCGCTCAATCGTTTCAAACACCGGATTAACTAGGTCAAGATACTGCTTGTTGTCCAATGAAGAAATAATTTGAATCAGCAGCGTGATATTCAACTTTGTATAAATGTTCGTTCTATAGCGGAACATCAAAAAACAGATAATAGTGGATGAGAAATAGAGGTTTGTATAAAATAGTGACTGGATCTTTTCCATATCCTTGGCCCGAATGTATGTTTCATTGACAGCAAATATGTTCTCTATGAATAGGTTCTCATCCTTATCGAGAAATGACAATTGGTCTTCATATTGAGGTTTTCTGGACATAAAAAATAGATATTTAAGTAAACCTTCCAATAGTTGCGATTCTTGTTCTTTTAAGGCTGAGCAGAACTGTTCGACATCAAAATTGTTTATGACCAAATAATCAGCCAGTAAGAAATCTCTAAATTCATCGAACGTAAAATTCAAAACTTCGATATTTCCGAACGCGCTTGTTTCATCACGAATCAAATCCTTGCGAAAGAAAATGTCTTCATGTATTAGGCATTCTAGGACAGTTTCATCGACTCCAGGAATAGCGTTTAGTGGTAAATTCGTATAAGTGAGATTCTTGATCATGAAGTCCAGAATTGAGGCAAATACATTTTTAAATTGGGTTTTGGAATAGGTGACTTGTGCCCTTTCCAAAGAATCGAACTTATAATCAAAATAGGCTTTAAATAGATCAGCCTTAAAAATATGATAAACTTGGTCGGTTGGGGCGTTTGGGTTAGCGTTTCGACCGTAGACTTCGCTAAAAATGCGGAGTAACAAAAAATCCTCTGACAATCTATACCTTACGTTATTAAAAACCTGGTTTCTAACATCAAAATATTTGAAGTAGGAGTTGACAATCCTGTGTCTTAAATGACCGGAATAGGCATTTTGGCGGTTAGAGGCCCTATAGTCTTGGATTAAGAGTAGCTCGTCTTGAAAAGAAGGATTGGAAAAAACTCTATTGGTCCTTTCGTTAAAATATTCGGATCTACAAGTTATGATAATCCGAATAAAATCGTAAGGAACCAAATATTCAATAAATCTATAAAGCTGCTTGGCAAACTCGGGGACGTCCGAATTTTCGTTGAGGCCATCGATAATAATCGTGAATGTAATATTCTCAGATATGCATATTCGCTTGAGTTCACTTATAAATACATCAAACGAAGGGCTGCCATGAAGGCCATATGCTTCATATAATAATGTTTTTTTTATGTCATCTAACGAAGTGACCTTAAAGTCACTTCCGGAGAACATGACGCCTAAAAATTGTTTTCTCACGATGAAATTCTCTGCCAAATCGCAAATGAAATTGGTCTTTCCTTGGCCAGCTCGTTCTGTCAGTAAAAAGACCTTCTTGTTTATAGTTAAAAGCCTCTTCTGAAAATCCTTTATTATGCGTGTAATTCGCCACTTCGTGCCATCGTATTTGATCAGATATTTGTAGTTTTCCTCGGATAGCCTCAGATTTTGACGATCAAAA
Organism: Desulfobacterales bacterium; assembly: GCA_013375375.1. Lineage (GTDB taxonomy): Bacteria > Desulfobacterota > Desulfobacteria > Desulfobacterales. The sequence goes on along the minus strand of JABXJX010000014.1, from coordinate 23,427 downwards.
TCAATATTAGATAACCAAGTTATTTTGTCTTCCAACGTATCGTAGATCTTTTTACTCTTATCAAGAACGTTCGTGATAGTTATGTCTTCTAAAAACGACTCGTCGATGTGTAACGAGAACGGTTCTATATCTAGGAGGTCGAATACGTAATAAAAATGTGTAAAATCGATGCAGTTAATTTCATAGACTATTTTTTTCAGGCACAAAATGGGGTCAAGGATATGCCTAGCAAATTCTTTTATTGTATCTATTTCTAAAAAGACATCGGGGATATATTTTTTATTATTCTTATTTGTTTGGATTTTACGTTGCAGGGCTGTTTTTGTGGCGTTCTTTATGTCGGGGGAGGTTTCCTTTAAAACAACATTTTTGAAAATGATGAAACTCAAATCATTCTCATCGGTTGGTTTATTGACATCTATATGTTCTTTTTCAGGTATAACCTCAAGTTTCACATTTCTACAGACGGATTTCAGGCTTTCTGTGCTGACGACTGGGTCAGCACCACCAATGACACAGGTTATATCAAAGTGGTCGTAGACATTGAGACGAAACCAAGTGTCATTAAGATTGTCCAAGAAGTCAGATTCTTTACACAATTGTTTTAGTTGGCGATGTTTCCATGAAACTAGATTGCCTACGTTTGCTAAGCCTGAGCCGGTATTAGGCACACCGTATAATAATATTTTTTTTACGTTAGTATTTTTGGTGCCCTGGGGTGTTATGTCTATAAGATATTTCCCTATGACTAAACCGCCGAGGCTATGGCCGACCAAAATGATTTCCTCGGCGGTTGGGTACTTGTTTCGGATGAAGGTGCTTAAACCTAAGGATAGATCTTGAATCGATGGGTACTTCTTAGAGACAATGGGAATTCTGCATAAGCATGTAGGAAACCCATAGAAATCATATAGGACGTGGGGCTTTAAAGTCTCATCGTTATCAATTAGTCGAGAAAAATTTCCCCAACTTTTTGTTTTGTCGCCGCCTAAGCCATGTACAAAAATTACTACTTTGCGCATCGCCTGACTCCGGAAGGTTTAATCGTTGTGCGTTGTGGGGTAAGAATCATAAAAAGAAAAAGCGACCTCGATATCTTGAGACTAGGCTGGTTCCTTTGGCACAGCCTAACTTTGATATAGGGGGTCGAAAAGCCCGCTTTGTTTTCGTGCATTATTGCACGATAAAAAGTATTATACGGCGATTTTGCAGCCCAATTATTTTGTTATTATTTCGATTACTGCACGGCATTGTCTCAAAATATTAGAAGCTGAAACTTGAAAGCTCAAAGCTGAAAGCAAAAAACCCCACTTCTCATCTTGAGAAACAGGGTCTCGGTATTCAGTCCGTGTCACCCTCTTGTTTAGGGTTAGCGGCCTTATTCATTTTCATATTCCATAGCCATTCTTATATAAGCGTCGATCTTATCCACAATCTCTTCATCCATCCCTTTGAACTCAATCCCCATCGAAATTCTTTGCTTTCCTTGCATTATGTTTCGAATCTCTCCTTGAAAGTCATGCATGCCCCCCATTCCCGGTATGGAAAAAGAAAGCTTGCTGTTATCTCCCAGCTTCATCTGTTGTTGATCCGGTCTATTCAGAACTCTTGCAGTAAACCTGACTCCCTTAGTACTAATATCCGTAACCATACCGCTGAACATATTCTTATGAACAACTGCACTGGCAGGTATGTAACAATTAATCCTTGCCCTACTTCGTAAATTACTCGTCTCAACGTTCTCGGGATAAGATAGAAATGTGAGTGGATGCGGCTTTGTAATTGAACCCAACACCTTCGACTGAAATCCATAAACGTTACCCGAATAGAGATAACGAACAATGAGTTCACCGCCTTCACTTAGTTGGTTTTCAACTTCATGAATTGAAGGTACTCGGACGATGAGATAACCATTTGGTTCCATTCCTACAAGAAAACTCTTGACCCGTGCTTCAATCCCTTCAACTTGGAGCATTAGCTGGCCACCTATTTCTACATTGAGACGCATTTTTCTACCTCATGTCATTAAAGGCTGAAAGCACAAAACCCCGCCTCTCTATTTATGAGAAACAGGGTCTTGGTATTCAGTCCATGTCACCCTCTTGTTTAGTGTCTAAAACGATCACTATCGGAACTCAGATAAAACCGTACCACCAAGGCCGGTTTCTGTCAACATCTTGTGCCCGAATAGACTCGAACAAAAAGACAAGGGAAAGTGTGTAGAAACGTTTCACCTAATAATCCTGTAATCCCCCATATTGTAACGTTTTGTTACAGTGAAAGTGCAGGCTCGTTTTTGCCACAAGAATTATGTCTGAATTGCGCTCACTTACATCCCATCTTGAAAAGCGCCTTTTTGGTATCATCATTGCAGAAATAAAAGAGCTTTAAAATCAGTTCTACACAAGAGGGGAACATGAACGGTCTTTTATTTGTCGACGACGAGGAAGGGGTACGACGCTCCATAACACGGGCGCTGAAACGGGAGCCTTACACTGTTTATACCGCGGAAAGCGGCGAAACCGGCATCAAGTTACTCGAACAATACCTTTCTGAGATAACGATCGTGATCTCAGATTATAAGATGCCCGGGTTGGACGGGCTGGAAACTCTCACCCGGATTGCCTCCATTAATCCCGAGATTACCCGCGTACTGCTCACCGGTTATGCCACCATGCAAAGTGCTATTCAAGCAACCAATGAGGGGCTCGACGGGTTTCTCACAAAGCCCTTTGACAATGTGGAGCTGCGGAACAAGATCCAGGATATTACGATCAGGAAACGGCTCAGGCAGTTCATCTCCGATCAGATATACCAGGAGATCAAGAGCAATCCAAGGGTCATGGAGCCCAAAAGACAAAAGGCCACCATACTCTTTAGCGACATACGCGGCTTTACTGAATTGTCAAACAAGATGTCCCCGGAAAAAATTGCAGACTTCCTGAACCGCCACTATTTTACGCCTCTGGGAGAGATAGCCTATCATTACAACGGCACGGTCGATAAGCATATCGGCGATTCCATGATGGTGATTTACGGGTCACCCATATCTTACGAGGACGATATTCCCAGGGCGATTGAATCGGCCGTTGAAATGCAGGATATCAGCATGGCTATCAGCCGAAAATTACATAAAAAGAATGGGGCTCGCCTGAACGTTGGGATCGGTATTTGTACCGGTGAGGTGGTTACCGGTGTCTTTGGTTCGTTGAGGAAAAAGGAATACACGGTCTTTGGCATGCCGGTCAATATTGCCTCGCGCCTGGAAAAGCTGGCCAAGGGAGGCGAGATATTGATCAGCGAGACCACCTATAAGGAGATATCAGACAGGTTTATTGCCGAGAAGATTAAGCCGCCTGTTACAATAAAAGGTTTGCATAATCCTGTAACTATCTATCGAATCTTGGGAAAGGCGTGATCCAGATCCTATTGTTTCAACTTAACGTAGCTGCTCTTTTGAAGGTCACTCCCAAGGACTCCAATCGCCTCGGCCCGGTCCCTGTAAATCTTTGTGATCTTAAGTTCGCCGATCTTGGGGCCGGAAACCAAGTAGGCTTGACCCCCATGACCCTTGATCGTTTTACTCGGCCCCATCACCTCCAAGACATCTCCTGTTGCCAAGCCGACGTCCTTGCCTGCTGTTATGGTAAACGTATTCTTAGAAACAGAGGTGATGTATCCCTTCCAGGGCTCATTACCCAAGTAGTAACAGATCCTTTTTGATATCTCGGGGGTGATTTTGGCCAGAACCCAGTCTACGGTCTCCTTTTTATATCCGGTTGTTTTGTTAATGTCTTCCCACTCTTGTTCTGAGATTTCCACCTCGTCATGGAAGAACTCGTCGAAGAAGACCGCTCCGGTTTGAACATCATAACCCCTCACGCGCACGGAGATCTGTACAAACATACAGATGTCTCTGAATCCCCAGATCCCTCGCTTGTCCTCCACGCATCGAATCTCAGAGAGGCTCTCTTCCAGTACTGCGTTGAGGCCCAGGGACCTGCCGAGTTCGGCCAGGGCCAGGTTGTCGAGCCGGCCAAAGGAAAACCGTGGTATCCGTCCGAGCAGATTGCGTGTTTTTCGAGAATCAATGTTGATGATGTCATCACAGAAGCGCTTCAAAAAGTCATTCATGTAAACCCTGGCTGATTCTTGAAACTCTTTGCCTCCGTAGCCTGTTTTATTCACAGTGGGCAGGAATGCTATCTTTTTCTTCAATGCACTCCCCTTGCCCATGATCTCTCCGGTTATCTTCTTGGTAGCAGCACAGCCGACCGCCAAGAATACGGCCGTCAAACAGAAGACAATAGCAATGGTACTCTTTGTGCGTATGGTTCTCATGCGTTTTTTGCTCCAGTAAATAGTGAGTGCCTAAAGTGAGCTATAGTGCCTATCAGGCTGTTGAAAAACTCTTGAATGAGCGACTTTGACCATTTTTGCAAAAGTTTCTTAGTGAAGCGGAGCGTCAAAAATTGCAACTGTTTGAGGCGTATGCCGAGTTTTGCAATTTTAGCGGAGCGAACTTAGAAACTTCAAAAATGGGCAATCGGAGCGAAAAGAAGAGTTTTTTAACAGCTTGTTAAAGTTACTAAAAAATCGTAACGAAAAGTCCACTTGAGCCCTTAGCTTTAGCTCACTTTAGGCACTCTAGGCATTTTAGCTCACTTAACCAACTATGTGTCCAGCGAACTGACATAAGGTTTCAGATCCACAACCGGTGTTCCGTCCACAGCATCAAGCCCTCGGACCTTTAGGACCGGCCCTTCAACGGCAAGTACATCCACCAAACACAGGCCGATGGGGTTGGGACGGTCAGGGCTTCGTGTCGCAAAGACCCCCTGCTTGGGGATAGCCGTGTTCCCCCTGGGGTGGACCAAGAGGGTCTTGCGGTCCGCCATGTGAAGCCAGCACAGGACGAAAAGTTTATCTCCAACTTGAATGCCGTTCAAACCCCGCAAGACCGTCTCTTCTATAATAAGCTCGGCCTCTACATCGGCCGGCCGGCCCTGGTGTGGGGCCTGGTGTCGCTCCTTTAATGGAGACCGGACCCGGCCGATCGGCCTGAGTCTGTATTCACTCACAGGGGCCTATCCTTCCTCTTTATATTCTACCCTCACAGTAGTGGTTATGCCGCCACGGGGTGTAAAGGTCCCCACCACCTCCATAAACTTGGGGCGCACGCAGGAGACCAGATCCTCTAAGATTCGATTGACCACGTGCTCGTAAAAAATGCCGACACTGCGATACTGCAAGAAATAATATTTCAGGGACTTCAATTCAATAATCTTATCATTCGGCCTGTAACGGATCGTGATACACCCAAAGTCCGGAAGGCCTGATATGGGACACAGGGAGGTAAATTCCGGCTGATCCATCTTGATCTCAATATCTCTCTGTGTCCTGTATCCATAGGCGAGCACCTGAAGCACGCCCGTGTCTATGGTGTCGGGGTTTTTAATGGCCTTGAGCAGTCCTTTTTGCATACCGGATATATCCATTATCGACTCCTGAAGATTCCCGCAATCCAAAATCCTATATAACACAATTGCTTCAGCAGTAAAAGACCAACCGTGCCAGCAGCGCTTTGCAAGACCGCGCCCTTGACACTCTGGGTCCTCTCTGCTAAGTTTTTAATATAAGGAGGATTACATTGAAGATCAAATATTACGGCGTACGGGGTTCGATTCCCACGCCTGGACGTGATACCGTAGAATACGGGGGGAACACGGCATGCGTCGCCGTCTGGGTCGACAATAAGCTGATTGTATTAGATGGAGGTACGGGCCTGCGAGTTCTTGGCGACGAACTAATCGAGACCCCTTTTGGCCGCGGAGAAGGCAAAGGCACTTTTCTGTTCAGCCACCTCCACTGGGATCACATCCAGGGTTTTCCCTTTTTTAAACCAGCGTATATAGCAGGAAACTCTTTCAAACTATACGGCCCTTCTCAGGTAGACGTGACACTGGAAGATACTATGAGACAGCAACAGCAGTACCAGAATTTTCCGGTCCTGATGGAAGACATGCCCTCCACTTTCACGTTTACGGAATTAAAAGAAGGACACACCATGGACATAGACGGTATTGAGATAAAAAATCGCAGGTTAAACCATCCTGGAGGGGTATTTGCTTACAGAATCTCCAGCCAAGACAAATCGATCGTATATGCAACCGATACGGAGCATTATTCAGCCCCTGATCCGGGGCTCTTGGAATTGGCCGATAATGCCGACGTCCTGATCTATGACTCTATGTATACCCCCGAACAGTACAAGGATCATGTGTCCTGGGGTCATAGTACATACGAGGAAGGGATCAAGATTGCCAAGGCCGCCAATGTCAAGGCGCTGCATCTTTTTCACTACGACCCATCTCACTCAGACGAACTTATCGATGCCATTGTGAAAGAGGCCCAAGACGATTTCCCGAACACCTTCGGCGCCAAAGAAGGATGGGAATTAGAGCTGTAAATTGAAGCTGAAAGCTCAAAGACAAAAAAGAGCAGCCTTCCCCCCTTTGAGCATTTCAGATTTTAGGCAGTAGCTGTCCGCAGGCCGCACAAATGTCTCCCCCCTTGCTGCGACGAACAATCGTTGTGTAATGACGATCCAAGAGGACCTTTTGAAAGGCCCGGACAACACCCTCCTCAGGCCGCTTAAACTCAGCCCCCTCATACGGATTAAAGGGTATTAAGTTGATCTTGGCCCGCAAAGGTCTCAATAGCCTTGCCAAGCGCTCTGCATCACCCGGGGTGTCGTTCACCCCGGCAATCAAGACATATTCAAACGTGATCATCCGGCGAGGCGGAAGCGGAAAGTCTCGGCATGCTGACAGGAGCATCTCGATCGGATAGGTCCGGTTGATCGGCATCAATTCGTCTCTGGTATCGTTGTCTGTGGCATTCAGGGAAACAGCAAGGCCGACTCTAACATCCCGACCCAGATCCTCTATCCTTGGAGCCAACCCGGCAGTAGAAAGGGTAACCTTGCGACCGGAAAACTGAAGGCCGTTATTTCCTGTAATGATCCGGATGGCCTGCACAACACTCTTGTAGTTGGCAAGCGGCTCCCCCATGCCCATGAATACGATGTTGGTCAGAGAGCTTGGGTCCAGGAGATCGTCTCGTACGGCACAAACCTGGTTAATGATTTCCGAAGGTTCAAGGTTTCTCGCCAGCCCGTTGCGACCGGTGAGGCAGAACTTACACCCCAGCCCGCATCCGGCCTGACTCGAAATACAGAGTGTCCAGCGGCCCGGCTCCGGAATCAACACGCTTTCGACATGCTGGCCGTCATTCAAACGAAAAAGGTATTTTCTGGAACCATCCTTTGCGGTCTGAACCTGCCGCGTCTCAAGCCGGCTTATGGATAGTCGCTCCGGCAGGAACCCCCTGAGATCCTTGGAAAGATCCGTCATCTCCGAAAATGAATAGGCGCCTCGATGGTAGACCCATCTGAGGATCTGGCCGGCCCGATAAGGGGAAATGTCGTGTTGCCCAAGCCACCCCACAAGGGACTCTTCTGTAAAGCTTTTTACATCCTGACGAACAAACATAAAGGGCTCAAATAGTGATTTGAAGCATTTGTGCCTTGATAACACATTTTCGAAATATTTTCTTGACACATACCCTGGTTAACAATAATTATAATGGGTTTCATACAATAAGGTGATTATTATGTTTGAAAACCTTACCGACAAATTAAACATCGCCTTCAAGAAGCTAAAGGGCCACGGCAAATTAACCGAAAAAAACATCGAGACCGGGCTTAAGGATGTGCGTCTGGCCCTTCTTGAAGCCGATGTCCACTACAAGGTCGTCAAGGATCTTATAGCAGCCATCAAGGAGCGTGCCATAGGCCAGGAGGTCCTGAGTAGCCTGACACCGGGTCAGCAGGTTGTCAAGATTGTTAATGAAGAACTTGCCCGGTTCATGGGGAGCAAGCACGAAGGGCTGCGCCTGGCCGGCAACCCGCCCGTTGTGGTCATGCTCGTCGGCCTGCAAGGTTCCGGAAAAACCACAACCGCCGGTAAGCTGGCCAAATTCCTGCTTGACCAACACCGGAGGCCGTATCTCGTACCTGCTGATACATATCGGCCGGCAGCCATTGAGCAACTGAAAAAGGTTGGAACCCAGGTCGGCGCGGAGGCCTTTCCGTCCACCCAGGATATGGATCCGGTCGATATCTGCCGGGATGCCCTCCGGAAGGCACATCAAGGCGGCTTTGATACCCTCCTGATCGATACAGCTGGGCGCCTCCATATTGACGAAGCGCTGATGGCCGAGCTGGGAAGGATCAGGGAAGCCGTGCATCCGTCCGACATCCTGCTGGTGGCCGATGCTATGACAGGACAGGATGCGGTAAATATGGCCAAGGCTTTTAATGATGCCCTCGACATCGGTGGCGTAGTTCTGACAAAGATGGAAGGGGATGCGCGCGGCGGAGCGGCCATATCTATAAAGGCGATTACTTCAAAGCCGATTAAGTTTATAGGTGTCGGCGAGAAACTGGACGCCCTGGAACTCTTTCACCCGGACCGTATGGCGTCCAGGATCCTGGGCATGGGTGATATCCTTTCTCTTGTCGAGAAAGCCCAGGTGGGCATTGATGAGAAGAAGGCTCAGGAGTTGCAAAAAAGGCTGCTTAAAAACCAGTTTACCTTAGAGGACTTTCGCGATCAAATGGCACAAATCAGAAAGATGGGCTCCATGGAGGAACTCCTGGCGATGATTCCAGGAATGAGCAAGTTCAAACAACTCAAACAGTTCAAGATGGACGATCAAGAGTTGGTACACATTGGTGCCATCATAGACTCCATGACTGCTGATGAGCGCTGTAACCATAATATTATAAACGCAAGCCGGCGTAAGCGGATCGCAAGGGGAAGCGGAACCACGGTACAGAAAGTAAACCAGCTCTTGAAAAATTACGTCCAGGCCCATAAGATGATAAAGAAATTGAATAAAGGCGGCCTTCGCACTTTAGGGCGAGGGATGTTGCCGTTTTAAGGAGGAATAGAAACCGGATGTCTGTAAAAATCAGATTGGCCAGGCATGGCACTAAGAAGAAGCCGTATTATCGAATCGTTGTGACTTCGATTGATGCACCTCGAGACGGCAGGTTTATCGAGCTTGTCGGAACCTATGATCCGTTAAAGAACCCGGCCGTGGTTACCTTGAAACACGATCGTGTGAAGGAGTGGATTGAAAAAGGGGCCGTACCTACGGCAACCGTCAATAGTATATTAAAGAGAGAGGGGTTCTTCTCAAAAACAGCTAGTGCCTAAGACGGACTTTGCACAGTAGCTTACTTTTCTTCGGAACATCGGTTTTTTCTTGTAACGCTCTCGGGAGGTCGTGGGATGAAGGACTTGATCAAGTACATAGCTGAAGCGCTGGTCGATTATCCGGAACAGGTAGAAGTCTCCGAAGTGGAAGGCGAACAAACCTCGGTCATCGAACTGAAAGTGGCCAAGGAGGATCTGGGTAAAGTTATCGGCAAGCAAGGCCGCACAGCCCGCTCCATACGGACCATTTTGGGCGCTGCTTCCGCCAAGATCAAAAAGCGGTGTGTGTTAGAGATCATCGAATAACGTGCCATGCATGAGAATGGCCTCGTTCCCATCGGCAAAATTGTGGGCACCCACGGGATCAAGGGCTACCTCAATGTAATCTCCTACGCCGAATCCACGGATTCATTTGCCCCCGGCATAGAGTTGGCTTTAAGGCGAACAGATAAGCCGGTCGTACGATTCAGGATAGAATCGGCCCATCCGCACAAGCGCGGCATTCTCCTGTCCCTGGAAGGCATAGATTCTATCGACACGGCAAAAGAGTGGGTCGGCTACGAACTATGCATCGATAAAACCACGCTCCCTGAACCTGAAGGTGGCTCTTACTACTGGCACCAAATCATCGGCTTAGAGGTTTTTACAGTGGATGACCGCTGCCTCGGTCGGGTGGCAGCCATTTTCCCCACGGGCAGCAACGATATATACGTAGTCCGTGACGGGGAAAAGGAGATCCTAATCCCTGCAATCGACTCTGTCGTAGTGGACATAGATCTCACAAACAGGATCTTGCAGGTGGACCTCCCTGAAGGCCTGGAGGATTGATTGCGAAGAAACCTCTAAACCAGGGACAAGCCACAAAAAGGGTGAATTTCATTACTGAAGTGCTAAGTTCGGCGAATGAATTTTACGGTTCTTACGATATTTCCCGAAATGTTTTCTCTCCTCCTCGGAGGCGGGATTATAAAGAGGGCAATTGAGCGCCGGTCCATATCGGTCGAGCCGATAGACATCAGGGACTTTGCCAAGGATCGGCACCGCACCGTAGACGACCGCCCTTATGGCGGCGGTTGCGGGATGGTAATGAAACCAGAGCCTGTAACAAAAGCGATTCAACATGCTAAAGAGCAAGGTCCTGAGGCTTACACGATTCTGCTCACCCCTCAGGGCCGGGTCTTTAACCAAGGGGTGGCTCAGGGACTTGCCGGGCACACCAGGCTCATCTTGGTATGCGGCCGTTACGAAGGCATTGACGAGCGAGTCCGAGAACATATAGATGACGAGCTTTCCATCGGAGATTATGTTCTTACCGGTGGCGAACTTGCCGCCATGGTGGTCATCGATGCAGTAAGCCGATTGATTCCCGGCACACTCGGCAGTGAAGACTCTGCACGGGAGGATTCGTTCTCAGCCGGGCTGCTGGAGTATCCGCAATATACGCGGCCCAGGTCTTTTAAAGGGTCCGATGTGCCGGAAGTGTTGCTTTCCGGCGACCACGGCACCATCAAGCGGTGGCGGAGACAGGCATCACTGTTTCGCACGGTTTTGGAAAGGCCGGACCTGCTGATGGAGCAGCCACTTACAACCGATGATATAGAGTTTATGAAAAAACTCCGGCAAGACATCAAAAGCATTATAGGTAAGCATTCAACAGCGTCTTGACAGCCTCAGGCAACCTTTATTTGGCTCTGATACACCATCCGGTGTATAATAAAAACGGTGAGGTGATTGCCTCGGCTGTCAGCAACTTAGATCTACACGACATATCAAGGGCTGCTAAGACCTACGGCGTGCGGGACTTTTATGTTGTTACCCCGCTGGCAAACCAGCGGGAACTTGTTGAGCGGATTGTGTCTCACTGGACCGAAGGTGTGGGCGGCAGGTACAATCCCGACCGGAGCGAGGCATTAAGGCTAATCAGGATCGAGATATCTCTTGAGGCTGTCCGAAACGAAATCGCCGAAAACGGTGAGGGCGCGCCGATAACTGTTGTAACCGATGCCAGGCCCCACCCGCGTAATATCAGTTATGATGCGCTGGCAGAGATGTTAAGAGCCTGGCATCCTTGCCTGCTCCTTTTCGGCACGGCGTGGGGACTGACGCAAGAGTTCATCGATAAAGCCGACTATGTTCTGGCCCCTATCATGGGGAACACAGGATATAATCATCTGTCCGTTCGCTCGGCCGCCGCCATTGTGCTTGACAGGCTATTGGGCAGAGACACATTTTAATTAAGAGTGAGCTAAAGTTAATGTGCACGCCTTCGGCGTGGTCAATAGTTCACGGGCTGTTGTCCAAACAACTGCGCACCTGGCAAGAGGAGAGCCGTCAAGGGGAATCTCTTTTTGAGTCAGGTCAATTCTCATCCTGCTTGTTAACGGCAGAATGTATCGAACTTCACGAACCAGGCACACGTCAATGTGGCCTACAAGCTTAGTAGCTCATTTGTAGATGGGTCAGGACCGTATGTCGAATATGGTGCCGTTGAGGAAGCTATCAGGCAATATCCAGTGACCTGACCTCAAAAAGAGATCTCCCTTGGCGGCTGATAAACAGCAAAAAAAACTGAAACTTAAATTGTCACGATTTGGGCAACAGCCTGTTCACTTTAGACACTTTAGCTCACTTTACTTGGAGGAATATATGGAAGCCATCAAGGCAATTGAAAAAGAACAGATGCGATTTGACCTGCCGCATTTCAAACCCGGCGATACCGTAAAGGTGTATGTTAAGATCAAAGAAGGAGACAAGGAGCGGATTCAGATCTTTAAAGGGGTTGTCATCAGGAAACGCAAAGGGACTACGAACGCTACGTTCACGGTGCGGAAGGTCTCCTATGGGATCGGGGTGGAGCGCATTTTCCCCCTGCATTCTCCCAACATCGACCGAATCGAGATCGTCTCTCGTGGCCGGGTTCGTCGCTCGCGCCTCTATTATCTGAGAAAACTGCGGGGCAAATCGGCCAGGATCAAGGAACTGCGTCCCAATTAGCTCTGAACTGGGTTCAGCTACGCTTCGCAATTGGTCGACTGGTTAAGTAGTTCAACTACATTACAACTTGACGACTAAACTGGATCATGAATCGTGGACGCTAATCCCAAGCAGTTCGAATCAGGGGTCCGCAAACAGGGATATCCAAAAATTGCCGGCATCGACGAGGCCGGAAGGGGGCCCCTGGCCGGCCCGGTGATCTCCGCAGCGGTCATCCTGCCTCAAGGGTTTCACCTCCCCCATCTCGATGATTCCAAGAGACTGAGCCCCAAAAAACGAGAGCAGCTCTTTGATGCGATCTATGAGCAGGCCGTCTCCGTGGGGATAGGGATTGTCGATCCGGCTGAAATCGACCGGATCAATATCCTGCAGGCCTCCCTCTTGTCCATGAGCATGGCGGTCGATAATCTTAAACCGGCCCCGGACTACTTGCTGGTTGACGGTATCTTCCCGATCAGATCTCCTGTTCCCCAACAGACTATCAAACATGGCGACAGGCGGTGTCTGAGTATCGCGGCAGCATCCATAGTTGCCAAGGTAACTCGGGATCGACTCATGGGGTTTTATGACGAGGAGTTCCCCGAATTCGGCTTTGCCAGGAATAAAGGCTACGGCACAAAAGAACACCGTGATGCGATTCGCAATTTTGGATGTTGCTCGATCCACAGGAAAACCTTCCGCGGTGTCAGGGAATATTTGAAGCCGGAAAACCTCTATGTTTAGAAAGTATACTCAAAGAACAGAAGACCCAGCCAATGACGAGCGGCGCCACACAGGTGAAAGCGGCGAAACCCTTGCTATAAAATTCTTGAAAAAACACGGATATAAAATTATCGAACAAAACTATCGTTGCAAACTGGGAGAGATCGATATCATCGCCCGAAACGGTCGTGTGCTTGTCTTTATCGAAGTAAAAGCCAGACGAACAGACCGGTTTGGAGAGCCCAAGTGGGCAGTGACACCACGAAAGCAGCGTAAGATATCGATGGTGGCCCTCGAATACCTGAAAAAGACTAAGCAAATGGATAAGAAGGCCCGCTTCGACGTGGTGGCCATCCGCCTGCTGCCGGGTGGCCCGGATATTGAAGTCATCAAAAATGCCTTTGAACTTGCCTACTGATCTCTCGAAATTTCTATAACTTATTGAGACCAAAGGGCTTTTAATTGCGATTTATTTGTGCCAAGCATTTACGTTATTCGTTATTAGTTATTCGAATAACAATTAACGATTAACAAATAACAACCATGCCAAACACTCCAGTACTCCATTGTTCCAATACTCCAACCGGGGCAAAGCCCCTAAGTTCTCCTGACACACTCGGGACTCTTTTTGTGGTAGCTACTCCTATAGGCCACATGGAAGACATCACCTTGCGAGCAATCCGTATCCTGAAAGAGGCGGGGTTGATTGCGGCCGAGGATACCCGGCAGACCCGAAAGCTCCTTACGCGCTATGAAGTTCATACGCCGGTTGTCTCATACCATGACCACAATAAAGAGAAGCGTACCCCGGGACTTCTCGAGAAACTCAGGGCCGGCGACTCCATTGCCCTTGTAACGGATGCGGGGACACCCTCCATATCAGATCCGGGCCATTATCTTGTGCGTGCGGCCCTGGAGGCAGCCGTTCCGGTCGTACCGATCCCGGGTGCCTCGGCCTCGATTGCCGCATTGAGCGTATCAGGACTTCCTACAGACAGCTTCGTTTTTATAGGATTTGTTCCCCGGAAACCCGCCAAGCGCAAAGGCTTTCTGGAAAAACTTAAAGAAGAACCGCGAACCCTCATTTTCTATGAGTCTCCCAAGCGACTCCTGAGCCTGATACAAGAAATCATCGATCTGATGGGAGACCGAAAGGCCGTGGTGGCACGGGAATTGACCAAGATTCATGAGGAGACCCTCAGAGGATCATTGAGCGAAATATTAAAAGTATTAACAGCTCGTTCCACCCTGAAAGGCGAATGTACGCTCCTTGTGGGAGGCCATGAAGAAACAGGGAAATTCGACCACAACTTAATCCTGAACGAACTAAGGCGGCTGCGCCTTGAAACAGACCGCCCCTTGTCTGATCTGGTAAAGGAGGTTGCCGGAAAATACGGCATTCCCAGGAAGATCGTCTATGAGGAGGCCCTGAAGCTCAAAGCTGAAGCGGCCGGAACCGGAAAATTTCCTTGACAATTCCGGAAGAGAATACTAAAGGAATCACCATTTGCGATAATTTGCAAAAAAATCTTTAACTAAGGGCATGACCCTTCGCATACAAGCTGGGATTCGAACTGTGAAGATGTAAAGTATAAGCTCGAATCCCTATTTCTTGAAATGTAAAGTTTTTTTGAGCCATCACCCAGTCACATGGCGCTTGACAATAACGTAAAGATAGGAAGGCCCAGTGGATAAACAAGGCCAAGAAAATCCAGACCGCGAGCGCTCTCTTCACAACGACAATGAGGACCTCTCCCCTGCTGTGGATCCTCAAGACAGAAAACTCTTCTTTTACCCTTTTGTTCTTACCTTCATTATCATGTTCGGTATCTGGATCCTGCTTTCGGGCAAGTTTGATCCTTTTCATTTGAGCCTCGGGCTCATTTCCTGTGGAATCGTTGCTTACCTTTCGTCTGACCTGCTGTTTTCTTCTCCACGAATAAAAGGACTTTTAGCTCAGTGGGCTCGGTTTATCAGGTATATTCCATGGCTGATGGTCGAAATAATTAAAGCGAATCTTCACGTCTTGTATCTGGCCTTCCATCCGAGGATGATGGAACTGATCGATCCGAGAATCGTTAAATTTCAAAGCAAGCTAAAAAGCGACCTGGCCTTGGTCACATTTGCCAATTCAATTACGCTGACCCCAGGAACCATCACAGTTGATATATCTGTTGATGGAAATTTCAAGGTCCATGCCATTGACAAGGCGTCCGGGGACCCCCTGCCGGGCGAGATGGAACGAAGGGTCGCAAAAGCATTTGGTGAGAACTGATGGATAACATCTTTTTGTATTGCAGCTTATACTTGGCTTTTTTGATGTTACTCTCTTTGTATCGCGGGGTCTTTGGGCCGACGGTCGTGGACCGCATGATCGGTGTCAACGCGATCGGAAGTAAGACCACTGTCCTGCTGATCTTGATCGGCCTGCTTTACCATCGGGTGGACATGTTCGTTGATATCGCCCTGGCTTATGCCATGTTAAACTTTGTTGCAGTGCTGGCGGCTTCAAGATACTTTCAAAAGCGAAAGGGTTTGCATGACGAGGTATAAGGGAGATTGTAACAGATGGATATAGTCGTAATATTGTTCTTATTTGCCGGGTTGCTTTTCTTTACCGGCGGTGCTGTGGGGATTCTGCGCTTTCCGGATTTTTATTCGCGGCTGCATCCGGCCGGCAAACTCGACACACTTGGCTTGCTGCTGTCCTTAATTAGTCTTGCGCTATTTAACCTGCACCATTTTTCTCTGGGCGCGTTGCTGACCAGCCTGAAGATTCTCCTTATTGTCGTATTTGTTTTTCTGGCCAGCCCCACGGCCACCCACGCTATTGTTGATGCCGGCGTCAGGGCCGGTCTGGCTCCCTGGACCAAGGGAGATGAAAGGAGGTAGCCGATGGTCTGGCCGATAGATTTGGCTATCCTTACTTTGGTCGTCATAACAAGCATCGGCGCCCTCATGGTCAAGGATTTGCTTGGCGCCGCCATCCTGTTTGGGGCTTACAGTTTTATGATGTGTCTGCTCTGGACCGTCATGGGAGCGGTGGATGTGGCCTTTACCGAGGCCTCAGTAGGGGCTGGCGTCAGCACGGTCTTTTTTGTTGCAGCCGTTTTTCGGACTTCAAGGAGGACGAAGGATTGAAGATCATAGGACTCATCGTAGCGATTTTAGTGGGTGCGTTGCTTGTTTACGCTGCAGCAGACTTTCCTGCGTGGTCAGACCCGGCATCTCCTGCCAGCACGTACCTTTCTCCTCACTTCATTGAAAAGACCATGGAGGAAACATCAGTACCCAACATCGTCACGGCTGTCCTTGCGGACTATCGAGGTTTTGACACTATGTTTGAAACCACGGTGATTTTTTCTGCCGGGATGGCGGTTTTTCTTCTCCTGCGAACCTTTAGAAGGGAAGAACCTGAAGCAAGGCATTATCGGCACGTCCTTACAGGCGTAACATTACGGGTAAAAGAAGGCGGCGAGCTACCGCCGTCTGACGACTTTGAAAGAATCGACTCCCTGTGGACACCTCACGATCTGATCATCAAGACGGTTTGCCGATTGCTGATCCCCTTTATTCAGCTTTTTGCCCTGTATGTGATTGCCCACGGCCATCACAGCCCAGGCGGCGGATTCCAGGGCGGTGTTATCTTAGGGGCAAGCATCATCTTACTTGCGATCTCCCAGGATCTGAGGACTGCTGTTAAACGGATGGCCGAAAAGTTAGATGCCCTACTTTGTTCTGTCGGCGTCTTAATCTATGCTGGAACCGGGGCCCTTTGCCTGCTGTTAGGGCTTAATTTCCTGGACTACAGTGCTCTCGCATCAGTACTCCATGTCGATTCGATTATGGCACGATCCCACGGCATCTTGATTGTGGAAATCGGTGTGGGAATTGCGGTTATGTGCACCATGATCTGGATTTATAATAATGTCTCATCTGGAGGCAAATATAATCAGGGGCTTTAGAACATGGCTGATCTAATTTCAATTATCGTCGCCAAGTATAATTATTGGATCTATATCACATTAATGATGATCGGCCTTTATGCCATGATCGCCAAGAACAACCTGGTCAAAAAAATCGTGGGTATGAATATCTTTCAAACAGCCATCATCTTGTTTTACGTATCCATCGGCGTCAAGAAAGGAGCTACCATTCCTATTTTAGAGCACGGTCATGGCGGCCACGGTCATCACGTAGTTCATGCCGCAGACTACGTTAATCCGCTGCCTCATGTTCTTATGCTGACCGCTATCGTGGTAGGGGTAGCAACCCTTGGTGTGGCACTTGCTTTGGCCATAAGAGTTTATAACCAGTATAACACACTTGAAGAAGATGAAATCTTGGCGCAGATAAGGGAAGAATGAGCCTACAATATCCTGCACTTATTGTTGTTGTTCCGTTGCTGTCCGCCCTTGTTATCAGTATTGCTGGCTGGGTGAACAAAAGGTGGTGTTTTCCGATTACCGTTGCAGCCTTGGCCGTTGCGGCCTATTCATCGGTCGGCCTGCTGTTCAGGGTATTGGATGAAGGGGTGATTGTTTATAAATTGGGAGGATGGGACCCGCCTATGGGCATAGCCTACTATGTTGATCATCTCAATGGGCTGGTCTTGGCTGTGGTCTCGATAGTAGCCCTCCTTAACGCGATTGCAAGCAAAAAGAGTATTGAGCAGGAATTCCCGGAGAAAATAGGTCCGTTTTATACATTATATGTCCTGATGGTTACCGGCCTTTTAGGTATCGTGGTTACCGGAGACGCCTTTAACCTGTACGTGTTGCTGGAGATTGCGGCGCTGACCGGTTATGGCCTGATCGCCATGGGGGGTGGGCGCGGGCCGCTGTCGGCTCTCAACTATTTATACATGGGGACCATTGGTGCCTGCTTTTATCTGTTGGGTGTCGGGTATCTCTATATTATGACCGGTTCGCTGAATATGGTTGATATTGCCGGGATACTTCCCGACCTTTATCAGTCCAAGGCAGTGATGGCCGCCTTTATCATCTGTATGGTCGGGGTATGGATTAAGATGGCGTTCTTCCCCCTGCATGCCTGGTTGCCCAATGCATACACACACGCCCCGTCTGCCTCCAGCAGCTTGATTGCCCCCTTGGTAACCAAGGTGATGATCTATGTGATGATACGTCTCATCCTGACTATCTTTACACCGGAATTTAGCTTCAACATTCTGGCGGTGAGCAAGCCTATTGTCTGGCTTTCCGTTATTGCCATTTTCATGGGCGCCATCCTTGCCCTCAAAGAACGCAATTTGAAGAAGATGTTGACCTATATCATTATCGCAGAAGTCGGTTATATGGTCGGCGGCGCATGGCTTGGAAACCGTGTCGGCATGACCGGAGCGATCCTCCATATCGCAAACGATGCCCTGATGACCTTGTGTGTGTTTCTGGCTGTAGGTAACATTGTTTACAAAGTAAAGGGGGCTGAGTTTGAGGACTTGCAGGGCTTGTTTCGTAAGATGCCTTTCACCATGGGGGCCTTTATCATAGGGGCCATCTCCATGATCGGGGTTCCTCCCACATGCGGGTTTTTCAGCAAGTGGTATTTGATCTCGGGAGCTATTCAAGCCGGTCATTATGGTTTTATGGTGGCGCTTCTGTTTAGCAGCCTGGTAAATGTGGTTCTGTTTTTCAGGGTCTTTGAGATCTGCTTTTATGAACCCTTTAGCGATCACCACGGGCACGGGCACGATCGTCATCCCGAACCCATGGATGAGGCCCCTGTTACCATGCTGGTTCCGCTTTTTATCGTTGCCGCAATCTTGGTACTGGTCGGTCTTTACACCGGTGATATTGTAAACCACATTATTGAATTTGCCATACCAAAAGGTCTTGTATAACGCAGGTAGAATAAGGATCATATGGAAACGATCATATCAATAAAACCCCTGCTGGCTGTTTTGGTCTCTTTGTTGATTACACCCATTCTGGCTTCAAGCAGGGCGCCGAATGTCCGCGAGGCATGGACCTTTGTGGCGGCAGTCGCCAAGGTTCTGATCATTGCTTCCATGGTTCCGGCGGTCTTGAAAGGGGCGGAGATCGTGTATACGGTTGCCCAAGTCGTCCCGGGAGTAGCGATCAAGTTCAGGGTTGATGCCCTTGGAATGCTCTTTGCCCTTGTCTCCTCATCGCTGTGGATTGTGACATCTGCCTATTCCATAGGGTACATGCGAGCGTTAAAAGAACACAGTCAGACCAGGTATTTTGTCTTCTTTGCCCTTGCTCTTTCAGCAACCGTTGGTGTGGCCTTTTCAGCCAACTTGCTGACCCTTTATCTATTTTATGAGATGCTTTCTTTTGCCACCTACCCTCTCGTCACACACCATCAGGACCCAGAAGCGCGCCGCTCAGGGCGAAAATACTTATTGTACATTGTAGGCACTTCAATCGGAATCGTTCTTCCGGCAATGCTGATCTGCTACAATATGACAGGAACCCTCGAGTTTTCCATGCAAGGTATCTTTGCCGGAACCGAACCCAAAGCCACCATGGTGGTGCTTCTTCTCATGCTCGTGCTCGGGTTTGCCAAGGCAGCAATTATGCCGCTTCATTCATGGCTTCCGGCAGCTATGGTCGCGCCCACCCCGGTCAGTGCCTTGTTGCACGCGGTTGCTGTTGTCAAGGTGGGCGCCTTTAGCGTTCTTCGCGTGCTGACGGGTGTGTTCGGAATAAACCTGTTGACGAATCTACATCTTGGTACCGTGGTTTGCTATATTGCCGCCTTTACCGTAATAACGGCTTCGCTTATTGCCCTTACCCAGGACGGCCTGAAGCGGCGCCTTGCCTTTTCAACCATCGGACAGCTATCATATATTGTACTCGGCGTTGCACTCCTCTCTCCCAAGGGGATGATCGGCGGTATGACCCATATCGCCATGCACGCATTCGGCAAGATTACCCTCTTCTTTTGCGCCGGTGCTATCTTTGTGGCCACGGGCAAGAAGAACATCAGTGAAATGGTCGGCATAGGCAAAAGGATGCCGGTCACCATGATTGCTTTTTTCATCGGCTCTCTGAGTGTGATCGGGCTCCCACCCACTGGTGGATTCTTCAGCAAGTGGTATCTTGTCTTGGGAACCCTTCAGGCCGATCAAATGCCTATGTTGTTAGTCCTTCTTGGGAGTTCACTCCTTAACGCTGCATACTTTCTTCCGGTTGTCTATAAGGCCTTTTTCTGCACGTCCGAGGAGTCCATGTTTCAAAACACAATACAAGAGGCCCCCATATGGTGCGTGGCCCCACTGGTAGTGACCGCAGTCGGCTCTATTGTACTGTTTTTCTACCCAACACTCTTTCTCAATTTGGCAAAACTCGCCATAGGCGGGTAAGAGGAGAGAGAACATGAAGCAAAAGAAAGAATTCGACTGGTTTGACAGGCCTGAATCCATAAAAAAGCTCTGGATCATGTTGTATGCTATTTGTGGGCTGCTGGTGGTGCCTGATTTTTTTACCCACAGGCATGCGCACTTTGGGTTTGACGGTCTTTTGGGATTCTACGCGCTTTTAGGATTTGTCTCGTGTGCGGTTCTTATACTCTTTTCCAAATTAGTGGCTCTGGTGTTGAAAGCAAAAGAGGACTATTATGATAAGTGATTTTCCGCCAGCAGCAATTTTGATACTCGGTGCCTTGCTGGTTCCCTTTTTCAAGGGTAACGCCAGAAACTGGTATGTTATCCTGCTTCCTGCTGCCGCCTTTTATTTGATCTCCCAGCTCCAGGTAGGTTCCTCATGGCAGGTCCATTTCTTTGGCTTTGACCTTACGTTTTTGAGGGTGGATAAACTGAGTAAGGTCTTTGGGTATATCTTTACCCTGAATGCGGTTGCAGCCTTTGTCTATGCCTTTTATCTAAAAGACAGCACCCAGCATATGGCCGCACTTTTCTACATTGGAAGCGCCCTTGGCGTTGTCTTTGCCGGCGACCTGGTCTCGCTCTATTTCTTCTGGGAGGTTATGGCTGTTGCCTCCACCTTTCTTATCCTGGGTCGAAAAACCAAAAAGGCCCAGGCAGCCGGCATGCGTTACATCCTGGTACATATCTTTGGTGGGCTTTGCCTGCTGGCCGGCATGGTCATCTATATAACACAGACCGGATCGATTGCCTTTAATGCAATAACCGACCGGAACCTGGGGACCTATCTTATCCTAATTGGAATTTTGGTTAACGCCGCAGCGCCCCCCTTACACGCCTGGCTCCCCGACGCATATCCCGAGGCCACTGTGACCGGAGGAGTAATCCTTAGCGCCTATACCACAAAGACCGCGGTTTACACCCTGGTACGGGGCTTCCCCGGCTGGGAGGTACTTATAGTGGTCGGTTGTATGATGACATTATACGGTATTATTTATGCACTTCTGGAAAACGACATGCGGCGAATCTTGGCTTACAGCATTATCAACCAGGTGGGCTTCATGGTCACAGGGGTGGGTATCGGGACGATGATGTCATTAAATGGCACTGTAGCTCATGCCTTCTGTCACATTATTTACAAGGCCCTTCTCTGGATGTCGGCCGGCTCTGTTCTGTATATGGTCGGAAAAAGCAAATGCACCGACCTTGGAGGGCTATACAAAACCATGCCATTGACCCTGATCTTTGGTGCTATTGGAGCCCTTTCCATCTCGTCATTCCCGGCAACGAGCGGATTTACAAGCAAATCCCTGATCATAGACGGGGCGATTCATGAACACCTGGTATGGGTCTGGCTTGTGTTGGAGATCGCATCCGCAGGTGTCTTCCTCCATGCGGGGATCAAGTTTCCCTACTTTGTCTTTTTCGCCAAGGACAAAGGCCTGCGGCCCGGGGAAACCAACAAACCAATGCTCATTGCCATGGCCTTCCTGTCTTTTATGTGCATCTTCCTTGGTCTTTATCCGCAGCCGCTCTATAATGTTTTGCCCTATGAAGTTCATTACCAGGCTTACACGTTCAATCATGTGGTTGCCCAGTTACAACTTCTCATGCTCTCGGCCCTCGTCTTTTTCCTGTTTCTTAAGCTACTCAAGCGAACAGAGACCATCTCTATTGATACCGATTGGTTCTACCGCAAAGGGGGACGACTATTTTACTATATCATGGACAAGGCTCTGAACGGCATAAACAGGCTCTCAGACAGGATTATTGTGGGTGGGCTGGCCGGAGCGCTCGGCCGTTTGTCCAGACACGGCTCGCAGATCCTCACCCTTGGGGCTATGCTTCCTCTGTGGAGTGCTGGTGGTGCAAGGGGAAAAGAACTCCAAGGCAAGATCGAAAGGACGCGTGCGGCCTTGCGAACAGGCGCCTCACCGGTAGGGATAAGTGCGGCCCTGGCTACTGTTTTTTTGATAATAGTTTACCTGTTGTTGTGATATAGACGGACTACAATAATAAAGACCGGCACGGAGAGGAGATATATATGGCTTCTATAGAAGACTTGAGAAGGATCTTGCTGTTTGAGAATTTGCCGGACCAGATGCTTAAACAGATACTTCCCATTGTTCAACTGGAGTCGTTTGATGACAGACATGTAATGTATGAAGCAGGGAATGCGGCAGACCGTTTCTATTCATTGAAAAACGGCAAGGTATTGCTTGAGGCAGAACTCGCTCCAACCCTTATTATTTCCCTTGGTTCCATTAAACCGGGGTACTCGTTTGGCTGGTCTGCCCTGCGTCCGGGGGCAACCCATACCTCTTATGCTGTTTGTGCTGAACCGTGCGAAATGTTTGTCATGCCCGGAGATAAATTTTCGGCTCTCCTTGACCGTGACAACACCATGGGATATCTGGTTATGCAGAAGGTGTCGGCCATCCTTGAGGGCCGGCTGGATCGTCGAACCGCTCAGTTCCTCAAGGTCATAACCAAACACCCCGAGATAGGGGCCCTCTTGGGTCTGTAAGATGCCGGATAGAGTTATCGCGTGCCTATGTATTTACATGGGTGGCAAGTAAACCATAAAGTATTTTTGAGGTTATCATCGTAGGGAGGAGAAAAATGTCCAAGAAAATATTGATTGTGGACGACGAGCCGGATCATATAACCTTTGTCAGTGCGGTACTCGAAGAGAACGGTTATACAAGTATAGGTGCCAAAGACGGGGTTGAGGGGTTAGAACTCGTGCGCAAGGAGAGGCCGGACCTGATATTGCTCGACCTGATGATGCCAAGGAAAAGCGGCATTACCATGTTCCAGGAGTTGAGAAAGGACCCGAGCTTGAGCAATATTCCCGTGGTCGTGGTGACAGGTGTCTCTGAGGTGACAGGCGTCGATTTCAGAAATTTTATGTATAAGCAGCCGCTACGGGATGAGAAAAAATTCGTCGAGACTACAGGATTAACTAAATATACGATACCGGATGGTTATATTGAAAAACCTCTCGACCCGGATGAGTTGATCAATGTAATCAAGGAAGTCTTGAAAGAATAGTACCCGGCGTGATTTCTGGAAAGC
>JABXJX010000119.1 GCA_013375375.1 Desulfobacterales bacterium | reverse complement strand
TTAGCGCTTGCTTTTGCGGTACTTTGCCTCTTTGTAACCATAATTTGATTCGGTTGGTTGACTGTATTTGAGTTATTTGCAAAGATATATATAAAGAGCCTTGAAAAATTCCTTTTCACTTATTCCTGAACCTGTCAGGAACAGCTGCTCTTTTGGTTATCAAAGCTCTTATCATGGAGTAATTACAATGCGCTGGAAATGGATCTTTGGTGTCGCCGTCGCCCTGACTGTCGCGTTGATCGTGACGATCTATGTCATACTGTCGAGCTACGACTTCAACAGCCTCAAGCCGAAGATTGCTCGTGCGGTCAAGGATGCTACCGGCCGTGAGTTGATCCTGGGAGGCGACATTGAACTGGAGATCGTCCTCACCCCGGCACTTGTGGTAGAAGACGTGCGTTTCCAGAACGCACCGTGGGCTTTTCGGCCGGAGATGGCCAAGATCAGGCGTTTCGAGGTTCAGGTTGCGCTCCTTCCTCTTATAGGCGGGACCATCGATGTCAAGCGGCTGATCTTGGTCGAGCCCGACATCCTGGTTGCGACCAACAAGTCGGGTAAATCGAATCTCGAGTTCAAAACCGTAAAAAAGGCAAAGCCGGCAGAACCAAAAGAAAAGACCCCTGCCGAAGCTGAGATGACGCTGCCGGCGCTGACCTTCAACGAGGTGCGGATCGAAAAGGGGCGCCTTACTTACAAAGACGAGCGGTCGGGTCGTACTTATGTGGTGAGGCTGGACAGCCTTACTGCTATGGCCTCGGACAAAAAGAGTCCGGTTGAACTGGAACTCAAGGGCGCATATAACAGAAAGCCCTTCGAGGTTGCCGGAACCTTCGGCCCGCTGATCGCATTGACCGATCCTGGCAAGGCATTGTCTCTGAAGCTGACAGCCAAGGCCGGTGATGCAACCGTCGCCGTGGACGGTGCGATTAGGGACGCTATAAACGCCAAGGGCCTCGCCCTTACCATAAACGCTAAGTGTCGGTCGATTGCCGGTATTGCCGGGCCGACCGACGCGGGGCCGTTCAAGGTGACGGCCAAGCTTACCGATGATAGAGCCAAGACCTACAAGATTTCCGACCTCAAGATTACCATCGGAGAGAGTAATCTTGTTGGTTCGGTAAAGGTATCCCTGGCCGATAAACGCCCGCGATTAGTGGCAATGCTCTCGTCACGGAAACTGGATCTGCGGCCGGTCTTGTCAAAAGACGAGGGGGTGGGCCAATCCTCTGAGTCGGCGGCGAAGCAGGGCAAGATCTTTTCCGACGATCCCTTGCCGCTGGATGTGCTAAAACAAGCCGATGTCAACGTCAAGATCCGGGCCGGCCAAATCCTTCTGCCGCTGCTGGCGCTTAACGACCTCAAGGTAAACATGGTGCTTGAGGATGGGCACCTCACGGTGAGGCCGCTTAAGTTCGTGATCGGTGGAGGCGCTCTGGACGGCCGTTTCAACCTGCGTCCGCAAGGCAAATCTGCAAATCTGGCACTGGTATTGAAGACAGACCAGTTAGACCTCGGTCGCATGCTAAAGGATTTGGAGGTCAACGGAATCATCGAGGGTAAGATGGATATCGAAATCGACCTTAACGGCAGCGGCGGCTCAATGGCCGCGCTGATGGCCGGGCTTAACGGCAAGGCGATCATGGTGATGGGCGATGGCCGGATCGGCAATAAGTACATTGATCTACTTGGTACAGACCTCAGTTCGGGCATCTTCCAGTTGTTCAATCCGTCCAAGCATGAGACGAACCTTACCCAACTCAACTGCTTTGTCATCGGCTTCAACATCAAGGACGGGCTCGCAGAGAGCACCGCGCTGGTATTCGATACCAACATCATGACCGTGGTCGGAGACGGCAAACTGAACCTGAAAACCGAGGAGCTGGCCCTGTCGCTCAATCCGTCACCAAAGAAAGGCATCGGCATCAAGGGCGTCGGGAAACTCAGCCTGAGCCTTACCGAATTGACGAAGTCGTTCAAGCTGGGCGGCACGCTCGCCAATCCCTCGCTTGCCATCGACAGAACGCGGACCGTAATTACCCTCGGCAAGGCGGTGGGCGGCGCTGTGCTGTTCGGGCCGGCTGGCATTGCCACGGCCCTGGCTACCGGCAGCTCGGGCGACGAGGAGAACCCCTGCCTTGCTGCTATCGAGGCCGCGAAGAAGGGGGTCAAGGTATCCGGCGGCGAGGAGGAAGAGAAAAAGGGCGTGGTTGAGAGCGTCGGCAATGGTCTCAAAAAGCTGTTCGGCAGGTAGGCAAGGGCAATTTTAACTCTGGTTCCTCTGAAGCTCACGAAACCCGTTGGAAGGAGAAAACAACGCGGATGAAAAAGAAAATGGAACGCAAGCTCCGCCAGCACGGTCTTGTTGATGCAGCACTTGAAAAAATAGAAGAGACTATTAAGGCCGTTGAATCGTGTGAAGGCAAATTGACGGCAGACGGTTATAAGAAATTGCGCGGACGGTTAGGTCATTTGATGGATGCTTTATACAGGGTCGGAGGATCTTTAACTAAATCTACTTGACGAACAACCAGAACGGGCAGTTGCCCGAAAGATACAGGCAAAAATGGCCCTGGGATGGACGAACAGAGCCGAGGTCATACCGGAGCTGATGCCTTTTTTACCCTTGTCAAACAGCGATTTAAGGACTCCTCCAATTGTGATAGATAAGATAATTAAGTTTAGTTATAGAGGAGAAGTAAGATGCCTTATCATAAAGGTTTCGTCGCAAGTCTCACGGCGGATGGTAAAGCAGAGGTCGTCATCAGACCGGATATGCCGGGTATTCCCAATGCCCCCGAAGTATCCGCCAAGGTCTGTCACTGTGCAACCGACGGCTCTACCGTAAGGATCGAGGCATTGAACATGGCCGGCGCAGGTGTTGGCGATTGGGTTTCCGTCAGTCATGGTTCCGGTATACTGATGAAGAATGTTGCCGTGCTCCTGGGCATTCCGGTGCTTGGAGGGATATCAGGACTCGCAGTCGGTGCCATTTTCACGGGTTGCTTAGCTGTTCATGTAACCAATGCGCTTATCTTTACCTCGGCAGGTTTGTTTCTGGGGATTATTATTGCCGCGACGGTCTATAGACGACTGTCACCACACAACCAGCCCGTCATAAACCGTGTGATAAGGACTCGAACGGAGGTGGCTTCTTTCATTAATACCGATCGATCCTGTTCCCAAAATGATGATGTAAGCTGCCGGAGTTGCATCCAGCGTTTGCCATGAGAGGTCATTGTTGGGAAGCTGTATTTATAGTCCATACTGAGTAGCCTAATGTCTAAAAAGCCAACATATGAAGAATTGGAACGAAGGGTCAAAGAGCAAGAAGAAGAGGCTCTTCAGTGGAAGCAGACAGAGGATGCGCTGCGGGAGAATGCTCGCAAGCTGGAAGTTGCCTACGACCAGACAATCGTCTATGCACGGCAACTAAATGAGGAAATCGCCGAACGCCGGCGGGCGGAAGAGGAGTTGCGAAAGGCTCACGACGAACTGGAAGAGAGGGTTGAGGAGCGAACCGCCGAGCTTTCGAGGGCCAATACGCTTTTGAGAAGCGAGATAGATGAACGCATGCGGGCCGACAGGGCGTTGCGGGAAAGCGAAACACGCTTAAAGGCTATATTGGATACCGTTCAAGCCGGGATTGTAGTGATTGATCCAAAAACCCACATCATCGTCGGTGTTAATGCCGCTGCCGGGGAAATGATCGGTGCTCCAAGGGAGCAGATTCTCAACTGTGTGTGTCATAAGTATATCTGCCCGGCAGAGGGAGGCCGGTGTCCGGCCACAGATCTGGGAGAGAACCTTGACAACACGGAAAGTGTGTTACTGACGGCCGATGGTAATGAGGTGCCGATTCTCAAGACAGTGGTTCCTGTAATACTGGCCGGCCAAAAGCATTTACTCGAAAGCTTTCTGGACATCACCAAGCGCAAGTGTGCTGAGGAGGAGCTGCGGGAGAGCGAGAAGCGGACGTATGAAAATCAGAAGCGGATAGAAGTATTGCAGTTTGCAAACGATGTGTCCCTCAAATTGATGCATGAATTGAGAAACCCTTTGGTTGCCGTTGGCGGATTTGCAAGACTGATCTCCGGCAGGGACTATCCCGAGGATCGGCTGAAAGAATATGCGGGAATCATCTTGGAACAATCCATGAGACTTGACAAAGCAGTAAAAGAAATCCTGGCCCATTTAAAAATCTCTGCTGATACCAAATGGGGGTCCGGCCATGTCGAGTAGCTGACATTACCCTCATCTCTCTCCCCTTATGTTTGGGCAACGGCCCGTTGACATTTCGCAAGAAGTTGAGTAAAGTTAGACCGATAGCCGGACAGTTGAAGGTATGTGGTGAAATTCGTTTTATGAAGAAATCAGAATATTAAAAAATGATTGATCTTGTTAAGACATTTTTCGGCAAAGTTACAAGTGATGGTCCTGCGGATCAAGAGAGGAAAAGATCTCATGACATCCGTGTAGCGACCTGTGCTCTTTTTCTGGAGATGTCTCATATAGACGGAGAGTTCAGCGAGTCGGAAAGAGAACATATTATCTCTATTCTGAAAAAAGATTATCAATTGTCAGATGAATATGCTGTTGCGCTTCTTGAAGCTTCACATGAAGAGCTAAATGGGAGTATAGATTTGTGGCAATTTACTAATCTTATCAATCAGAATTATTCAAGAGAGGAAAAACTTCGGATCATTGAAACAATCTGGAAGATTGCATATACGGATGGAGAACTCGACAAACATGAAGATTATCTGGTCCACAAACTATCGAATCTGCTCCGCCTTACACATAAAGAACTCATTGAAACAAAATTAAAAGCAAAAAATTAGTGTCGCATTATCAGCATTCAAATTCTGTTATTTTTACTAACGAGACTGTCGAAAAACTCTTTTCTTCGCTCCAATTGACCATTTTTGAAGGTTCTAAGTTTGCTCCGCTAAAT
>JABXJX010000118.1 GCA_013375375.1 Desulfobacterales bacterium | reverse complement strand
AAGCACTCAACGGACTTGTCTCCACATCCTATCAGGAATAAACAAAGGGCCATGCCCGACCTGAGTAGTATCCCCTCGAATGTCTTTTTGTTCTGAACACACATCATAACTAACCTCACTTTCCTTTGGCCGCTGACAGATGACCCGCCGAAGAAAATTTTCCAAGCAAACTTGCATCGGTGGTTAGCTTTGCCCCATCACAGTCGATTCACAACTTCGGGTCAACGTTGGCCCTAAGACCACCCCTGTTTTTTTCACGTATTGGCTTCTCGCGTTAACGATGAATAAAATCCAATTGAGTGAACTCTTCTATCTCTACTCTATCAAATTTTTCAGTTTTCTTCATCACTCTAATCAGAATCCCTTGTGCCTACTTTTATAAGATAAACATCGTCATCCCCCGCGCCGAAGGAATCAGAGACGCCAGTGATTATGTACCCGCCATCTACGGTCTGTTGAACCGAACAGCCCGCGTCACTCTGGCTCCCTCCGAAGGTCTTTTGCCACTCCTTATTTCCGTCTGCGTCGGTCTTTACTAGATAAACGTCATGCGACCTTGAGCCTGCGATTACGTATCCGCCGTCCGTGGTCTGCCGAACTGAATTGCCGGAGTCATGTTCGACTCCTCCGAAGGTCTTTTCCCACTTCTTATTTCCGGCCGAATCCGTCTTTATGAGATAAACATCGTAATCCCCCGCGCCGAAGGAGTAAGTCCAACCAGTGATTATGTACCCTCCGTCAGTGGTCTGCTGAACCGAATTGCCAACGTCACTCCGGTTTCCTCCGAATGTTTTCTCCCACTCCTTATTTCCAGTCGAATCTGTTTTTATCAGATAAACATCATCATCGCCTGCTCCGAGGGAATTACTCTTCCCCACAATTATGTACCCGCCGTCGCTAGTCTGCTCAACCGAATTGCCCACGTCACTCCTACTTCCTACAAAGGTCTTTTCCCACTTCTTATTTCCGGCCGAATCCGTCTTTACCAGATAAACATCATCATCCTCTGCACGAGGTGCTCTAGTCTTACCGATGATTATATACCCGCCATCGGTTGTCTGCTGAACCGAATTGGCTTGATCCTCAACGCCGGCATGGAATGTTTTTTCCCAGAGCCTATTGCCGGTTGTATCGGTCTTTATAAGATAAACATCTTGCCAAACTGTAGCGAAGGACGCAGTCCCGCCTGCAATTATGTATCCACCGTCGGTGGTCTGCTGAACCGAATTGCCAACGTCACTCTCGCTTCCTCCGAACGTCTTTTTCCAGCTCATATTCCCTGCCGAATCTGTCTTTATCACATAAACATCATCATCGCCTGCACCAAGGGATTTAGTCTTCCCGACAATTATGTACCCCCCGTCGGTTGTCTGCTGAACACAATAGCCGCGGTCTCGATCTTTTCCTGCGAAGGTCTTTTGCCAGTTGCCCGGCTGATCTCCAGCCGGCGTCGGTCCAGTGCTAGCTATTTTTATCAGATAAACATCGTCATCCCCCACGCCGAAGGAATCAGTGACGCCAGTGATTATGTACCCGCCGTCGCTAGTCTGCTGAACCGATGAGCCCCCCTCACCCTTGGTTCCGCCGAATGTCTTCTCCCACTCTTTATTTCCACCTGAATCCGTCTTTACAAGATAGACGTCATTCCCCCCTGCGCCAAGGGATTCAGTCTCTCCCACGATTATGTATCCTCCGTCAGTGGTCTGCCGAACTGAATTGCCGGAGTCATGTTCGCTTCCTCCGAATGTCTTTTCCCAATCCTTATCTCCGGCCGAATCCGTCTTTATCAGATAGACATCGTCATCGCCTGCGCCAAAGGAGTAGGTCCGCCCCGCGATTATGTATCCGCCGTCGGTGGTCTGCTGAACCGAACGGGCCCAGTCATGAGAGCTTCCCCCGAAGGTCTTTCGCCACAGCATATGGCCGGCTGAATCGGCCTTTATAAGATAGACATCCGACCGACCTGCCCCAAAGGAGTAGGTCGCCCCCGCGATTACGTATCCGCCGTCGGTGGTCTGGTGAACCGAATTGCCCGATTCGGTATCGAATCCACCGTGTGTCCTTTCCCAGAGCATGTTTCCCTTCGGGTCGGTCTTTATCAGATAAACGTCGTAGTCCCCACGTTTGGACGAAGTCTCGCCGGCAATTATGTACCCGCCGTCCGTGGTCTGCTGAACCGAATTGGCTTCTTCATCAATGCCTGCATGGAAGGTTTTTTGCCAGAGCATATTTCCCTTCGAGTCAGTCTTTATCAGATAAACGTCATACCAAACTGCGCCAAAGGAGGCAGTCCTGCCTGCGATTATGTATCCTCCATCGCTGGTCTGCCGAACCGAATTGCCGCAGTCAGGTTTGGCTCCTCCGAAGGTCTTTTCCCAAATCTTATTTCCGCCCGAATCTGTCTTTATCAGATAAACATCATCATCGCCTGCACCAAGGGATTTAGTCTTCCCGACAATTATGTATCCTGCGTCGTTGGTCTCTTGAATGCAGTAGCCGCACTCTTGATCTTTCCCTCCGAAGGTCTTTTGCCAGGCGCGAGGCGGAGCCTTGGCCAGCGCCGGTTCAAAGGACAGCAAACAACCTCCCAGGAGCGCGGTTAAGAAAGTAATAAGCTTTTTCATTTGCCTCTCACCTTAACCAATTTACAATTGTTGATTTACAAACCAACATAATCCATTCAATAGTTTTTGGAAACACTTTTCCGTGTTCATCGAAATACACTATGAATTTTAACTTCAAAAGTTGTTGCCGTCAAGAAGTCGCCTCAAATCTTGCGACTAATGGCTGAGTCTCGTCCGGTTGGAACTTCGATACCTATCTGCTTAGCAAAGATGGGGCTATCAAAAAAATAAAAGAATCTGCACTTGAAGCTCGCCCAGGAAAGAAAACAATTGATTGGGAATTTCAGCATCTGGACCAGAAATATAAAGCAGTAGCTATTCCTTTTGGAAAAAAGGAAAAATCCCAACAGCGAAAATATACTGTGCATCACAACGAACAACAAAAAATAATGACCTCAATTCATAACAATAATATAATTGCTATCAAGTATTCACAAAGCGGTAATTACTTTCGCACGCTTGAAGCAGTCAAAGGAAAAGTAATTGGAGAAAAAAAGCAGGATCTATTATTTAAAGTCAACGAGATTCTTTTTAGCGACTATCTTCCGAAGGCTTCGCCTAAGGCAGACGCCATGAATAAAACTAACCTCTCATCGAACCATGCGTGCGAATCTTCCGCACACGACCCTCAAATAGAGTCACCCACAAATAGAGAAGAGATTAGTCCAGATAGATAGCCTAATCTAAACTTCTAAAATGGTCATTGGGATATTTCTAATTCGAGCCTGATGGCCATTTTTCTTTTCTCAATAAATGCTTTTGAAAAGTGACAGTCACCTTTCAGCACAATGATCACTCATAGGCGGACTCAGGTATTTGCCAGCCATTTTCATCACGCCTTGGCGGAATGCAGATTTCCCCGAGTTCAATTACTAGCTTCTGCTCCTTCCCCGTCTTCGCGTGTGCTGGGTCGATCTCTATCTCAACCAGCTTCCCCGATGGAGGGTCGTAGGTATACACCAGGAGAGGACCTATGGTTCGATCATGTGGCTTCACGATCTCTTGAGCTGCAAGCACATATTTCCTGCCTGGCTTAAGCTGCAGCACCTGGAATTCGAATGTGCCGTCGGCGGGAAATGGCACTTTGGGAAAGTCGGATACGAGAATCGCCGTCCCTCGGCTTGTAGTCCGGATGACTGCTTTCTCATCCTCTGACCAGGCGACTATCTGAAGGTATGCTTTCGATAAGTCGAAGCATTCGTCCTTGAGTTGGCGTAAATTCCGTAATGTCCCTCTGATCATGACAGGGATACTCATCCCCTCTGAGGCAGAGAGTGACCCAAGTTCGGCCATGAAGGCCGGTGTCTTTCTCCCAGTAACATTACAGACTTTGAGCGGTGTCAGATCCTTGCCCTCTGCGTGTTCCACCAAGAGACCGAAGGGCTGACTTTTGCTGATGGAGAAAACGACTGGTCCCGTTTTGAGCTCGATAGGAGTTACGCTGTCTGTGCTGATGCGAAATTCACATTTGCCGAATTGAGGCAAGGAGAATCTGAATGTCGCCTCCTCATCTTCGTCCAATGCTACGGTTTTACTCTCGCCCGGACACAACACGTGCACGTTCTCCACGTTTTGGAGTGGCTCCTCGTGGCGTAGGCGCTTAGCCAAACCGCTCACCCATTTCATCATGACGACTACATCTCTTGCACCGATACTCACCCGGCATGACTTGAACTCGCTACCCTTACTATCTGTTGCGAGGACGCCCTCCTTATTGACCTCGATAGTCCCGTCCTTCCAAATTTTAACAACACAGCTATCTGCGAATTTGAGTCCCGCAATCGACATATCGAGTGAGTATATCAGCAAGTCTTGTCCTGGTAGGCAAAGGGTTATCTTCCCTCCTTAATTGGGCCGATTCCAATTGCCTGCCCTTTTAAGTGCGCCGCAACGTTATCAACCGTGGTCGTAGGTTCATAGCGGGGGAGGGTTTCGAACCTACGACCACCCTGAGGCAATGACGCACTAAACCAGCAGGCTTCTTTATTCGCCCTTCTTTTCAGCCGATATACTTATACCCGCATTATGGCAAGAGAAGCAAAATGAATATATGGGATGAAATTATAAAGGCAGGGGAACTGCAGAAGCTGAAGAAGGAAGCAAAAGCGGATATTATTCCGGTGTTGAAAGTATTGTTGGATACAGACACAGTGAGGATGAAAGATGTTATTGAGCTCTGCGAAGCTCATGGCGTATCCGTCGATGCAACGCTGAACCTGCTCAAGTTTTTACACTTATTTGGTTTCTTGAGATTACTAAAAAAAGAGGAAGAGGCATAGTATATGACGGACATCATATCGATAGAATCAAAGAGGGGAGCTCGAGTCCTTGGCGGTTGTTCCGGGAGTGGCCCTGGTTCGGCGCTCCCCTCAAATCAAGCCCTCGAAGGTCGGCGATCGCAGATGACCCATTTCCGTCAGCCCGAAG
>JABXJX010000117.1 GCA_013375375.1 Desulfobacterales bacterium | reverse complement strand
CCCCCTTGGCTGCCAATGCACTATTTAGTGAGCAAGTCCGCCTCAGGCGGATCAAAAAGTTCATACAAAGGAGTGAATTAGGCGCAAAAAAAGCCGATGAAATCAATGTGCTTAGCTGGCATCATCGGCCTTGTTAAGATCGTCTGTTTCAGATTAGGAATCTTTTGAGCTGCCTCTATCTCACCTCCACCGCAAGCACCTGCCCCGGGTATATCTTGCACCGCGGAGTGAGAGCGTTGATGCGGAGAAATCGTTCCAGCTTCATGTTGTGGCTACGGGCAATCTCATAGGGGCTGTCGCCGCGCTTGACCCTGTACGTCTTGGCATCTGCGCCGATTTCTACCTCATGCGTTCCTTCACGGATGATCAGTTGCTGTCCAATATGCAGACGCGTCGTCTTAAGGTTGTTGAGACGCATGATCTCCTTTGTATTTGTGTTGTAACGCCGAGCGAGTAGCCAGAGAGAATCCCCTCTTTTAACTCGGTGAAAAACAGGCTTTGATTGATCAAAGTCAGCCGTTTTCCTCGCCTTTGCGTAGAGTAGTCGTTTGCCTCTCAGAGGTATCTTCAGCCGCTGTCCTACTCTGATATAACTTGTTCTTCTGATGCGATTGGCGGCTGCAATGGCGCGAATACTGGTCCGGTAGCGGTCTGCTATGTGGGATAGTGTCTCGCCACGCCTAACCCGGTGATAGGCGTATAGCCTTTGGGGTGGGGTCCATACCGAAATTTTATCCAGCGCGGCAATAAGGAGTTCGCCCTGGCCCTTTGGTACTTTCAACTCATAAGCATCGGGCGGTGTTGCCTTGTGGCGGAGTTCGGTGTTGAGGCCCTCAAGATTTTCACGAGAGATGCCCATGGCTTTTGCTATATCTTTAATCCGCATCTGCTTTGAGACTGTGACCTTCTCATAGGATTGGGGTGGATCAAGATATTTCAGGTCGAACCCGTATTTTTCCGGGTTGTTTATGATGAAAAGAGCTGCTAAGAAACGAGGGACATAACGCGCTGTTTCCCAGGGGAGTTTTTCAAAAACATCCCAGAAGTTGTCCAGGTAGTTGATATTCTGATTTCGTATAACCCTAAGAACCTTTGCCTCTCCGCAGTTGTATCCTGCCAGCACAGTCATCCAGTCGCCAAATATGTTATGAAGTTCTTTAAGATAGGCAATCGCTGCAAGGGTAGACTTGGTGACATCCATCCTTTCGTCTATCCATTCGTTCCTTTTGAGACCGAACTTGTAGCCCGTAGAAGGTATGAACTGCCACAACCCCAGGGCTCGAGCACGGGATAAGGCCTTAACCTTGAACCCGCTTTCAATAAGCGGAAGCCAGGAGAGCTCTTTTGGGAGTCCGGCTTCTTTTAAGGCCTTGAGAAGTTCGGGCCGATATCTTCCCGAGCGTTTGTAGGACCTCACAAAGAATTTTTTCTCCGGACCTTGGAACAACTTGATTTCTTTTTCGACATACTGGTTCATGACCATTGGGATGGCATTATGGTTGCCCGTGGCTACGATATACCGGGAAGCATAGATCTCCAGCATCCGCTTGCCGATCATGAAACGAATGTCGTCTCTTTGTTGGATCAACTTAGGGTTGTCGTTGGGATCCGCGTTTAAGATCAAGTTATATGCTTGATCCAAAGCATCAATAGCATTTTCAAAATCGCCATGTCCCCAAAAATCCTGCGCAGTCTGACAAAACTCCAGCGCCTCGTCCAGGGTTCGTTGGGCCCTCTTAAGTCTTCTCTTGTCACCCCAGCTAAAAGACGAAGATGATGAACCCTCACGGGATTCGTGATTCAGGTCTTGGGTCGTGTGAGTCCCGGCCCAATCCTCTGCAACGGGGGATACTCTATGAGATGAGAGTGGTTGCAGGTTTTTCGAACATCCAATGGCCATATAAACAATAAAGGCCAAAACAGTTAACTTCAGATAGAACCGCATGTTGTTTTTCCTTAGTGCGCCTTTATTTTAGTGATAACAATACAAAAACAAGCAATTTTCGTGCCGGAGTCAAATATCTGATGAGATATGGATTCGCTCGGGGCGGAACACCAGGATACGAACACCGCACTTATTTGTTACTTTATTGAAAAACCCTTACCAATCGGCAAGGGTTTAAATTCTTGACCAAACCTAAATTCTTAAAATAACAGAGCTATTATTTTCTGTCAAGGCGTTTCCGGGTTTTTTCCTTAGGATACGGCCAGAAGCGGCCTTGCTTCATTGGCCGAAGTCTTGCGCCTCATAATACGCTTTATCTGTAATTCCATTTTATCCAAAAGATCGGTAAGTGTCCGCTCATCTTTGGCTGAGATGGCTACAGCGTCCAAGGTGCGAGCCAGCTTCTTTATGGTCATGGGATCGACACGATCCTGCTTGTTTAAGACCCTCAGCACGGGAATTTTATCCAAATGCAGGCTTTCAAGGATTCTTTCTACGGATTGCACCTGATCGGCAAATCTTGGGTTGCTGATATCGATGATGTGCAGAAGCAAATCAGCATCCTCCAGTTCTTCCAGTGTGGCACGGAAGGCCGTTATCAGTTCTTCCGGGAGTTGCCGGATAAAACCGACCGTATCGGTAATAATGACCTCCACGTCTCTTGGAAACTTTTTTCGTTTGCTGGTTGGGTCAAGGGTGGCGAAGAGACGGCTTTCGGCTAGGACCGAACTCTTGGTCAGCGTATTCAAAAGTGTTGACTTGCCCGCATTTGTGTATCCAATGATCGATATTACCGGCAGCCCTCTTTTATTCCGCCTGGCTCTGCGCTGTCCTCGTTGTTTCTGGATTTCCCGGAGCAACTTCTCAAGGTGGCCTATCCGGTTCCTAACGCGCCGCCGGTCGACTTCAAGTTTGGTTTCTCCAGGGCCCCTGCCGCCGATGCCGCCGGTGAGTCGAGACATGGCTGTTCCCTTGCCTACAAGCCGGGGAAGGAGATACTTGAGTTGGGCCAGTTCCACCTGAATTTTCCCTTCGCGGCTCCTGGCCCGCTGGGCAAAGATGTCCAGGATCATCTGGGTTCGATCTATGACCTTCATGTCGGTAAGATCAGTGATAGAGCGAACCTGGGAGGGATTTAACTCCTGGTCAAATATCAGAAGGTCTGCCCCCTTCTGCAAAGCCAGGATAACCAGCTGGCTTAGTTTGCCTTCGCCCATTAGGAATCGGGGATCTATTTTTTGCCGGTATTGAATCACCGTGTCTACTACTGCAATATTGCACGATTCGGCAAGCTCACGGAGTTCAACCATGGAATCCTCGGCTACGCCCCTGGGAGCCGCGGTCACACTCACCAGCAGGGCACGTTCCCATTTCCTTTTAACTTTCTGAGACCGTACCTTGCGGGCGAATTCCGATTCCAAAGACCGAATCAGGGCCTGGCAATCAATGTCAGGGGCCCACGGGGGCAAGGAGGGAAGTATCCGCCAGTTCTCCCCGTTTCTTCCTTTTGGAAGGAGATGAGCGGTATGAATATGATCCGGTCGTCCCTCTTTATCCATGGTAATGGCGGCCATCATGTCAAGTTTGAGCAGCGCCAGGTCCATAAGGTCGTCCTGTGTGAGGGGATCGTGCTGTAGATGGGTGTGTACACAGCGGAGGCCCTTTAGACGCCCGCCACCGGATCGATATTTCTCAAGATTCGGGATTACGATTGTCTGGTGGTTTCCAACTATCACATGGGTTATCCAGCCCCGGCGATCGATCAGGAGGCCGATCTGACGGCGGATCTCAAAAGATAGCCTGCTAACGGCCTTGGCGAGTTCCGGCGAGACGACAAAGGCCGGCGGGGTTCTGCGACGGTAGAGATTGTTCAGACGGCGGACCTGGTTTGCCTTCAATCCACCCTTTTGTCCATAGATCTTGATTGGCCGATCCCTAATTCAGAGTTTCGAGGATTCCGGGTGTATTTTTTATATCTTGGATACCTCTACAACTTACTCAAACCATAGCACTTTATCTTGCGAATTGCAAACCCGGGCTGAGGTAGCCCAGCGACCCTCAAGGCGTTTTCAGGAAGAGCGGGGTCAGGGAGCACCTGAATCGCCTTTAGGTGGAATCGCTGAATGAGCTGCTTGATGTTGTGATTCCTTAACCCCCTGAGCTTCGGCACGTCGTGTGGATGAACTTTTAGGGCAATTCTCTTTGAGAGCGTTTCTTGCATCTCAAGCTCCTGGACAGCAAGATCTAAAAAGATCTCTGAATGAACCAGGTGGCCGAATGCCGGATGAAACGGCCCCCCAACCACTGCACCCGGTTCTAACAGGCTACCGACGGCCTGGAGGCCCATCCTGATTACAGAAATACCACGAGCCTTAAAAAGGAGATAGAGTCTTTTGGTCAGATCTATTGCATCCGCCAGAGAGAGTGGTTTAAATTGCCCCGAATCATACCATTTTTCAAGCACGGTGTTTTTCACTACTACCGTGGGGTAGATCCGCGCAAAGTCGGGCTCAAGTTCGGCCGCTCTTCTGCCGGTTTCAAGTATCGATTCAGGGGTGTCTCCAGGAAGACCGGGCATAATCTGAAGACCTACCCTCAGGCCGTGATTTTTCAGGAGCCTCACCGACATTTTCGTGTCCTCTGCAGTATGACCGCGACGGCTAAGCGAGAGAACGGCATCGTCCATGGATTGTGCCCCCACTTCAACCACCCGAACCGCGTAAGGAGCTAAGGTCTCCAATGCCTCGCGTGTGATGGTGTCGGGTCTTGTCGAAAACCGGATGCTTTCAACCCGGCCCCCTTCAACAAACCCTTGGGCTTCATCAAGAAGGCTTTGCCTGTAAGATTTTTGAAGGCCGAGAAAGTTTCCCCCGTAAAAGGCCACCTCGACCCGACCTCGGTGATCCCCTTTAAAGCCAAGGAACTCGGATATCCTTTCTCTGACCTGTCGGCGTGAAAGTTTTCCACCCTCGTGACCCGTGATCGAGACCTGATCACAGAATACACACCGGTGCGGACAGCCCATGTTGGGGACAAAGATGGGGATGATAAAGGGCCTGGGGGTTAGATTATTCGCCATCTACTTTCACCTACTAATGAGAAACTTTCCTACTCGACATTGGTTTTGGCACATGATGTCTTTTCCTCTATTCCGAGTCTCCCGGGCTGGTGTTTTTTGCAACTTATCTGAGGGGGCATTCCTTACCCCCTCCGCATTCTCCCGCAAGCGGG
>JABXJX010000116.1 GCA_013375375.1 Desulfobacterales bacterium | reverse complement strand
TATCCGGTTAGAGATGAAAATGGAGATATCGTAGGTATAGTCGAAGTGGTGGAGGAAATTACCGAGCGCAAGCGGGCAGAGGAAGAAAAGAAGGCGCTTGAGACAAAACTCCAACAGGCCCAGAAGATGGAGGCGATCGGCACCTTGGCCGGTGGTATTGCCCATGACTTTAACAATCTGCTCATGGGTATCCAGGGGCATACTTCTCTGTTGATGTTGCATATTGACTCCGATCATCCTCATCTCGAACGTCTCAAAGGGATACAGGATATGGTTCAAACTGGGGCAAACCTTACCAGACAGCTTTTGGGTTTTGCCATGGGTGGCAAATACGAGGTCAAGCCAACTGATCTAAACAAGCTAATCAAGCAGAGTTGTGAGATGTTTGGTCGAACCCAAAAGAATATAGAGATTAACATAAAGTACCAGAAGGGCATCTGGCCAGTTGAAGTGGATTGGGGCCAGATTCACCAGGTGTTGTTAAACCTTTATGTGAATGCCTGGCATGCAATGCCGGGTGGTGGATATATCTATATTGAAACAAGTAATGTTATGCTTGACGAAAACGATACGAAGCCATTCAATGTGAAGCCTGGCAAGTATGTAAAGGTTTCTGTGACCGACACCGGCGCTGGTATGGATAAGACTACCCAGCAAAAAATATTTGACCCGTTTTTTACCACCAAAGAGATGGGCCGTGGGACAGGCTTAGGCTTGGCCTCTGCCTATGGGATCATCAAGAATCATTGTGGTATTATCAATGTTTACAGCAAGAAGGGCAAAGGAACTACCTTTAACATTTACCTGCCGACTTCGGAAAAGGAAGTGTCAATAACAAAAAAGAGTGGGGCTGACGAAATCCCAAAGGGTACAGAGACTGTTCTTCTTGTGGATGATGAGGAAATAATTCTTGATGTTGGCAAGGGTATGCTCGGAGAAATGGGGTACGAGGTACTGTTGGCCAGAAGCGGGAAAGAAGCCGTTGAAACTTACAGGAAACACAAGGACAATATTGAGCTTGTTATTGTGGACATAATTATGCCACGCATGGACGGTGGAGAAGTCTACGACAAGATGAAGGAGATCAACCCCGAAGTAAAGGTTCTTCTTTCAAGCGGATACAGCATAGACAGAGAGGCAAAGGAGATACTTGCACGTGGTTGTGATGCCTTCATACAGAAGCCATTTGACATGAAAAAGCTGTCTCGAAAAATAAGGGGGATTTTGGACAAGCAGAAAACCTAGTTTGCCTATTTCTCTTTGGCAAATGCCCTGGCCTTCTCCGCAAATGCTGTGAGTCGATCATCGACCAATCGGAACAGGGTCCCCTTTGAGTATGTTCCGTCTTTTCGCATCTTGCCGGCCCTCATCCCCATGAGTATTTCAACCCCTTGCTCAATAGTCTTTATGGGATAAACATGAAACTTGCCGCCTTTGACCGCTTTTACCACGTCCTTTCTTAGCATGAGGTTCTTAACGCTCTTTGCGGGAATGATAACGCCTTGTTTTCTGCTAAGACTTTTATGCTTACAGATATCAAAGAAGCTCTCAATCTTGCGGGTCACCCCCCCAACAGGCTGAATCTCACCCTTCTGGCTGACCGAGCCGGTCGCGGCAATGCCTTGAAAGATCGGAACATCGGCAATGGCGGAAAGAAGGGCAAAGAGTTCCGTGCTGGACGCACTGTCCCCATCGACCATCCCGTAGGTCTGTTCAAAGCAAAGGCTGGCCGCGAGTGCCAGAGGTTTCTTCTGGGCAAACCGTTCCTGCAAGTAGCTGCTGAGGATAATAACGCCTTTGGTGTGGATCTTCCCACTCAAGCGGGACTCTCGATCGATCGTAATAACACCTTTTTTCCCCATGGAGACATTGGCGGTGATCCGCCCGGGCTTGCCGAACATGTGGTCACCTGTTTGCAGAATGCTCAGGCCGTTGATCTGACCCACCTTATAACCATCTGTCTCAACCCAGAAGATGTCCTTCTTGATCAGCTCCTGGACACGCTCCTCAATCAGGTTTGAACGATAGATCTTTTTCTCTATGGCCTTTTCCACATGGGACGAATCAATATGTCTCTTTTTCCCCTGCACGGCCCAGTAATTGGCCTCCTTGATGATATCGCCGATGAGACCAAGCCTGAGTGTTATTTTCTCTCTGTCGCCGGTAATCTCCAGGCTGTATTCGAGGATTCTGGCTATCCCTGTTCGATCGAGATGCTTCATGCCTTCCTCTTCGCAAAAGCGTGCCATACATTTGATGCTTTGCCGGACCTTTTCTTTGTTCCGATCGGCCTGGTCGTCTAAGTGGGCCTTGATCTTGAACATCTGCTTGAAGCGATCATCATAGGTGTATAGAAGTTCGTACAGATATGGATTGCCCGTGACCACAAGCTTAACATCAAGGGGTATTGGTTCGGGCTTTAGTGTCTTGGTGGTGATAAATCCGTACATTTCACCAAGGTCCTCGATCTTGACCTCCTTATGCCTGACAGCCCGCTTAAGGGCCTCCCAGGCAAAATACCATTTTAAGACCTCGGTCGCCTTTAGGACCAGGTATCCCCCGTTGGCCTCGTGAACAACCCCGGATTTAATCATGGTAAAGTCCGTCACCAGGGCACCAAAAAACGCCTCCTTTTCTATTCTGCCGAAAAGAGCCGGGTAGGTCGGGTTTGAAGCATAGACTACCGGCGCGCCCTTTGCTTCAGAATTGTCAATCAACACGTTAACCTTGTACTTGCTCAAGGCAGGTGACCCGCCCATGGGTGCGTTGGGAACTTTTTCATTGGCGCCTTTTCGAAAATCGTTTATGTGCTCAATGATGTCGTTTTTCACCGCCCTAAGGTATTCAACCACCTGGGGATGATTTTTGAAGCTTCTAAGGGTTGAACTCATCCTCCTCCTTACGATCGAAAGAGCTACTTCCTCGTCCAGCTTTTTGCGGTATTCTACGTACTCGGACTCAATCCTCCCCATTTCCGTCATAGCCTGATTCATCTCTACCGACAAACTGTCTCCCCTGTCACGCAGGGCCTTCTTTTCCTCAGAGGAATACCCGGCAAGCTCTTCCGGAGGAATAATCTTCCCATCCTTTCCCGGCATGATGGAAATTCCTTGAGGGTCAACGTGTAACAAGAAGCCTTCCGCCTCAACTCTTTCCCTTAGTGTGTCGATGACCTGGCGGCGTTTGTTTTCAAATTCCTGTCGGATGACCTGCTCCTTGTAGCGATAGTCATCAGTGTTGAATGCTGTCGGGACCTCATTCTTTAGGACCTCGACCAGCTTGTGCATGGCTTTTTTCAGCTCATTGCCCCGACCGGTGGGCAGTTTCAAGGCCCTGGGCTTATCAGGTTCTTTAAAATTATACACATAGCACCAGTCGGGCGGAGGAGGCTGCTTTTTTGCCGCCCCTTCCAAGAGCATTCGGGCAATGTAGGTAGCACCGGCATCGCTTGTCCCGGCCACATAGATATTGTACTCAGGATCATCGATCCCGATGCCGAACTTTATGGCTTCCTGAGCCCGCCCCTGGCCCACCAGCCTATGGGCAGAGCGGCGAACATTTTTTGTTGAATCAACGTCAAGGCTCTTCGGGTCAATAGAAAACCGCAGGTCTTTTGGAGCCAGCTCCTTAAATCTTTTTGCCATTGCCCCCTCCTCCTTTATAACCCAAAAATCT
This sequence comes from Desulfobacterales bacterium, assembly GCA_013375375.1. GTDB lineage: Bacteria > Desulfobacterota > Desulfobacteria > Desulfobacterales. The sequence goes on along the minus strand of JABXJX010000116.1, from coordinate 1,614 downwards.
TTTTCTGAAAGACTATCACCTTCCCTGAATCCTACCTAACATACTGTTGGAAAACTCTTAAATGAGCGACTTTGACCATTTTTGCGAAAGTTTCTTAGTGAAGCGGAGCGTCAAAAATTGCAACTGTTTGAGGCGTATGCCGAGTTTTGCAATTTTAGCGGAGCGAACTTAGAAACTTCAAAAATGGGCAATCGGAGCGAAAAAAAGAGTTTTTCAACAGCCTGCCTAACTCCCTGCCGCTGCTCCTATCTTCTCATACAAGGAGATATATTCCAGGGCCGAATTTTCCCACGAAAAGTCAGCTTGCATCCCGTTCTTTACCAGTTTCATCCAGCCTGGTCCATCATGAAAGACCTTCAGCGCCTCCCTGGTCCTATCGAGAAAGGCCTTTGCCTCATACTCAACAAATTTAAACCCGTTCCCCTTGCCTGAGCTCGGGTCAAACTGTTGGATGGTATCATCAAGGCCTCCTGTGGCCCGGACAATAGGGACTGTTCCGTATTTTAAGGCGTAAATCTGAGTCAGCCCGCACGGCTCATAGCGGGAAGGGACCAAAAGCATATCAGCGCCTGCCATGATGCGGTGGGCGAGAGGCTCGTCAAAGCCGATCTCGAACCCCAAGCGTCCGGGATGACGCCCGGCCGCCTCTTGAACAGCTTCTTGAATGAGCTCATCCCCTGAACCCAAAATCACTAAGCCCGCGTCCAGCGCCAGGAGTTCATCCAGGGCTTGAACTAAAAGGTCGAGTCCCTTCTGGGCGTCGAGGCGAGAAATCATGCCAAGCAGTGGTCTTTTCCGCAGGGAGGGATCAAGGCCCATCTCCTGAATAAGGGATTCTTTGCAACGTTGTTTTCCTGCCATCTTTTGCGGGGAATAGTTGGCCGTGATATGGGGGTCCCGGGCAGGGTCCCAGACACTATAGTCAACGCCATTCAGGATGCCGTAAAGATCAACCGATCTTTTTTTAAGTATATCATCCATGCCCATTCCGAATTCAGGGGTCTGTATCTCCCGGCTGTATCCCGGGCTTACGGTCGTGATGGCGTCCGCATACACAATACCTGACTTTAAAAGGCTGATCTGGTCCCAGTATTCAAGGCCTTCCGGACGGAACTTGCTGATGGGGATGCCGCAGGTGGAGAGTTTCTCTTGGGGGAAGAGCCCCTGATAACCCATGTTGTGAATCGTAAAAACCGACGATATGCCTGAAAAGAAAGGGTCGGCCCTGTAAAGGGTCTTCAGGTAGGCCGGAATCAATCCGGTTTGCCAGTCGTGGCAGTGGATCACATCAAACCGAATCCCTGCTTTCTTGGCAAAAAGGAGGGCGGCGCGGCAAAAATAGGTAAACCGTTCCAGATTATCCGGGTAATCTCCTTCCGGGGTCCCGTATAAGTACGGCCGGTCAAACAGGTCTTCCCTGTCAAACAGATAGACAGGGACACCTTCCTCGGTTGAAGTCTCAAGGACGTCACCAGTCAGCCTGGTATCTCCCAGGGGGACATCAAGTCCTTCAAGGACCTTTTGAACTTCAAAATTCCCGCCCTTTGCCATCCGATAGAACGGAAGCCCCACCCTCACATCCACGCCGAGCTTCCTGAGAGCGGAAGGCAGGGC
>JABXJX010000013.1 GCA_013375375.1 Desulfobacterales bacterium | reverse complement strand
GCCTCGGAATAGGTATAGGCGATGCTCTTGCAACCGTATCCTGCGGCCGCCAAGACAACCTCGTCAGGGGGAACGTTATCGTTGCGGGTTTTGTCCGGGCTGGTCTGCGATATCTCCCAGTTCTGACAATTGAGACAGTGGAAATTACACCCGGCCACTGCAAGCGAGAAGGCCTTGGTCCCGGGATAAAAATGTTGAAGGGGCTTCTTCTCCACCGGATCCACATGCATAACGCACGGGTTGGCATAGGAGATGCTGTAAAGCCTTCCCTCTATGTTTACCTTGGTCCGGCATCTTCCGCGATTGCCGGGGAGGACGACGCATTCATGTGGGCAGGTGCCGCACTGGACCGTGCCGTCAGCCAGCTTCTTATAAAAGAAGGCCTCCTTAACATGGGGGTCTGTTGCTGAAAACCGCTTTTCCGCCCATGCCAGATCCAGGGGGAAGAGCGCCGCCCCACATGCGGCGCAAAAAGCGGTTTTGACAAAGTCCCTGCGTGATAGGTCCATATCGGAAAGTTGCTCGTTACTCGTTAACCGCGCACCTGTTTCACCTTCTTTTAATCCAACACAAAGGGCGCTAAGTTCGTTTCAAAACGAACAGACTATTAAGCCCCAGGCTCAGGCATTTCAAGGCGAGCACTGAAATCAACACCCCTATGATTCCCATCTTAGGGAGAAAGACAAGCACTGTCAATATAGTACCACAGGCCGCGCCGGCGAGGTCCGACACATAAAGACGGCCTGTAATCTCTGCCCCTATTCCCCGGGCCATGCGCGAGACTGCAGAAAACTGGCAACCTGCAACAAAGGCCACGGCAAACAACAGACCCGGAATGACAAGATACTGCATAACAAACAAAAAGACGTGTCCCCTAAGGAGGAGCCCAACCTGCGCTGCAATACACGCCAAGGCTGCCAAAAGGATCAGGCCTGCGTCACAGGCCAACATCTGCCGGGCGGCCGCCTTGTTCACCTTTCCGGACACAAACGCCCCAAGGGCAGCACCTATCATGTACAGGGTTATAAAGATACAAACTCTCAAGTATACGTAACCATATATTACTTGAAACAGCAGGAGAAGCGACAGCTCAAAGGCCATACCAGCATACCCGGATGTTGCAATCGTAAAGCGCAGACGGTCGTTACGGCACGCCAGGGCCGCAAATCCAAGGACAGCCATAACGATCACGTAAAGGATCGTCTTTGGGCTCCCGGTTTTTTTCATCCATAAATCAATTAAATGGCCGAACGCCAGCGGGGAAAGGTCCCTGTTTGACAGGACCTCTTTTTCAGAGAGGAGGCGCCTGAGTATGTTGAGACGAAATGGATCCGTCATGGTGGGCAGATCGTAATCCACTAAACGTTTGGTGGTGATCTCCCGGCCGGCCAGAAGACCGGCGATATTGGGCTTTAAAGGAACGTCAGAGGCCAGGTAATAATGGGTCGTTCCGGGAAAGACCAGGATATGCTTGAAGGCTCTTTTAAGGGCGGCATAGATTGAACGATTCAATGCGAGCCCCGTCTCTTCAAGGTAGTTCTCAGAACCTATCAGCGTAAAGGAAAAGACTCCTTCTTTAGTAAGGATCGATTTTACCTCATTGAAAAACTCTTTGGTATAGAAGCGGTTGATCTGGGCATTTTCAGGATCTGGAAGGTCTACAATGACGGCTTCATACTCCATGGGCGTTTTCTTCACAAAGAGGCGACCGTCTCCCACATGGACGTTCACAAAAGAACGGTCAAGGCTCCTGTGTATTAGTTTGTCCAGGCCCAGGATAGCCGGGTCGAGTTCCACATAGTCTATCTTTGTTGGATTGTGCTTGGAGATCTCCTCAATGGTGCCAAAGACCCCCCCGGCGATCAACAGCACCCTGGCCCCCTCTTGCACCTGAGAGAGAGGCAGGTGGGCAACAGTCTCCATATCGAGGTCGCCGGTCGAAAACAGCGGAATGGCGTCCTGCAGGACATTGAATTGCCTGCCTGTTTTCGAGATGGTAAGCTGAGCAAACGGGGTGTTTTTGTGTAAGACGATCTCCTGGCCGGGGAAGCGCCTGGAAAGGGTAGTTGCATCAAAAGGTCTGACTGCCAGTATCCCGAACCCCAAAAGGCACACAATGGGGAGCGACTTATAAGAGAGCATAATAAAGGCGGCAAAGAGATTCAGGAATCCGAGGACTATAAAGCTGTCCCAGTGGGAAAGCAGGTAGACAAGGATGAGACTAAAGAGGAGTCCGCCCCCGATATCGCCTATGGTGTCGACAACATAAACTTTACTCGTGGTATCCTTTCCCTGCAGCAGTGCGCCTGCCAGGGGTATCATGGCGCCACCCACAAGACAGTATGGAATAAGTACGATAGCGCTGCCGGCAATGGCTGGGGTCAGCCCCAACATCTCACCCCGTACCCAAAAAAGCGGGAGGGCTCGTATGGCGGCAATCTGGGCAAACGGCAGGACCGCTATGAGGAGATGTCCGAGAAAGAGTATCTTTTCAGGATCTCCCTTTTTGGCCGGTGGCACCCCCAGGGCGCTCCCAAGGCCCGTAAAGAGGAGCCATATGCCGATCACGCCCCCTATAACGAGTTCGTTCCCTCCAAAGGAGGACATGACCTCGCGGATCATCACAAGCTGGACCGATACAGAAGAAATACCCAGCGCCAAGAGGCAAACCCAAAATCTTCTCTTCCTCATTGATTTTTTCGTCCTCAGTTGTGTCTCGGCAGAATCAGAGTAGCATCCCCGGGTCAAATTTACCATTATCATTTTATGTGATACGAATTTACGGCATAAGACACCAGCCTGGAACTACGTGGCGGGGGCAATATTTTCCCTGTGTTGTGTCGTATCTTTTCGTATCTTCTCGTCAGCTTCTTAGCACTGGACGCCCCCACTCAAACTACTTGATATTTTATGATATTAATGTTGCTCCGCGCCATGCGCTTGGCATCAGACTTGCATAATTTGAAAACAGGAATCTATTTGCTATCAGGACACCAAGGAGTTAATCTAAAGGCTATGTTGACCGAGGAGAAAGAAAAAGCGCTTCCCTGTGCCAAGGCGTATGCGATGAATGCTCTTATTTTGGATGATGACACCGAGGTTTGTGAGTTTATTGCCTCGGTCCTGAAAGAATCGGGGGTGGCCTATGAAATATTCCTGGATCCGTTACAGGCCCTTGCGTCCATAAATGGCAGCAAATACGATTTTGCCTTTGTGGATATCGGCTTGCCGAACATGGACGGGCTTGAATTTTCCAAACGTTTTAAGGAAATCTACCCCGAATGTGACATTGTATTTATCACCGGACACGGAGACTATAACAGGGCAGTTCAGGCCATCAAGGTCGGAGCCTATGATTTTGTAAAAAAGACTTTCAAACGCTTAGATATCAGCATGTGTGTGACCCGTCTTATAGAAAAGAGACGGCTTTACCAGATTCAGAAGCACAAGGAAGTACTTGATTTTGCAAATCGCGTGGCTCTTCAATTGATGCATGAATTGAGAAATCCTCTCGCCGCTATCGGGGGATTTTCAAGGCTTGCATACACCAAGGACTGCCCGGAAGAAAAATTAAAGGAATATACAAAAATCATCTTTGATCAATCCATGAGACTCGAAAAGGTCTTCAACAAACTCTTGCTCCACTTGAAGGCCAGTGCCGAGCAATTGTAGACACTTCTTGTGCGCCACCATCGCCTTGCCTGCCCGGAGATCATGTTGGTAATCTCACCCACTGCATCCTTTATCTCTTCGTTCAATTCCTTTATCTCTTCTCCAAGCATATTCGAAACAATGGACAGAATGCTCTTTAGGGCTTTCCCGCCTGGACCTTGATAAAGGCCATGGTTTCAAGGACATTGACTGTGGCATTAATAAAAGGATTAATCACTTTTACATCCATAATTCGTCCCCACTATTTTAGAGATTTAAGGTCACAGCTACCGGCTTTAAGGTGCACCGTCAATATTTTATATGTCATACTTTTATAATAATTAAAGCTAATCCTCAATTTTTTACCTCTGCGGCCGTGCCCAGGCCACAGATCATGCACCCGCCGTTGACGAAGTCATGCTTTGGTGCTAATTAAAGAGGCATTATGTCGGACAAAAGCATTTTTGAAAAGATCTTAGAAACGCACGGGATAAGCCCGGCACCTATACCCGGCAAGTCCATAGAGCTTCCGATCGACCAGACCCTCACCCAGGATGCCACCGGCACCATGGCGTGCCTGCAGTTTGAGGCGCTTGAGGTGCCTCGGGTTGCCACCAAACGCTCAGTCAGTTACGTGGACCACAATACCTTCCAGGCCGGCTTCCAAAACAGTGATGACCACAGGTTTTTGCGATCTTTTGCAGCTAAATACGGCCTTATCTTTTCCGGTCCGGGCAACGGCATCTGTCACCAGGTGCACCTGGAGCGATTCGGGATCCCTGGTGACACCCTCCTTGGTTCCGACAGCCACACATCAACAGGGGGGGGTCTTGGAATGCTGGCGATCGGGGCAGGGGGGCTTGATGTTGCGATGGCCATGGCAGGGCACCCGTTCCGCCTGACCTGTCCCGAGGTGGTACTGGTGCGGCTGGAGGGGAGGCTCTCTCCATGGGTCACGGCCAAGGACATTATCCTGAAATTGCTCCAGCTCGTCTCCGTGAAAGGAGGCGTCGGGAAGGTATTTGAATATGGCGGCCCCGGTGTGGCCACCCTGTCGGTACCCGAGCGGGCCACGATTGCCAACATGGGCGCAGAATCAGGAGCTACGAGTTCCATCTTTCCAAGTGATGAAATTACTCATCGCTTCTTAAGATCGCAGGGGAGAGAAAACGACTTCAGGTCCCTTTCCGCAGACCCCGGTGCATCCTATGCCGAAGTCCTGACCATAAATCTCGACGAACTGGAGCCGATGGTAGCGCAGCCCCACATGCCGGATGTAGTCTGTGCTGTAAGAGAGATTGCCGGGCTGAAACTCGACCAGGTAGTCATAGGGAGCTGCACCAACTCTTCCTACATGGACCTGGCTGTTGTGGCGAGCATCCTGAAAGGAAGATACGTGCACCTTGAGACAAGCCTGGTCATAGCACCCGGCTCCAGGCAGGTGCTGGCGGCACTGGCCGAAAGCGGGGCCTTGAACGACATCATAAAGGCGGGTGCCCGTATTCTTGAATGTGCGTGCGGCCCCTGCATTGGTATCGGGCAATCTCCGCCTACTGACGGCGTGAGCCTCAGGACGTTTAATCGAAACTTCAAGGGCAGAAGCGGAACTCAAAGTGCAGAGATCTATCTTTGCAGTCCACAGGTAGCTGCGGTATCAGCGCTTAAAGGCGAGCTTGCGGATCCGAGGTCGTTCGGCGAACCGGCCAAGGTTGACATACCTGAAACTTTTCCAATAATCGATCACCTCTTTGTGCCTCCTTTGGATAATCCTGAATCCGTGGAAGCAGTGCGGGGCCCCAATATCAAGCCCCTTCCCATGGGCCGGGCCATGCCTGAGACCCTCGAGGGCGTGGTGTTGATTCGCCTGGGAGACGATATCACCACCGACGACATTATGCCGGCAGGTACGCACATCATGTCTTTGCGCTCCAATATCCCGGCTATTTCCGAATACGTGTTTTCCAATCGTGATCCAGGGTTTGCCAAAAGGGCCGGGGAGCGGGAAGGCGGGTTTATCGCAGCAGGGAGGAACTATGGCCAGGGTTCCAGCCGAGAACACGCTGCCCTGGCGCCAATGTTTCTGGGAATCAAGGGAGTCATAGCACGATCTTTTGCACGGATTCACAGGGCAAATCTCATCAACTTCGGCATTCTTCCAATGACTCTTATGAGAGATGAAGACCTTGAGCAAATACAGCCCGGCGACCAGCTTGTCATTGATGACGTGATAACATCAATGAAAAACGGCGAAACGCTTCGTGTCGCAAATAAAACCCGCAACAGCACCCTTGACGTACGTATCGACCTTAATCAGAGGGAAAAAGATATAATACTCGCCGGCGGACTTCTCCGGTTCCTTAGACGGAAAAATTAAAGTCCCCTGCAATCCGCCTCAGACTGCGGAGGATGCGGCTCCCCCCCGTGAAATGCAGCGCATATTTCACCGGGGCTCGCTGTTGCGGTTCCAAAATTATAATGCGAGGTAATTATGCTTCATTTGATGAGAAAACACGCCCAGTCATGGCTTATCAAATTGGCCCTGGGTGCTATTGTAGTAGTCTTTGTATTCTGGGGGGTCGGAAGTTATCGCGCCCAGAAAGGCAACCGGATCGCGCTTGTGAACGGTGCGCCTATTGCTCGCGATGAATTCCGCGGCGTTTACGATCAATTGATGGAAACGTACCGAAGACAGTTCGGAAATGCCTTGGATGAGAAATCTCTCCGAAGCCTGAACATCAAAAAACAGGCATTGGACCAAATTATCAACCGCCGGCTTCTTCTCCAGGAAGCAACCCGGCTAAATTTCCGTGTAACCGACGAGGAGTTATTCAGGACAATCGAGCGGGTGCCGGCGTTTCACAGGGATGGCCGATTTGATCCCCGGCTATACCAGCGAGTCTTGGCGCATAATCGGATGACACCCGAAATGTATGAGGAAAGCAAGAAAAATGAGCTTCTCGTTGACAAACTTCAAGGCCTTATCCTCGGGAGCATCAAGGTGTCGGATGCCGAGGCCTTTGAGGCCTACAAGTGGCTTGAAAAGAAGGTAAGCCTCGACTACGTGCTCTTCAAGCCTTCGGCTTATAAAAACGTTGAGATGATCCCGGAAGAGATCGAGACCTATTTCTCAAAGCATAAGAAAACATATGAGATACCTGTCAAGGTCAAGGTACAATATCTCCGTATTGGTTTCAAGGAATTCGAAGCCCAGGCCAAAACACTTGCCTTTGATCGGGCCGAGGAAATCTATGAGGCCTGTTACAGGGCAGGCAACATATCTGATGCAACAGAGGCCGGCCAACTCAAGGTCCATGAAACCGAGTCCTTCCCACGCGCCGGACCCGTAAAGGGGATCAAAGAGCATAAAAGGTTTGCCAAAACAGCCTTTGATCTCAACGAAAACGAGGTGAGTGAGCCGCTTAAACTGTCAGACGGATATTATATACTTCAACCGATTGCCAAGGAGCCGGCGAGAATCCCTGACCTGAAGCGAGTTGAAAAAAGGGTCAGAAAAGACCTGGCCATGGCGAAACAAAACGATCTGGCCAAAAAGGACGCTGAGAAATTTTTAAAGGACCTAAAAGGTGGAGCAGGGTTTCAAAATGCTGTCGCGAGTCAAAAGCTGAAAGCAAGAAGCACTGATTTTTTCGGACGGTTCGGAACAATCCCGGAGATCGGTTCGGAGCCGGAGATACGGGAAGCAGCCTTTTCATTAAGCCCGTCAAAACCCTTCCCGGATGCTGTGATCAAAGGAAAGCAAGGGTATTATGTGCTCCGGTTCAAAGCCCGGCAGGAGGCCAGCCCGGACGGGCTTGAGGACAAGAAATCGCAGATCAAAACCAGCTTTTTGCTCCAGAAACGCCAGGGTGCTGTCGGGGAATTCTTGGCCGGACTGCGCAAAAAGAGTGAGATCACCATTCAGGAGGGATTCCTTGATTAATGCATGAACTTGCCGTTGCAGAAAGCCTGCTCAAGATCGTCCGGGACGAGGGGAAAAAGCACGGGCTTTCCAAGGTCAACCAGGTGCGCCTGCGCATAGGGAAGCTCTCCACGATAGTGCCCGAGGCCCTCAGCTTTTCTTTTGAGGTGATTTCACGGGGCACGCTGGCGGATGGGGCCGAACTGGTTATGGAGGTTGTCCCCGTAAGGGCGCATTGCCGTGATTGTGAGATTGATTTTGAGGCGGACGGCCTTTTCTTCCTTTGTCCCCAATGCAAAGGGGCGCTCATCGCACTTGTGTCGGGAAAAGAGCTTGAGATCGCCGATATTGAAGGGGAGTAAAGGCGAAAACCCAAAGCTGCAAGGAGTAGAAGTTAAGAGTCTAAGATCTAATTTTTGATATAGACATATTTAAAGATTAGGGCCACAATGTCCAAAAAGGCGTGTATAATGATGTAAAAAATGCATCCGACCTTATGGAAATTAGAGGGCTTCAATGGTTCAACTTCCGGCCTTAGAGAGATTGATCCTTAGACCCTCGTCGATCTTTCAGATACGTGCTCCCCTCTATACACTTGACGCGTTTTTTGAGTTCCGCGGCAACTGCGCTAACCTCACCGATATGTTTTATCGGCCTGTATTCGTTCGTAACTACTGCTATCGAAAGCGAGATAACAGGGAAAAGCTCCTTTTCGCCTTTGCGATTTGCAGACTCAATGAAGCCGTGTATCCTGTCCTCTTCATCGTAAAAGTTTCCTATGATAAGATCGAAATTTCTGATGAGTTCCGCACAGGTGCTATCTAATTGATCGAGCGGGACAATGAAGACAAAGTCGTCCCCGCCAATGTGGCCTACAAAGGCCCGAGGGGAATCAAGCTGGCGTATGGAGTTGGCAAGGAGACGGGCGGTCATCTTTAGGATCTCATCCCCGCGAACGAATCCGTACTTATCATTGTAAGATTTGAAGTTGTCAAGGTCGACATAAGCAACAGCAAAGGGGAGCCCGCTGTTAATTTTCTCCTGTATCTCCTTCATGATCGAATGATTTCCGGGAAGGCGAGTAAGGGGGTTGGCATCTCCGGCCCTCGTGGCTCGTGCAAAGGCCAGAGAAATCCTATTTTGTATTTCTTTTGGATCGAGCGGTTTCCAGAGATAGTCGTCCGCCGGAGTCTTCTCCCAGTCGATTCCAGTGCCATGGCTCGCGTTGTCCAGTAGCAATATAATAGGCAGGTGTCCGAAGACTGTATCGGATTTGATCTTACAACAAAGATCGTCGCCTTCACCGGCCTCTAATGAACAGCCGATAACGACAAGATCCGGAGGCTCATTGTATATGGTGTCAATGGCACGGCGAGGTGATTCTGCGGTGTAAACGGTAAGCCGGCCCTCATCCGCCTCCAAGAGCTGTCTAATCTCTTCTGCGTCATCCGGGTTTCTATCGACGATGAGGATTCTTTTCTTGTGTTGAGTCATAGCAAAACTATAGGCTTCGCCCCAAGTTGCATAAGTTAGAGCCGCTCAGCTGTCATCATTGGCAAGAAGATCTTCGGCATCCTCCAATTTATCGTCCATTTCATTGATGATCTCCTCTAAAAGGGGATCAGAAATATGCAAGGCCCCCCAGGTCTTGGCGTCTATTTGAGGTACCAGGTTGTCTCCTCCAGAGCCGAAGCCTCTGGCCCGGATAAGGACATCGGCAAGATGGACGATCGCGGTTTGCTTTGGGGCTAATCTCGCGAGTCCCGGGGCATGATGATGGGCAATCGGATCAGCAAGTGCAGGAGGCAGATTCCATTTTTTACTGAGCCATTTTCCGACCGTAGCGTGGTTGAATCCGAGAATATCTTCTTCCGCCTCATATACTGAAATCTCTTTTTTTTCGACCGCCTCCTCTATGAGTGATGCTTTCTCCGGAACCTCTATTTTTATAATGACCTTGCCGAGGTCATGCAAGAGAGCGGCCACGGACGCTTCCTCAGGGTCCGGGTGTTCTATTTTTCTGGCAATGACTCCGGCGGTTATGGCGCACCCGAGCGAATGTTCCCAGAGGCCGAATAACCCCCTTGCAAGCATCATGTCGAAAACAGAAGTGCTCAGAACAAGCCCCTTGACTACGTCGAAACCGAGGATAATCAGCGCGTGTGTCACATTTGAGATGCGGCCGGGGAACCCATAGAATGCGGAATTGACAAGTCGAAGAACTTTGGCGGAGAGCGCCTGATCGGACGAAATAACATCTGCAATATCAGCAGCGGTCGTCTTCGAACTATCTATCAACCGGCTGATCTTTTCAAAGGTGCCCGGCATGGTCGGCACGCTTTTCAATGCTTCTACCCGTTTACGGATTTTTTTCTTGTCAACCGTCATTACTCGTCTGCTGTTTCTTTTAACCGTTCCAAAAAGATATCCTTGATCCTTTTCATGAGCGGGTCCCCTTCCACCTTCCTGAAACGGGCATGTAGTTCGTCTATGTGTTGGCTAAGGCTCTTCTCCGGCTCGCCTGTATCGATGGGATGCCCCTCCACCGTGATACGCTTGACCCCCATACCGGAAAGACGCTCAATTATTTCCTCGGTCAGCTCAGCCCCTTGGCCACACAGGACGATTCCCCTGTCGTTGGCGACCGGTTTCGCAAGTTTCATTCCAGGCATGGCACGATCGATCGGTATTTTCTGCATCTTCCTCCAAAGTCCACGGTAAGCAACTAATCAGTTTAATGTAGATCGAAATGATGTGCAACCTAAATTCCCCTCACACCATCTCCGGTCCATCCTGTATATCCAGATTTTTCCAGCCGTTGGCTGATATCTCTACCGATACTTTCTGTATCTTTCGCCGGCACTTTATTGGCGGTGAAAATTGCGGGCCACTCCGAGGCAGCCTCATGAACCTCCCTGACCATATCCATGGCCTGCTGTCGCCGTTTTATCCCAAAGTGTTTGGCCTCTTCCAAGAGTGTATCAAGGTCCGGTGGCCTGTTATCAAGCCCAATGCGTAGTACATGCTCCCTGTTGAAACTGATGTTCGGTACCAGGTCGAAGGCTGGGCTCAGTCGCCAGCCGGTGTCATTGTGCAGCATGAGGAAATTTTTCAGGTGGTCATCGGTGTTGCCGATCATCACGTTGAACACCATCTGCCTGTAAAGCCGATGCAGATCCTGCCCCGGTTGTGTAGAAACATGCTTGATTACCTCTGCCATGTCCCAATAGCCGGCATTGTAATAGCCATCGGCCTTGAGCAGTGACTGCATGCTGATTAGGTGGTTGCGGCCGCCGGCTTCGTTGATATCGAATCGTTTCACCAGCAGGCATTTTCTGGAGCCCAACGGTAAAAGCCTGGTCTCGGCTGTTTCGATTCCTGCCCGGCGGCCCAACTCCATGGCGGCGGCCTCCAGGCTTACCACGTCAAGATGGTCCTTGGCGCTGGCAAACTTTGCCAGGTATGAGCCTTTCTCGTCCTCAACAAGCGCCTTGGGCCTGGCCCCGCCCGGGGAGCTGCCTGCCTGGAACAACAGAGAAAGTTCATCGTCTGCCGTGACGGCGGGTTCTTGCTCGAATTTTTCCACCTGTAGCGCCAGTTCCTGCAGGTGACGGCTGGAAACCCCTGCTATTTTCAGGTCAGGCCCGTCGTCACTCTCTCTATAACTCAGGGCTCCCAACCCTTGATTGCCCAACAGACTCAACAATTGGGGAACACGTTGTTCACTGCGCCCCAGGTTGTAGCGGCGAATCAGGAGCCTTCGCCCCCAGTCGTCCGGAAGGCTGTCTTCAAAAACGCCATGGACACCGGCACGGGGCCGGTCAGCATTAAATGGTTCCGCGGACAAAGGCAACCGCAACGGATCGAGTGGAAAGGCCCTCGGGTGTTCCAGGTATTCCGGGACATAGCGGAATTGTCCCTCCAGCGCTCCCCTGGCATCAGGGTCGGCTACGGCCAGTTCGCCGGCCTTGACGACTTCCCCGGATGGCAGGGTTAACCATATATTAAGCCTTATCATTTCTTCCTCTTCCGTTTGCCGCCAGCCCGCTGTCGCTTACTGGTTTTTCTTTTGAATTTCGCAAACAGGTCTTCTTTTGGAGCCAGCACCTCCTGCCAGCCGTCAAGCCGGCCGAGGATGCTGCTTGCCTCCAGCCAGTTGCCAATCAGCGTCTGCGGAGAACCTTTTTCCATTTTGCTGTACGATTGGCGGGTTAAGCCAAGCCTTTGTGCGAACAGTTCCTGGCTTTCGTTGCGAGCCAGACGCGCCTCTTTCAACCTTTCGCCAAGCTGTTTCAGCAGGGACTCAATGCTTGCACCATTGTTAATCATATGTAACCTTATAGCATAACAATGCCTACTATGTAAAGTATTTATTACCGAGTAATTATCTTCCGTATCTTTCTTACCAAAAGAGGCTTTTCGAAATCCGGTCCATCCTGTATATCCTGTCGAAAATGAAGAAAAAATGGGGCCAGGATATTAGGAAATGGGACTTGCAATTCATATTGACCTTTATTCATTGACAACTGCATTGAATATTGTATACTGCACAAAATTACGGGAATTTGTGTGATTCATGATAAAAAATGCGCTTATTGGTCAAAAAGCAGAAAGAGACGCCTTCTTAAAAGGCAATTATGTGCCGCGAGAAAGGGTACTCTCTGCAAGGGCAGCTCTGGCAAACACCCTTATTAAGGTTATCATGGGGCCGCGAAGAGCCGGGAAGTCAATTTTTGCCATTCAGATGCTTAAAGGCGTTGATTTTGCCTATGTGAATTTTGACGATGAACGGCTGGCGGATACAGATGATTTTGATGAGCTTCTTAAATCTATTATAGAAGTATACGGGGAGACAGAGTATCTCCTCTTTGATGAGATCCAGAACGTCAAAGACTGGGAGCTTTTCGTGAACAGGCTGCATCGCAGAGGTAAGAATCTGGTTGTAACCGGCTCAAATTCAAAACTTCTCAGCAGAGAACTTGCCACCCATCTAACCGGCAGATACATACCGTTTCAGGTGCTGCCGTTTTCTTTCCCTGAATTCCTCCTTGCCGGCAACTTCGATCTTGATGACACCCTGGACCTGAAGGAACGGCAGGGGTTGTTGCTCAGGAACTTGAGTGAGTATCTTTCAACCGGTGGTTATCCTGAGATTGTAACTGGAAACCTGGATGGGAAACATTACCTGGCTACCTTGTTCGATAGTATCCTTTTTAAGGACATTGTAAAAAGATACAATGTTCGCTATGCCAAAAAACTTTATGATCTTGGCCGCTACCTGATAACCAGTCATTCCTCCCTGTTTTCCTATAACAAACTGAAAAATTTACTGGAGATCAGAAGTGTACACACCGTTGAAAATTATCTTGAGTACCTCAAAGAGGCTTATCTGATTTTCAACCTTGATAGATTCTCCGATAAAGCAAAAGAATCTTTGAAAAGCCCCAGGAAAGCCTATGCATACGATCTCGGAATAATCAATTCCATAAAGTTCAAGATTTCCCCGGATATTGGCAGACTCCTGGAAAATCTCGCGGCCATCGAGTTGCTAAGAAGAGAGGAAGAATTTTATTATTATAAGACTCGTGATGGCAAAGAGGTTGATTTCGCGATAAAAGAGGGCCTGGCAATAGCACAGTTGATCCAGGTTTGTTATGAAATTAGCGACAAAACCACACGAAACAGAGAGATAAACTCACTCATCAAGGTGGCGAAAGAAACCGGGTGCAATAATCTCATGATCCTGACCTGGGATTTTGAAGGCAATGAAACGATAAAAGGAAAAGATATTGTTTTTTTACCAATCTGGAAGTGGCTGCTCCCCGCACCTTAAACTGTATCTTCGGGTAACGACATCATGTGTAATAAAAGCCGTTCCATCAGAAAAAAGCCTGAGAGAAATAACCATTTTGAGAGGCTACGCACGTTCTACACCAATGTCCCCGTCCTAAAACGTTTTTGGGGTAGCCTGAGCTTTAGGCTCCATGCACGACACATCACTCTGAGCACATTTTGTAATTACAGCTCGTTATCTTCAACTGGGTTCTTGGTACATAACACATGGAGGACCGAACCCGGAAAGAAACCCAGATTGATTTCATTTTCCAGACCGAACTCGAAGTGTGTGCCAAAATCCCCAGCGCTAGCCAGGCGTTGCCCAGTAGCGAGCTTCTCTATCAAATCGAACGAACATTTCTCAAAGGACAGATTTTTCGTACAGGTCGGCGTGACTGACTGAATTGGGGCAATGCCATCGTCGTATCCGAAAACGATCTTCTCCCCATAGTACCGGAAGACCGCGCCGTCTTCCAGTTGCAGGCACAGAAACTCGGCGATGCTTAAAATCTTCGCAATTCTCTTGCCAATTAGCGTGGCTACTAACTCACCAAACGACGACCGCCATCCCGAGCGGGCTAAAAGATACCGCTCACCACTTGCGGATTCAGCCTGATACCCCTCGAAATCTGCAGTTAGTCGGTACGCGAAGTCGTAGAATCCAGGGGGAATGAATAGGTCCTGGGAGGGAAACGAAAGTCGCCTCGTGAGGGCAGCAAGGGTACGCTCAAACATTTTCAAAGAGGAGGAATATGGAAACGCTATCTGTTTCCCCTTCAGAGGGGGTATGAGGGCTACATTAGAGGATGTCGCCCATGGCTCACAACCCTTGGTGAACCCGCTCGGCGAAAGGACCAAGCCCAGATAGGTTGTATCACCAACATACTTGTTCATCGTTTGGACTACAGCACCCCATTCTTGTACGTGGGCGGGCTCGGCCCTGGAGTCTTGGAAGTTCTTACAGCTCACTAATAGATCGACTTTCGGGTCCTTTTTCAGTTCGGCAGTGAGGATGTCTATCTCCTTCTTTGGGGGACCCGAGAATGCGGCAACTTCAGGATACAGCGCGCTCTCGATTCTGAGGGTCTTGTTATGGTCAATAGCGGCCGAGCCGCCGCACACTTTCTTTGCGATCAGAAATGCCTGTTCTTCGAGTTCGTTCTTGAATTTCATGAAAAGACCTTTTCCCCGGTTGCCAGCGCCATTCCTTTTCTTAGGTCTTCAGCACGCACCTTTTTGATGATTTCGTCTTCTCGGACTAGGAACACAGTATCTGCTGTAACTGACAGCACCACGGCACCAATCTGACGTCGAATGAGATGGGTGGAAAATCGTGATGTGCTCAGTTCTGTCATCTTCTGCGCTATGAATCCTCCGATAGGCAAAGGGCTCAACGCATATAGATCCAGGTCGCCTACATATAGAACCTTGCCAACTTCGTCATTGGCTAAGACGCGGTCCGAATCTCCGTAGGCATCCATCAGTTTATCCAAATCGACTCGCTCGCCTTGGGCATTAACTACAATTATTTGTTCACTTGGACTTGCCATGTTTCTTTTCGTGCAGCTCGATTTGTTCTTTAACTTTCTTCAGGATGCCTTCGCGTTCTGGCTCCGAAAGGAGTTCGGGAGGTTTTGCTGAACTCCCTTGGACCGGAAGAAGCCTAGGTTGGCCGTCGGAATCGCGACCGATGATGTAACCTGGGTCTCCCTCCACAACCAAGATTCGTATGGAAGACTCGCAGGCAGGGCAGATTACTGAATCCTCCTGGAAGGGAGGCATGATTGTTACGGTCGCACCACAATTACATTGAAGAGGGAAGGGGGCACCACCCTCAATGGCCGTGCCAGCAACGAAGGTGTAAAGGTCGAATTCCTGCTTCTTTGCCATGTTCTTATCTTATCCTGTGGTCAAGGTAAGCGCCACATGCTGCCCAACGAAGCAGGCTGCCTATTTCATTTCGTAACGGCATTAACGCTCCCCCAAAAAGGACTTTCTAACCTCATCATTTTCAAGGAGATTTTTTGCTTTATCTTCAAAGGCAATTTTACCTATTTCAAATACATAGCCACGATCGGCGTATTCTAAAGCCATCCTTGCGTTCTGTTCCACCAGAAGAATGGTGGTTCCGCCTCTGTTAATCTCTTTTATCTTTTCAAATACAGTATCAACATAATTCGGAGAAAATCCCAGTGATGGTTCGTCCAGTAAGAGGAGTTTCGGCTTTAACATCAGTGCTCTGCCAATAGCGACCATCTGTTGCTCGCCACTGCTTAACGTTCCTGCTTTTTGTTTTTGCCTTTTGTTGAGCACCGGAAATAGACTGAATATCTTCTCAACAAGTTGCCGGATATCAACTTTTGGTTGTCGGTTTTTTCTGCTGACCACTGACCACTGACCACTGGTAACTGTATATGCCCCCATCTCCAGATTCTCTAAAACCGTCATTGAAGTAAAGACCCTTCTCCCTTCCGGCACCAGGCATAGCCCTTTTTCAACCAGTTGATATGGCTGCTTGCCATTTATATTTTCTCCTTGAAATAAAACATCGCCTGATTGCGGCTTCAGCAAACCACAAATTGCCTTTAGAGCTGTAGATTTTCCTGCACCATTTGGTCCTATCATTGCTACAATCTCACCACCACTAACGGTAAGCGAGATATTTTCCAGAGCGAGGACGGCATCGTAATATACTGTTAAGTTTTTTACCTCAAGAAGCACTTTCCCGCCTCCTGCCCAGATAGGCTTCTATAACTTTTTCATTTTTGGTTACCTCTTCTGGTGGTCCTTCCGCAATTTTTTGACCATAGTTCAATACAATGACATTATCAGAGACTCCTGTTACTACTTTCATATCGTGTTCAATGAACAGAATTGTCTTGCCTTTAGCCTTCAAGCTCTTTAGCACATCCAGTATCTCAACTCTCATATTAGGAAAAACCCCTGCTGTTGGCTCGTCTAACAGAAATAGTTCCGCTTCCATTGCCAGGGCTCTGGCTAATTCAAGGAGTCGTCTCTGTCCATGAGACAGATTCTGTGCAAGTTCGTCTTTCTTGTCTGCAAGACCTACTAATTCAAGGTATTCGAGGGCCTTCTCCCTATTTCTCTGCTCCTCATTCTTCATAACCTTTGATTGAAGAAGGGCAGACATAAGCCTCTCACCTTTGTCATACTTAGTTGCAAGTAGCATATTCTCCAGGACTGTAATCTGCGGAAAAAGCCTGATATTCTGAAAAGTCCGTGAGATACCCAATCTGGCTATCTTGTAAGGTGGCAGATTGGTAATTCTTTTGTCCTTAAAATAAACATCGCCTGATTGAGAATCGTAGAATCCGGAGATTACATTAAACACTGTTGTCTTTCCCGCGCCATTAGGGCCTATCAGAGCATTTATACTGGCCGGTTGAACTGAGAAGTTAAGATTATCCACAGCAACAAGACCGTCAAATTCCTTAGAAAGGTTCTTAACATCTAACAAGATTTCGCCACTCATTTGAACCGATACGCTCCCATTATACCTTGAGGTCTTTTGAGCATAAGCACCACCAAGAGCAGCCCATATATCATCTGTCTCATTGGCGCTGCAATTGATGACGGCATTCCCAGAAATCTCAAAAGCTCAGGAAAGACAACCAGAATTACCGCACCCACTATAGAGCCTGATATACTCCCCATTCCTCCAAAGATAACCATCAGCAGAATGATGATAGATTCCATTACAGTAAAACTCGATGGATCAATAAAGGTTATGTAATGGGCATAAAGGCTTCCTGCGATACCGGCAAAGAACGCCCCAATAATAAAAACCAACAGTTTGTGCTTGGTTGTATCTTTCCCCAAGGCCTCTGAAGCAACCTCATCTTCCCGGATGGACCTCAGTATTCTGCCAAAGGGAGAATTTACTGTTCTTTTGATAACAAAGACGGTGACTATCACGAAAAATAGAACCAGCAACAGGTAAGACCAAATTTCCGACAATTGAAAACCAAATATTGAGAAGCCGGGTATTCCAGGAAGACCCATCGGTCCTCTTGTAAGAGATACCCAGTTTTTGGCAATAGAGTAAACGATAACCCCCAGGCCAAAGGTCGCCAGGGCAAGATAATCTCCCTTTAATCGCACCGCTGGATATCCTATGATTATCCCCGATAATGCCGCTACACATGCTCCTGTCAACAGCCCTATCCAGGGCGACAAACCCATATTTAATGCCAGCAGACTTGATGTATATGCGCCTATGCAAGAAAAGGCTGCATGACCCAGTGCAGGCAGTCCTGTATATCCCACAATGAGATTCAGGCTCAATGTGAGAATAACGTATATTCCGGCAATAAGGAGTATGTGTAAGAGATATTCCATACCTTTAGATCGTTTCCTTTTCTGTTTTAGTACCCAGAAAACCCCAGGGCCTTATAAAAAGAAAAATTATTAGAATCGCAAAGGCGATGCAATCCTTCCATCCGGCTGATATCTTCCAGATACCAAGATTTTCAGCTAATCCCAGAAAAAATCCACCCAATACTGCGCCTGGAATGCTACCAATACCGCCAATAATAGCGGCGATGATGCCCTTCAAGAGAGCACTGAATCCCATAGTGGGTTCAATATTGGTTTCAAAAGAAATGAGTATGCCAGCAGCACCGGCTAATGCTGAGCCTATAGCAAATGAAGTTCGGATCATCCTTTCGGGATTTATACCAACTACATTTGCCGCTACGGGATCGTCAGCCACAGCCCTCATCGCCTTGCCGAGTTTTGTCTTCTGGATAAAAAGCCACAGGAATATCATAAGAATGATCGAGGCTGCTAAAATAAGAATTTGAACATCGGTAATCACTGCGCCAAGAAAATGGTGCCCTTCTTTGATAGGACCGGTTCTTATAGTAAGAATCTGCGCTCCATAGATAAGCTGAATCAGGTTTTGCAGGAAGATAAACACGCCGAATGAGGCGAGGAGAAAAATCAGGTTAGATGCATTCTGCTGTCGGAGGGGATAATAGACAAATCTGTCAATAGCAATGCCAAGAATGGCAGCCAGGACCATGGACAAAAAAAAAGAAAGGGCAAAATTGAGGTGTAACGAGATGATGAGAGTATAAGCAAAATACGCCCCAGCCGTATAAACCACGCCATGAGCAAAGTGAAAAAATTTCACTGTACGGTAAATCACAGTAAAACCCAAGGCAATGAGGGCATAAATACTGCCAGCAATTACGGCGTTAACCAGAAGTTGACAGAACACATTATTCACCTATTTTCTCTCTCCTTCAATTAAGATGTGATGAGTATAGGGGTGGTTCTTTTTGAACTTCAAAAAGCGTTCTTTTTCCTTGTGCTGACAATAATCAAGATACCACGCAAACACTCTTTCCGAGCAACCCGGGTTGTTTTCTTCTACATTTCTCCACCTCCACATGGGTTCTTGGAAATGGTATATGTTTTTCACTCCTGGGTCTTCCATGTTTAATGCTTCGAGAATATCCTTCTTGGAGACTTCTACTTTTTGCGAGACTAAGTAGGTAGAAACAAAGAATAACGTGGGTCCTTCGCAGTTCAGTAACCAGTGAAAAATTGCACGGACAAAAAGCAGCCCGTCTTCACCACCGTAAACGTTTCTCCAGCTTCGAAAACTGTTGGGAAGAGGAGCATGAGGCGGATTAGAAACAACGAGACTCTGCGCAGAATACGCAAGGGGAGGTCTTAGGATATCTGCATTTATAACTAAGATTCCTTCAGCTTCATAGTTTCGCCAAATATCCTTAGCTATTTTGCATGTAATTGGATCACTTTCAATGAGAATTACCTTTTTTGCCCCAATGGCCTCGGCCACAGTTATTCCCAAATGCCCCGTTCCTGCGCATAGGTCAATGACCGTATTTGCCTTCGACCCCTTTGTTCTGTCCACAAACTCATGGCCAAAGCTTACATTCCAAGGGAAAACGCCCGAACGAATGGTATGAACACTTGAATGAATGTCAATAAAAGTATCAGCCATTTAAGGACCATCCCTCTCGAGTTCATCCGGCCAGACCTTAATAGGTCCATCAGCGGAAATAGTAATAACGTTAACTTTACGATGATAATCGTTCAGTTTCGATAAATTCGCAGCTCCGTGGGTCTTTGAACCTTTACCACTAAGTTTTCTGATTATCTGTTTGTCACTGTCATCGAGGTCTTGGTTTGGGCGATTAAATTTTTCTGTTAGATCCTGTATCAGTCCATAAGCCCCGCCAGATTGGTGCGGATACGTCAACATTCTTGGTTCAATCCTTATTCTTGGCGTATTGTCCTGTGCGTTCGAAAAGAGAATAAAGCTGGCACCATCCATAATAAAGGCCGCTCGTAGCAATTCCTTTGGAGTATCTTGTATATCTAGATGTCTTTGCCACTCAGGTCGAAAAAACTCCATTTGCCTTAAGTATAGATCACTAACTGTATTATCTTTGGTCAGGATTATCATCGCTCCTTCACCCACAGTTGTTGAAATCTTTCGAATAACTTTCATAATTCTCCTGTAAACGTCATTCTCCTGTAGGAAATTCCTAAGTGTATCAGCGACAGCAGGAGGGACCGGACGCGTGATTTCATCCTTGCCAATGTCCCAAATGAACTGAAGATCACCCTTGTTTGCATCCTGGTCTGTACCGTAAACTCTAACCCTGCCATCTCCTTCGGTACTAATGATACAAGCCTTCTCATGTGTTTTCTTTTCAATTTCTTCTACACAATAACAAAAGAGATCATCCAGATCCACAATCGCTTCCCAATCTCGCCTCTTGAGCTCTTCAGAAGATGGCTGCTTTAGACGAACGATATTTGCCAAATTGAACATGTTGGCCATGCTGACATTGTAAAAACCAACAGCACCATAAATCTGAAAAATAGAATAATTGGCCTCACAAATATCAGCAAGGAACCTTGGGTGATTTGATTCATCGCGGAATAATTCCAATTCCATCTTTTTACCGAAGTCTGCGCTCAAGAATTCTGCGAGAACCGGCCAGACATTGTCCGTCCCTACGAGGAAAGCAAAATGTGAAGGTCTTCCTTCATGTTTACTAAAGGCCAGATTATGTGCCAATTCCATTGCCAATTCGTAGCCCGTTGGCATAATCTGCTCTATTTCTGTACGAAAAATCTCAAATCTCACTGACATTGACCCTTTCCTTTTGTTTTTTGCTCGTACTTTTCAAGACTGCTTAATGCCATTTTCCATTTTGGACAAAGGTGATCATTTGGTTTACTTTCTCTTTCTGATCTTTCAGCAGCCTTTTCAGCGGCCTTCTCTAACAATTCGAGAGTCTTAAAAACACTGTCTGAAAAGCTGTTGTCTAGTTGAAAACTTAGCTTCTTGGAAAAAAAGCTTAAAGATGACTTGAGGTTGCAAGGAGGTTGGTTTATTCCTTTTGAGTAGGCAAAGATATATATTTTACGGACTTCAGGATAGTAAATTGCTATGTTTTGCCACATGAATAAGAACCTCGAAGAAAGTTCAAAAGGATAAATGGGTGGAGTAGCATCCTCCTCAGTTATCTCCTTTTCCTTTTGCAATTCTTTTTGATAAAGTTCACGAAATATTTTTTCATCCAAAGATGTTTTTAGTTCGTTACCTTTGTTCCATTTATTCAAAGCAGCAACAATGCCATTTTGTTGCCATTTTGTAATATTCTTTGTTGATCGTAGTTTCCTAGCAATGGCTACGAGATGCGCTTCATCAATTTTATCACCAGTCTTCTTCAAATGCTCAAGCTCCTTGTTGATGTTCTTACTTATTTCTTTGCGCAACTTTTTGTCTTTATCTAAATTCTGTAGAAAACTAAGCGGCAATATGATCTTCCCATCTTTAAGGTTAGCATCAGGTTTGTCGTTGTTGAACGTGATTTCAACTTTGCACATGTTGTTTTTGGAACTTTGCATATATTTCCATATTCGTTCAGTAAGGTAGTCATCACGACGCTCAAGGAACATATTATACCAAACCGCGGTTAACTTTTCTCTCGCTTCGTCGTCTTCTACATGTCGGCCCGATGTTTTTTGAAAAAAAAGTGTTTGACGTCCTAACGGCTCAGAGAGTGCCCAACGAACAAATATTGTGAGATTAGCGTCTACTTCGTTCACAATAGGATAAAATATTTCCTTTTTCCATTGTCGGAAGGCGTTTTCCAACTGCCATGTATATAGCTTTAGCTTCTCCAGTTTCCCGATTTCGTTCTTAATGGAAGTGAACCACCGATTTGTTGATGACATATTATTCGCCCCTTCACATTTTTTGATTTACTCAAAAACATATATCTAATACGTCTTCCGCAGAGACTTTGTTATTGTCTGAATCTGGCTGTGTAAATGGAATCCTGATAAATTCCAGCAGAAAGTCTGTGTTCTCTTGGGCAACTGGGTTAGGTCTTGTTACCGGGCTTGTATCTCGATGAGGTATTTTGCTGTTCAGATTTGATTCGTGCTTGAGCATATCTTGCCTCCCTCTCAACTATGGTTTTGTGGTAAAAGCGAAACGTGCCTTCGAGACAACTACCTTTTTCTTGCAAGGCACGTTTGTAAATGTGAACGATACTGGCTCGAAGGATACCCATTCGGATCTGACATGTCCAAGGGTCTGTACACCTGGAACGCCCTGCTTTCAGGCTGCGATATGGGCAACCCCCGGAACAGACATAACGAAGGAAACACTCACGACAGGAACGATATGCATCAGACCCAAGACTCCTTAGTCTCTCGGCCCGATTCCGATCAAGTGTAATGCCAGTGCCATTGTTATTAGCTGAGTAATACCCAATTGTGAAAACATCGGAAAGAGGGTCATGCATCGCCTGCACTTGGTAACAAAGCGATATTGAACCGTCTGGGTTGAAGTGATAGGTTCGGCCTCTTGCCGATGGGCAAAAATACTGCTTAGGTTCAAACAGATTAGAAAGAGCCGAGTTGACAATCCATAAACTCCTCTCCTCTGCTATTTCCACAATCTCAGAAAAAACCTGTACAAATTCATTTGGTGAGACTACGCTATCCAATAGAATGGCACCTCTTCCGTCTGGGCGCATGGGTTCTGGATGAACAAACTTTACACCGTGATCGGCACACCAGTGTACTGATTTGGCCAGATAGGGAAGATTCGATTTTGTTACGGTCATTCGTACCCGAAAGTCGGCATTTTTCTTAACTAGATACAGAATAGTCTCTTGCACATTCTTTACGCTGCCTTGTCCTCCTGCAAATGGACGATGTCTGTCGTGAGCATCTTTAATTCCGTCCCAAGAAACAGTGAAAATAAAGCGTTGTCCTATCATCCAATCAATAACACTTTGAGGAGCAGTCCCGTTAGTAGTGATATAATACACTGGGTGGATCTTAAGCTCTCTTGCATGATCTACGACACGCTGGATAGCGGGCAAATTCAACGTTGGTTCCCCTCCAATGAAATGCACTCTATCCAGCCTAAAGAGATCTGCCATCTTGTGGAGGATACCAACTGCCATCTCGGGTGCCATGGCACTATCAGCCCAAGGTGTAGAATTGGCAAAGCAATATTCACATTGGAGATTACACCGTTTAGTAACGACAAGTACAATGCTATGGACTTGTTCCGAAGAATCATCGGATGATGGGTGGAAAAACCCTCGTTGCCTAAATTTGCGCAGTACCATGGGGTCTTCCAGCAGGTCGCTCCTTAAAAGTGCAAACTCACGTTGTCGGGGCGAGTAAATGAGATAGGCATCTTCTTTCTCTAACCAGATAGCGGGAAGCTGATGAAATAGGATATCGCTTTTCACTTTTGTACTACCTTTATAAACTGGAATTTCCGACCAACGATTTTCTTAATAGCGATCAAAGCCGTTACATCCCCTTTTTCATCGAATGCTATCGATCCCATGAGTCCCCGGAAATCTTTAAGGGAGTAAAAAGCATCTTTAATCTTATCTGCGTCGTATCCGCCATCAACTATAGCTTGTCTAACAACATAAACAGCATCGTACCCATTGGCAGCAAAAAGGTCGGATAGTTTTCCATACCGCTCCTTGTATCTGCGGTCAAACCTTTGAAGCTTCTCGTCCCCATGCTCAGGATCATAGAAAGTGGTAGAGAAAATTACTCCTTCAGCTGCTTCGCCTGCAATCTTAAAAACCTCTGGACTTTCAATGCTGTTTGAAAAAATCGTAAGTCGAGTTCCTAATTGTTGGTTTTGCTTTAATATGTTTCCAAGTTCGATAGGTGCCCCGACGAAGAATACCCCATCAGGTTTTGTTGCCTTAATCTTCACTAATTGAGTGCGGAAATCAACGTCTCCTTCATGATAGGCCTCTTCCGTAAGGATTTGACCGCCCTCAGAGCTAATTATTTCTCGAAAAACTTTAGCAAAACTTAATCCAAAATCAGCGCCTGTCCTTAATATTGCAAATTTTTCTAAAGCCATATCCTCCAGCGCATATTTGGCCAGAGCGGCTGCTTCCTGATAGGCAGAAGCACGATTCCGAAAGATGTAGTCACCAGCATTTCTCACATTGTCACTTGCAGCTCCCGGGGAAATGAGAACCACACGGTTTCTTTCAGCTACAGGAGCAGCTGCTAGGATACCATTACTACTGGAGGGACCTATAATGACTGGGACCCTATCCACAGTGATCAATTTATTCACTGCTGCAACCGCTTGTTGAGGAGTAGCACCTTCATCCTCAAATACCAAAACCATTGGACATCCATTGATTCCACCACTTGCGTTAATTTCTTCAATGGCAAGCACAGCCCCATCTCTGATATTTTCCCCGTAAGGGGCAGCTGGACCGGTCAGTGGCGCTACAACGCCAACCTTGATCTCCTTGTCCTTCTTCGCACAACCAAGCATTCCGAGGGAAATTACCAGTCCCAGAATTAACATCCAACAAAATGCCCGTTTCATGACGCACTACCTCCTTTTGTTCATATGCGAAATGAGTTCGGATATACCATACTCTCCCCGAACCTTTTCATCTCAAGCGAAAGTTTAGTTCAACTTGCCACTGCACGTACTTTTCAAAAGCTTGGGATATCGTGAGAATATCAAAACATAACCACCATTACAGAACCTTTTGCGCCAGGTCTCTCACGACAGTATTCCAGTGCTTCAACAGGCTATCCTTTCAAGGAGTCTATTATCTTTTCCGGGATATTGTAGCGGGCTAACTCGAATACCCCCATCTTGTCGGTCTACGTGACTAAGAATATTCAACTTTTATCATGGGAGGCAGGTGATTACAACCGGAAATTCACCGGTTTTTCTTCAGCGCGGGAACACAGGCCCAGGATGGAAAAAGTCGCAAGGTCATAGATCTCATTTTGGATCTTGGTCGTTCGGCATATTCTATCTCAGGAGATAGAGCGATGAATTTTACTATCTTTTTGCCTTTCGATACCCAGCCCTTACCGCCTCCTCTTCCGTATCAAAGTAAACTCGGTTTTCCTCCTTGATCCGACCATAGCTGGCGTGGCCAAGAAGGTGATAAATTTTTGACCCCTTGTTGCCAATGATCTTTCCAGAGACCCCGGATGGAACTCGTAAAGTCTTTGTCTTTCCGCTCCAGATGCCCAGCCCGGCTGCCATTGCCTCTTGCTCATAGCTACGAAACTCTTCATAGTAACGGAAACGAGAAGGGGCAACGACACGGGCATACCCCTCTTTGATAAGCTCACCATTGAAGAGGGTGCCATCCAGAAGGAAGGCATAGGCAAGTAGACGGCCGTAATTGTCATGTCGGCCAGAAGGCTCAAATTTGAGACGCACCTTTATCCCTTCCAGGGATCTCCTAGTAAACTCTGAGGCTTCAGGCCCAAAGAATTCCACAGACTTATCTGGATGGACGGTCTCGGGTGTGTCCACGCCCAAAAGCCTCACCGTGACATCCCTCCAGCCTCGTCCAACATGGATGGTGTCACCATCGATGATCCGCGTCACAAGAACCCATTCACCATAAGGGTTTCCACCGCTAAGGCCCCAGGAGGCGTATGCCATTAAAATAAGCCCAATAGATAAGGCAGGTTTTAGCAACCATTTTTTGATATTAACCTCTTTTTCGTTAAGCCTTGAGATTCTCCGTATTTCATCTACCAGCCTTCTTATAGCGTTACGGTCTAAAACAGACTTGGTTCTATGATTTTTTATAAATTCACACAGATTTTCAAGGTTTCTAACATGGACAAGAGAAGAATTTTGGCTCATGGTAGCATTTGAATCTGCAAATACCAGAAGGGCATGGACGAAGATGTCTAATTGTATCTGATCTTTTAAAAAGTAACGAAGTGATACGGCATTACGTATTACCTGCCTTATAGGGAACCTCGTGGAATAAGGCCATCTGTAATTCTTGGTCTCTATAACAAATATGCCGGCAGGACCAACAAGGATGTGATCTATATTGCCTTTTCCTTCAGGGAGGAGAACATCATTGATTAAGACATGGGAATCGTCTAAAGGGGTTAAGGTTTCAACAACCATCTCTTCACCCAGAATACCCTTACCCCAGTTTCTATATCTCTTGAAATAGTGAGATGCAAAACCAAGGAGGATCAAACCCAGAACCCAGATAGAAGTAAAGAGCAGAATAGTGCCAGCCAAGGCGTAGGCTATGGCCTTTACTTCATAGAGCCTTTGTTGCCCTCTGGCGTATTCGCCCCCTTTTCTTAGAATATGCATGTTACATTAACGATAACCTTGTTTTCTCAGGACTTTTCCGTAATCGTCTTTCTGACGAGATAAGTATTCAATTTTCCATATATTGGGACGATCTCCTTTCCCCAACCTAACAACTTCGCCTTTTTTGACAGGATGTTGAGCACCGTTTGTAGCCACCTAAACCCAAAATCATGTGGCTCAAGAAGCGACCAAGAAGTGCTTGATGTATTTCGGGTCCAGATCCTTGAGGCGAACCGATCCGTACTCCTTTTCAAGCTCGTCAAAGATGTAGTCAAGGACCTTGTCCGCTCGGCCCGGGATCTCAGTAACAGCCTGTTCACATCGCATTTGAAGCCAGTCCAAAAAGTCCTGTTTCATCCTTGTGTCAATCTGATACGGCCTTGTCTCTTTTACCCAAAGATTTCTGAAAAAGGCTTTCAACTCCTCGATCGTAAGGGGCTCTGCCCCTTCTGTCAGGCCCAGGTGGTGTCGAGCCCAGCAGGTCAAAAAAAGGTTTTTGTAGGTAACCGGGTGATAGGCTTGAACCGGGTGCGCGAGGACGGTTTGAGCAAACAACATGGAGAGTAGGTGGTCCACGGCCATGACCTGATCAAGGGTTGTGTGGCAATATTTGATTTCTTCCAAGCTTCTGAACTCACGGTATGGCTCGCCTTTGGAAAGGCTCGCGTAAAAAACCGGCCGTTTCTTTAACAGACCCTCCAGTATCCCCTCCCAGGCTTCTTCCCAGAAGTCCAGGCCAAGGTTCTGGGCGGCAAACCAACTATCTTTGAGCCATTTCTCCGTCTTCCATTTTAGCTCAAGGGCAGCACCGTAGCCCACGCGGAAGATCTGGTGTAAATGGAGCCTTTCGAGTAATCGGGCGGCCTTCTTTGGATCTCCGCCTGTCACTTTTTCAAGTCCGATACTCAGATATCCGCAAGCCTTTCTTACAGCATCCGCCAAGATCTCCTTATCCCTAACCACAAGGCTGTCCGCAGAAATAATCTGGTTGCACATCGCAGTAAATTCCATTTGAAGTCGTTCCAGGACATGGATGTCTTCTATGCGTTTCAAAGAGAGATAAAAAGGGTCCTGATCCTTGATAAGAAGCGATGTGGAGGCCGGTACCGGCTGAGCGGGCCGACCCTCTTTTATGACTTTGCCGGGCTGTTGCCCCTTTTCAAGAAGGCTCTGCGGGTTCAGGTGTTGATAGATCCCGACGGCCTCCTCAAATGGGAGGAAACCTTTTTCAGCCAACCGAACATTTCTGAGTCTATATATGTTCTCCTCTATGTCTGATGGGAGTACACCAACCAATTCCAGCAGTACCTTATGAAACTTTTCCAGGTCGTGGCTTGCAAAGTGTTCAAGAAAATCCCTGATGACCTGATCGTATTTTTCATCCTTGATACGAATATAGAAGACCTCGTCCAGGGTGAAGTAGTTCTCATCAAAATCAGAGGGGGATTCATCCTCTTTCTTGATTCTAACCTCGATGTTTTTGGCAAGATGAAGCTCAATAAGCTCAATGTGCTCCCGTAGTCCCCAGTTCAAGAACCTCTCGTGGTCTGCTTTAAGGAGGAGACCTATCCATCGGTTAACCGAATCGACCTCCAGTCGATCCTTTTTCCAAACCTCTAAGTCCACCAGATATTGCCACTGATCATTGGAGGCCAGGGATAGAATAGGCATGGCATCTTCAAGCCCGATGTCATGGACGAGCCAGAACAGGTCCTCTTCGGCGAGGGATTGTACCAGCGTGACAGGCATAGGCGAATCTAAGATCAGTTCGAGGGCTTTCTTACCAGGCAGCCTCAGGAGGTCCTTCGGACTGATAAGCTGGAAAGTCTCTTGTTTCTTGGGTAGCTGTTTCATAAGAAGTGCCTAAAGTGTCTTCAGCTCTCTTTTTTCTATCCGCCTAGCATCCGACCACAGGCCTTCAAGGTCATAGAAGATTCGTACGGGTTCGTAAAAGACGTGAACGATCACATCCCCATAATCCATAAGGACCCAGTGTCCTTCTCGGAGCCCCTCTATGCCCAAAGGTTTTATCCCTCTCGTCTTGAGGTCCTTATTAACGAATTCTGCAATAGCTGACACCTGCCGGTGGGACCGGCCGCTGCATATAATGAAGGTGTCTGCAAAAGAAGCCAGATTGCGCACATCAAGTACTACTATGTCAAACGCCTTCATTCCCAGGACCGCCTTGACATACCGCCCAACCCCTTTCTCGTAAGACGGCGTCATCGGTAAAGCCCCTTTTTTGCGATAAGGCTTTCAACCGAGTCGGGGACAAGAAAACGGATAGGGCGACCCTGTTTGACACATTCTCGTATCTTAGTGGACGAAATGTCGAGATGGGTAATATCAAGACAAGAAATATTGTGCCACTCGGGGTGAGTGTATCGCCTGGACGCAGGATCGTATTGATAGTCCGCGGATATTTGTGTGTGAATAAAATCCTCTAAGCCACGCAGCGTGGAACCTGGACGCGTCATCACAATGAAATGAGCAGCCGAAAAGAGCTCCTGATACGATTTCCATGTGGTGATCTCTGAAAAGGCATCGTCTCCGACAATAAAGTGTATGTCACTTTCAGGACCAAACCGGTCCTTGAAGTGTCGCAAGGTCTCGATCGTATACGAAAGTCCGGGGCGAGCCAGTTCCACATCAGAGACCTCAAGGGAGGTCTCACCCTGGATGGCCAGGCGGACCATTTCAAGGCGATCCTCGGCATCGGCCACATGGCCGGCTCTCTTGTGAGGAGGATAGGCAGACGGGATCAACAAGAGCCGGTCGAGCTTGAAAGCTTCCCGGACCTCTACCGCAGCCCTGAGATGGCCGAGATGGATAGGATTGAAGGTACCGCCAAAGAGGCCTAATCGCACAAATACACCCTAAGCCGGACAAGCCGGAAACCAAATAAAGAATCTTTCGTGTCGGTGTCCGTTTCCCGTGTCCGAGGCAATAAGATCTACGGACACGAAACACGGGCACGTTTTCATCCATATATCTTTCGTGACTAAATTTTATGATTTTCTGCCAGAAAAAAACAAATTCTAAGATGCTATGTTCGAACCTGCCCGTCCCCAAAGACCACAAACTTGGTTGTTGTCAACTCCTCCAAGCCCATAGGCCCGTAAGCATGAAGCTTGGAAGTGCTGATCCCGATCTCGGCCCCCAAACCAAGCTCTCCTCCGTCATTGAACCGTGTAGAGGCGTTTACCAGAACGACAGAGGCATCCACCTCCCTTAGAAATTGCCGTGCCCGGTTATAGTTTGAAGTAACAATCGCCTCGGTATGAGAAGAACCGTACCGCGCAATATGCTCCATTGCCTCTTCCATAGAAGCGACCACCCTTACCGCAAGAACCAGGTCCAAATACTCTGTTGGCCAATCCTCTTCAACGGCTTTCTTGGCCTCCGGCACGATGTTACAGGTCTTGGGACACCCACGCAGCTCAACGCCCGCCTCTGTGAAACGCTTGGCCATTGGAGGGAGGAACGACTCGGCTACGGCCTCATGGACCAGCAGGGTTTCCATTGCATTACAAACACCCGGCCGTTGAACCTTAGCATTGTATGAGATCTCTTCGGCCATACCAAGGTCCGCGTCCTTGTCCGCGTAAACATGGCAGACACCTTTGTAATGCTTGAGGACCGGGATCTTGGAATTTTCAGCCACAAAACGGATCAGCCCCTCGCCCCCTCTTGGGATGATAAGGTCAATATATTCTTCCTGGGCAAGGAGCACATTCACGGCAGCCCTGTCCCGCACCGGAACGACCTGGGCAGCAGCTTTTGGTACGCCGGTCTCCTGAAGCGCCCCCTGAATGATTCGGGCCAGAATAATATTTGAATGAAAGGCCTCCGAGCCTCCGCGCAGGATGACCGCGTTGCCGGCCTTTAGGCAAAGCCCTGCAGCGTCGATGGTGGCATTCGGTCTCGACTCGTAAATCATCCCGATAACGCCAAGGGGAATGCGCGCTCGACCAACCTGGAGACCATTGGGGCGCAGCCACATACCGGTAACCCTTCCGACCGGGTCAGGAAGCATTACTACATCGCGCAGTCCCATTGCCATAGATTCGATGACCGCGTCACTGACCGTAAGCCGATCGATCATCGCTGCTGAAAGCCCTTTTTCCCTTGCATATTCCAGGTCTTTTTCATTCTCCCGCTTGATCGTGACGGCCTCATCAAGGAGTTTTTGGGCAATACGCTCTAAGACATTGTCCTTTTCCTGCATACTTAGACGGGCTACCACCTTTGCCGCCTCTTTTGCATCTCGGGCCATATTCGTAATCGTCTCTTCTATTGACATACGGCTCCCTCCTTGTCATCCGGCATGACGACTAAGTTATCTCTGTGAATCACCTCTCCATAGTGCTTATATCCCAATCGTTTCTCGATCTGGTTCGTCCTAAGGCCCATGAGCTTCCTGATATCGGATGCCTTATAGTTTACAAGCCCACTGGCAAAAGGTACCTCATCCTCGTCTATGCAACGAACTGCAGCACCTACGCCAAAATCACCCTTAACACCCACAATCCCGATCGGCAGCAAGCTTCTGCCTCCCTTGCGGATGGCCTTGGCCGCTCCCTTGTCGACCTTGATGGTACCCTTTGCCTTTAGGGTGAATGCAATCCAACATTTTCTGCTCCCCATTTTTTCCTTTCTTGGGAGAAAAAGGGTTCCTGCGTCCCGGCCCTCGAACAGACTTTTCAGGATGTTAGATTTAAGACCGCTCGCAATGATCATTGGAATCCCGCTCGTGGTTATCTTCTTTGCCGTTTTGATCTTGCTTGACATCCCGCCCATGCCGAAAGCACCGGGAATATCACGGGCGGCCTTCTCCATGCCACGGTCGATCTTCGACACCAAAGGTATTAGCAAGGCGTCTTTGTGATCCATGGGGTCTTTGTCGTAAAAGCCGTCAATATCGGTCAGGTTGATAAGTATCTGCGCATCCATCAAATGGGTAATCATGGCCGCTAAGTTGTCATTGTCTCCGAATTTGAGCTCCTCCACAACCACTGTATCATTCTCGTTGATGATAGGAACAATCTTCCAGTCCAGCAAAACGTGTATGGTATTGCGGGCATTCAGATAACGCCTCCGGTTGCAAAGGTCATCCCTGGTCAACAGGATTTGAGCGACCTTTTTCTGGTATCGAGCAAAGGACCTCTCATACTCTAACATGAGCCCGGACTGCCCTATAGCCGCAACCGCTTGCTTGTGAGGGACATCAGCAGGCCTTTCAATCATGCCCATCTTTTTCACCCCTGATGCGATAGCCCCTGAGCTGACAAGGATCACCTGAATCCCCTGTTCCATAAGCGTAGAGACCTCTCGCGCCAGGCGCCTTATTACTCTGGTATTGAGACTTTGATCAGAGGTGAGCACCCCGCTGCCGACCTTGACAACAGCTCGCCTAACACGGTCAAAGGTGTTTTTTCGAATCTGAAGACGCTCTTTCCTGGCAGTCATGTGTTGGTTTTCTCTGTTTTGTCATACCCGGGCTCTCTGGCCTTCTCAACCAGCCCGGCCAAATGGTCTTTTAATTGCTCCAGGCCCTCACCCGTGAGGGCTGAAATAACCCATACGTCTGGATTCAACGGCTCAAGAAGATTGCGAAGTTTTTCTGCCGCAGCCCGGGTACCGGGCTTGTCCACCTTATTTAATACAATCACCTGAGCTTTTTGGCCAAGTGGTGAACCGAACGACCGGAGCTCCTGATTGACTGTATGATACGGACCAACAGGGTCTTCCAGCGGAACAGCGGAAAGATCTATCAGGTGAAGCAAGAACCGACTCCTTTCCACGTGCTTCAGAAACCTGGTACCAAGGCCGACCCCGTGGTGGGCGCCTTCAATCAGTCCTGGAATATCGGCTATGACAAAGGGGTCGATCTGTTGAGACTCAACCACGCCGAGGGTGGGTGTTAGCGTTGTAAAAGGATAGTTGGCAACCTTGGGACGTGCGGAGGAAAGTTTCGACACCAGGGTCGACTTGCCCGCATTTGGCAGTCCTATGATCCCGATATCGGCCAGGAGTTTTAGCTCGAGTTTCAAGGAAAGGGTCTGGCCGGATTCACCTTTTTGGGCATATCGGGGTGAACGCTTCCTGGAGGATGCAAAATGTTGATTTCCGAGACCGCCCCGGCCGCCACGAGCCACCAAAAAAGATTCGCCGTTTCGCACAAACTCCTTTAGTAAATTTCCGGTCTCGGCCTCCTTGATTAAGGTGCCGGGAGGGACGAAGATGATCAGGGCCTTGCCACTTCTTCCCGACTGATTTTTCCCTCGTCCGTGTTTCCCTCGTTCGGCCCTGAAATGTTTTTTGAACTGGAAGCTGTAAAGGGTGTTCATCCGGGATGTGGTTTCGAAAACTACATCACCGCCGTTGCCGCCATCACCGCCGTCCGGCCCCCCTTTGGGGACGTACTTCTCGCGTCTAAAACTAACGCAGCCATTGCCGCCATCCCCGGACTGGGCAGTGATCAGGGCTTCATCAATAAATTTCATAAAATCGCTTTGCGATTTTATACAACGCGGCAACGCCGCTCAAAAAAGGAAATTCCTATACAATCAAGTTACTAAGGCGAAGCTTTTGTATCCAACATTGGTTTGGGCCCATGATATCAGGTAGTTAACGTGCTTTTTAGTACAAAGCTTCTGGTACCGCATCTTACGCTAATACGGGATAGACGTTGACCCTCTTTCGGGAGCGTCCCATGTTGTCAAAGTTGACGATCCCGTCGATTTTGGCAAAGAGTGTATAATCCTTCCCCATACCCACATTTTTGCCCGGATGTATCTTAGTTCCAAGCTGCCGTACCAGTATATTACCTGCCGAAACCTTCTGCCCGCCGAAACGCTTTACACCGCGCCTCTGACCGGCACTGTCGCGGCCGTTTCGTGAACTCCCGCCAGCTTTCTTGTGTGCCATAGCTATGTTACTCCCTGGGGTTAAAGTGCTATATTTCCAATTCGTTGCAGCATTTTAGTTACACTTGGAGACCTTTGCATAACTCATTTGAGCGGCAATTATGAACTTTTTGGGGCACCCATCCGGGCGAAGCGAACGGCCCGCTTTATCTATCTGGCAGTCAAGGGGGATCTCTTTTTGAGGTCAGGTCACTTAATATTGCCTGGTAGCCTTCCCAACGGCACCATATTCAACATACGGTCCAGACCCACTTACTAATG
>JABXJX010000115.1 GCA_013375375.1 Desulfobacterales bacterium | reverse complement strand
TGAGGCGTACTTATCGTACGTCGCAATGACGAAAGATGAAGCGCAACGCCGCAGATGGACTTCTTGCGAAGCCGTCAATCATGAGACAATACGCTTCCCCCCATCAAGGGAATTGGCTCGCCAAAGATCCTGGACTTTTTGAATCTCATCGTAGCTCATGTGATCGGTTTCATACTGAGACCCGATGGAAATATATGTGGGGCGATTGGTGTTCAATGGCCGAATATTGTGATCCTCGTAGTGCCGAGCCATGTCCGTCCCAAAATAGATTTGCATCTGCTGGGAGTTTGTATTGCCCATTATTTTGACCTTGTTCTTTTTCACAAATTCCAGCGTCTGTACTGCATCATCAAAGGTTTCGTAAGGGAGGCCGAACATGGTGAAAAGCTCAACTTCGATATCCTGGCTTTGTGCAAGCCTGATCGCTTCAGCCACCTTTTCACTGGATATATGTTTGCCCAGCCTTGTCAGGACCCGTTCTGAAGCCGACTCCAGCCCAAAGGCAATAGTGCTTACCCCTGCCTGTTTCATCTTCTTCATCAAGGCAGAAGTCACAAGGTCCGCCCTCGTTTGCAACCACATCTCCAAGTCAAGGTCTTCTGCCAATATTCTGTCAAGAAGCTCTATTGAGCGCGATGGCTTAAAGGAGATATTCGGATCGGCAAACCACAGCCTCCTTACCCCTTTTTTCCTTATCCACTTAATCTCCTCGATAACCCTGTCTATAGAATGGAAGCTTACTTTGTGCTTGAAGGCATGGGGTGTGTAACAGTATGTGCAGTGATGAGGGCAACCGCGAGATGTCAGCATTATGGCTTCCCTCATACATGAATAGTCAAAAATGCCATCCAGGTAAGGGGAGGGATAGCTATCCAGATCGGTGAAACCCCCAAGCTCATCAGTATCATAGACAGCGCCGTGAGTGTCTTTATAACTGACGCCCGCAAGGTCTGAAAACGGCGTCCCATTTTCGATTGCCCTTGCAACTCGCAAAGACGTTGTCTCCCCCGAAGATCGACAAACATAGTCGATATCAGGTAATTCTGCAAATGCGGCTGTGGGCATGAAGGTGGCCTGGGGGCCGCCGATCGCTATCTTGATGTTGCTGTCGATCGATTTTATCAATCCGGCAATGCCTATCACGTAGAGCATGGTTCTCTGGTAGGCCGACAGCCCCACCAGGGCGGGCTGGAAGCTGGTGATGAGTTGATAGAGACCGTGACGGGACATGGGTGTGTCCTGTCCAAGGACCAATGTCTTGACAGTGAATCCTTTGGATTTGAGGAAAGATGCAATATATCCTAATGAGATGGGCGTCGAGGCCGGGACAAATGGATTTATTTCGATCAGCAAAACATTCATTACAGGAAGTCTTATAGGAAACTCATGTGCTCAAGGTCAAGGGAAAATATTTGCTGTTGCCTTGAAATAAGAACGTGTTATAAAGAAAGTGTTCTTTTCGTCACTACTTGAAACAAACCAGGTTATACAGAACCTAATGCTGCAACATTTTTTTAATCCAGCCTCTGTAGCCGTAGTCGGGGCTTCGCAAAAGCCCGGCAAGATCGGCTATGACATCTTTAACAATATAGTCCGGTACGGTTATGGTGGCGCTGTTTACCCAATAAACCCCAATGCTGAAGAGATCCTTGGTCATAAGGCATATAGAGACCTGGCCTCGGTTTCTTCCAAGATAGACCTTGCAATCATTGCCCTGCCCGCCGGTGTGGTAATGGATGTCTTGGAGCAGTGCGGCAAGAAGAAAATCGATTCGGTTGTGATCATTACGGCCGGCTTCAAGGAGATCGGACCGGAAGGGGCTCACCTGGAAGAGGATCTGGCCGTGCGGGCCAGGGAATTGGGCATACGGGTGGTTGGCCCCAACTGTCTGGGTATTATCGACACTGCAAGCTCGCTAAACGCCTCTTTTGCAGCAGGAATGCCGTTTGCAGGCCGCATCGGCTTTTTTTCGCAGTCCGGCGCCCTGTGTGTAGCCATCCTGGATTGGGCCTTGGGCGAAAATGTCGGTTTTTCAAGGTTTGTAAGCCTTGGCAACAAGATGGACATTTCAGAGACAGATATCCTCCTTTCCATGGAGCAGGATGAAAATACACGGGTGATCCTCGGATATTTGGAAAGCATTGAGGACGGGCAGCGTTTCATGAGGGCGTCTCGCAAGGTTTCTAAAACGAAACCGATCATTATCATTAAGTCAGGCACGACCGGATCGGGAGCCAAGGCAGCCTCTTCTCACACCGGCGCCCTGGCAGGCTCTGATCATGCTTACCGTGCCGCGTTCAAACAGTCCGGGATTATCCATGCCGAGTCTATGCAGTCCCTTTTTGGATACGCTATGGCCTTTGCCAATCAACCCTTGCCGAAAGGCCCGCGTCTTGCCATAATTACCAACTCAGGGGGACCTGGCATCCTGGCCGCCGACGCGTGTGATAGGAGTTCTCTTTACCTAAGCCCGATTCGCAAGAAGACTGCGGATCGCCTCAGAGAGTTTCTCCCTCCTACGGCCTCGGTTTACAATCCAATAGACATCATCGGTGATGCCTCGCATGAAAGGTATGAAAAAACCCTTGAGGTCATACTGAAAGACGACTTAATACACGCTGTCCTGATACTCTTGACCCCAACGGCGTCCGTGGACGCAGAGGCTGTTGCCAGGGGGGTCGTAGATTTGGCCAAGGATGTTGACAAGCCGATCATGACGGCGTTCATGGGAGGAGAAAGGGTGAGGGGAGCTCGCAAGATCTTCCAGGATCATGCCATACCTACCTATGATTATCCGGAGGATGCCGTGGCGGCCATGGATGCGATGCTTTCCTATCGTCGGTGGAGGGAAAAGCCTGAAAGAGAGTACCGGCGTTTTGAGGCAGACACCCGCAAGGTGCGCAAAATCTTTGCCTCGGTTGTAAAACAACACCGGCATGATCTAATTGAAAATGAAGCGCGTGAGATTCTCAATGCCTATGGATTCGAGCTCCCTGAAAGTCGCATTGCGAAAACCACAATGGAAGCCGTAAAAGCGGCTTCAGAGATCGGGTATCCGGTTGTTATGAAGATTGCCTCTCCTGATATCTTACACAAGAGCGATATCGGAGGTGTTCGTGTAAGACTTGAAAACGATGCCATGGTGAAAGATGCCTTTTTCGATATAACGGCCAATATTCAACTGCGGCAACCTCAAGCACGGATCTTAGGCGTGATGGTTCAAGAAATGATACCGCAGGGCAAGGAAGTTATCCTGGGGATTACCCGTGACATCCAGTTTGGCCCTATGATTATGTTCGGCCTCGGAGGTATCTATGTGGAAGTCCTGAAAGATGTGGCCTTTCGGATCGCCCCGTTGAGTAGGAAGGAAGCCGAGGCTATGATTCACGACATCCGATCGTTTCCGCTGCTGCGTGGAGTGCGGGGTGAAGCACCTGTTGATATTGAAGGGATACGAAATGCCTTGCTGAGGCTTTCTCAGATGGCCATAGACTTTCCAGAGATCATCGAGGCGGATATTAATCCGCTCCTGGTGCGCCCCGAGGGTCAGGGGGTTGTGGCTGTGGATGCCAGGATTACAGTACAGGAGTGAGGCTAGTGGATTGCGGAATGCGGATTTCGGATTTTCAACTTTGGGGACCTTAGTTCAGTTTGGAATAACCAATGACCAATGACCACTGAGGGGGGGGTAAAAGACATGATTCCTCTATATGTTGGATCCACAAAGGGATATTCAGGGAAAAACTTGATAGTCATGGGAATCGGCCAACGATTCCTCAAAGACGGTCTTAAGGTGGGTTATTTTAGACCTTTTGGCCGGTTACCGATTAAAGTAGATGATGTGTTGACCGACAAGGACGCGTGGTTCATACACAAAGTGCTCCTATTGAAAGATCCAGTGGACACTCTTTGTCCGGTCGTCATGACTCACGACATGAAGGTAGAAGGCTGTCGCGGAGAATGCTCTGGGCTTGATGTAAAGATCCTAAAGGCATTTGAAGCAGTCTCAAAAGGAAAAGATATTGTTCTTATCGGCGGCGCCGGCACCCTTGAGTCCGGAACATTTCTTAACATATCCGGATTTGACTGCATAGAAAAACTGAATGCCCGCGTCCTTCTCGTAGATCACTATGACAGCGAGTTCTATCTGGATGGAGTACTGGATGCCCAAAACCGCACAGGAGAACGCCTCTTGGGGGTTATCTTGAACAGTGTGCAGGCAGGATATGTTGAGAAAATCAACGACTTGATCATCCCGTTTCTTGAACGAAAAGGGATTCCATCCTTTGGCGTCCTTCCCTATGACGCAGTACTTGGTTCGGTGATGATCGCAGACATTGTAGATTCCTTTGCAGGGGACGTGCTTTGCTGCCGGAACAAGATGGATGGACTGATTGAACACTTCCTGATCGGAGGCATGCAGGTCGACCAGGCCCTTAAATATATCAGAAAAGCAAGAAATAATGCTGTAATTGTGGGGGGGGACCGGGCTGACATCCAACTCGCCGCCATTGAGGCCTCCACTCAGTGCCTCATCCTGACCGGCAATCTTTACCCGAATGAAATCGTAGTCTCCAGAGCTGAAACAAGGGGCGTGCCGATCATTGTGGTCCGGGACGACACTTATTTGGCGGCAAAGAAGATGGAAGAGCTCTCGCGCAAACTTCGCCTGAAAGAAAAAGAGAAGGTCTCCTGCGGTATTCGACTGATAGAAGAAAAAGTCGATTTTGAAAGATTGTACAAAGCCTTGGGGATCAGTGTATAGTTGGTAACGATGGATTTTCTGATTTATATTTTCATATTTTTTCTCGGCTGCACCCTTGGTGGTGTCGTGGCCTGGGTGGTGGCAAGATCGAGGATCGGCGCACAGTTGTCAAAAGGCCTTGCCCAGAGCAATACCGAGGTTGCAAGGTTACAAGAAGTAGTTCGCGGTAGAGAGAATGAGCTGCAAGAAAAAAATGACAGAATTTCAGGCCTGCAAGGAGAATTAAGCCGGGCCGAAGCGAACATACTGAAGATCTCTAAAGAGCTTTCCGCGGCCAATGCAAAGCTTGAACAGATGCACCAGGTTGAACAAGCCCTTGAAGAGAAAACAAGCGAAATCAAGCGGCTAAGTATGACTATTACGGAACTGAAAGAAAAACAGGCAGGGCTTGAAACCGTTATAGAAAAGGAGCGGATGGCAACCGAAGAAAAACTACAATTACTTGAAGAGGCCAAAGAAAAACTCACGGACACGTTCCAGGCCATATCTGCCACGGCTTTGAAAAACAGTCACGAGTCGTTTCTTGAACTTGCAAAGGCGACCCTTTCCAAATACCAGGAAGGGGCCAAGCAGGATTTGAAGCTGCGCCAGAGAGAGGTACAACAGCTCGTTGAGCCTGTTAAGGAATCCTTGGAAAAATATGACAGGCAGGTTCAGGAAATGGAAAGAATGAGAGAAAAGGCTTATGGTGGCTTGTCGCAACAAGTCCAGTCACTCATGACCACACAACAGCAGCTACAGAAGGAGACCGCTAATCTGGTCAAGGCCCTTAGAACCCCCCAGGTAAGGGGCAGATGGGGAGAAATCACCCTGAGAAGGGTTGCTGAACTTGCCGGCATGT
>JABXJX010000114.1 GCA_013375375.1 Desulfobacterales bacterium | reverse complement strand
CGGTAGGCATTGGCAAGCCCTTTATTGGTGCTCAAGAAAATAAATCAAGTCTGACAGTTGTCGACGAGAACAGCAAGGAGACCCTCCAGATATGAAGACCGACGTTACTTTTCTTGGTGTTATTCGACGTGTAGTCGGGGCAAAGATCTTTGTCGAAATCTCTCCTGAGATTCCTTCCGCAAGCCCGATCATCGGCGGCAGAGTCTATCGACTGGGACAGGTCGGTTCATTCGTACGAATCCCTCTCGGCTTTTTGAACTTATACGGTGTTGTCTCAATGGTTGGCGCCTCTGAGATCACTCATCCTGAAGAAGTTGATATTCCAGTTCCTCAGGGCCAACGGTGGATAGAAGTGCAACTTGTGGGCGAATCTTATGGCATGGAGAAGTTCCAACGGGGCATAAGCGTATTCCCTACGCTAGATGACGAAGTCCATATTGTTACAGAACAGGACCTTGCAGTGATTTATGGGGTTTCCGGTCCATCAATGGTTGAGATTGGAACTCACGCGGCCTCAGAAAGCCTATCTGCAGCCATTGATCTCGACAAAATCGTCACAAGGCATGCGGCTATACTTGGCTCAACCGGTAGCGGCAAATCAAACACGGTTGCTAAGTTCCTTAAGGCATTAACTGATGGGGAGTATCCTAGCGCTCGCGTCGTAGTGATTGACCCTCATGGTGAGTACGGTCCTGCTTTGGAGGGTCGAGCACATGTCTTCTCTATCGGTGATGCAGAAAATCCGCTTAGAGTTCCCTACTGGGCACTGTCTTTTGATGAACTCGCATGGCTGCTGGTGGATCGACGCACAGCCTCCGAATCGCTACAGGATATCACTCTGCGCGACAGGATTTTTGAAGACAAAAAAGCTGTATGCGAGAAATTGAAAGCAGGCAAAATCGCAATGGATGAGGTAACCCCGGACTCGCCTATACCGTTCAACATACGGAAAATCTGGTATGACCTTTACGTTAAGGAGCATGCAACACTTAGGGAAAAGGATAAGTGGGACAAGATTACGTACAAGAAAGACCCTTCTGGTGCTGAGATCAAAGGAGACATAGAGAATGTTATACCACCTCAATTTGAGCCCCCCGGACCCGGCGGTCAAGAACCTTTTTGGGGAACACCACAGAAGATATTAGCATCTTATCTGAACAAAATAATGGTCCGACTGAGAGATAAACGTTTCTATTTCCTTTTGAAGCCTGGTGATTATGACGGTATTAAAAAGGATTTGCATGATTTACTAACGAACTGGGTGGACCATAAACACGCGATAACCGTGCTCGACTTGAAGGGAGTTCCACCTGAAGTAACAGATCTGGTCGTTGGTGTAGTGACGCGGATACTATTTGAAGGCATGTTTTGGGGGCGAGATTTGCCCGGTATCGGCAAACAAAGACCTCTTCTTATCGTTTACGAAGAAGCACATACATATTTACCACGAGGTGGGTCTGCCCAGTTTGTATCTGGTTATGCATGCAATGCCGTCCGCCGGATTTTCAAAGAAGGGAGAAAATATGGAGTAGGCGCAATCGTTGTGAGTCAGCGTCCATCGGAACTGGATGAGACAATTCTTTCCCAGTGTGGCACTTTCTTTGCACTCCGTCTTTCTAATAGCGACGATCAAGGGCGAGTTAGATCTACCGTTCCGGATGCCTTGGCAGGACTTATAGATATGTTACCGGCACTTCGTACCGGCGAGGCACTTGTACTAGGCGAAGCCGTGCAAATCCCATGTCGTATCAGGCTTCCCCTAGTGGAGCCCAGGCCTAAAAGTGATGATCCTGAACCCGCAAAACGCTGGAAAGAGACTAGGGTCGAAAATCCACCTTATGACATAGCTGTTACAGGGTGGCGATGTCAAATAATGGCAAGCCCGTCAGAAAAAGGAGATATAGATAATGGAAAGAGTCCCAGTTCAATCAAGTAGCTTGGCCTCGGTTGGATATGATTCATCTACTTCGACATTGGAGATTGAATTCCTCAACGGCAGCATCTACCAGTACTTTGGCATACCTGCTTATATACATGAAGGACTTATGAACGCAGCATCAAAAGGTACCTATCTTGATCAAAACATAAAGAAAGCTGGTTATTCCTATACTAAAGTCGGTTAGAAGGCATAAAATGAGCCTAACCAAGAACCGTCCCCCAACTCCGTTGCGGAAAAATATTTCACAATAAAATGCAATCCGATTGGCTAAATACTGCAGAAAGTCAGATTTTTATTGAATCGGCCAAGCCTGCGGCACCATACCACGTATCGCATCCGCTAAGATCCTCATAGCCCTACAGTCGTCCTCATTATAATCCATAATCCGTCGCTTTATTTCTGGGTCACCTGTCTCGACCCACTTATGGTACCATTCGACCGACGATGCTCCAGAGGGGTCAGTATCTCGCCATTTGAAACCGAGAAATGATGCAAGCGTCTTGATCGAGAGGTCTCTAGTAGGCCATTCCATCTTTGGCTTTACGATGTCATAATACAAATCCACGGCTGCCTCTGATACGAAAAGCTCTTCGATATCGTCTTCAGTTGCCACATCCGGATGACACCTGGTCAACTCGCGCAATATAGTTCTCTCATACTTGGTGTAGAAGTAAATGGTAGTAGACTTCATCTCCCGGATATATCCCCAAGCCTTAGCAAACGCATCCTTCTCTGCCTCTTGAGAGGGTTCCTTAGCAAAGAACGGAACGTACTTCTCAGTGGCGATGTCACCGCCTCTGCGTTCCAGGAAACCGTAGAGATAGCAGATTTCTCTCATAGGGTCGGTCTCGATGTCAAAAAACAGTTCGAGCTTCTGGTGGGGAAGTTTCACATCCATTAGCAGATAGGGCTTCCCGTCTGGTTTCGTCTGCAGTTGAGCTCTCACCTGGAACCTCCTAAGCATATCGGTCCCTACACCTGGGATCACGGTTTTGCTGCCTTTTATAAGTTCAGACAGGTCTGCACCAGCTAAGCCTCGCACGCTCCCTATGTGGGCCAACAGATTATCTCTTCGTGAACGACCCAGGTCAGGAATCAGAGTAAGGTCGTTTGACTCTTCGAGCCGCCTGAGGCAGGCTGTGCGCCAATGACAGAGCTTGCATTCACCAGCGAGTGCTGGTAAGGTTCTGCTTTCTCCAGACGCAAT
Organism: Desulfobacterales bacterium; assembly: GCA_013375375.1. GTDB lineage: Bacteria > Desulfobacterota > Desulfobacteria > Desulfobacterales. Next base: position 2,469 of record JABXJX010000114.1, on the reverse strand, counting down.
CGCTCGCACTTTATCCAGCGAAGACTCGTAGTCTTCCCACATAGATGTCGGCTTTCGTGGTCCTCGAGCTGTGTCAAGGTGATAAGCTACCTCTTGTCCGTGAATGTCCCAAACAAACGGTACATGTCCTCGCGAAACGCCCTTGCGTTCCAATATGTCCGTGTAGAGGGCTAGTTGGACTGCATAATGCTGCTTTGGTTTGCCGTCGGAGTCCTCGCTTACACCCTCAAGACCCGCACCGCTCTTAATATCGCCAGCAACGTACCCATTGCTCTCCTTCCTAAGAAGGTCAGGCTCTCCGAGAAGGTCGTCCGCTCGAATGCGGCCTCCATAGATGAGACTTTCACCAGCAGCGATAGCCTCCATGGTACGACGCTCGCGCTCGCGTTCAGGGACAGTACGCAAATTGAGGAACGGGACCTCAAGACCTTTGATTACATCCTCTTCGAAAGCATGTCCCCTCTCCCAAAGAAGCTGCACGAATGGACTTATTGGGTCCCTTTCAGCAGGATTTCCAAACAGGTCCATTGTGACTCGATGGGGGCATCTGACGAAATCGTAGAGCATAGAAGCTGTGATTGAATCAGTCCTCATCGCACATGCCTTTCTTCACATGCACAAAACATTCAGGGCTCAGACCAAATCTGAACTTTTACACATTATTTACTATTAGAGCAAGAGTTAATGGTATAAGGCAACTTTTTTTAGGTAGCAAAACACTCACGTAATAATTCTATCACGTTTATCCTGAAACTTCAGTTTGATATTCCAATTAAGCCTTGAAAAATGATACGATTGGTGATGAAACTGGTGTTGCATGCTCCATTTCAAGCCCTTATCAATCATTTCTTCAGCGTGATTTGCCTTGTTCTCAGCCAATGCAAGCTTTGCATCCATTTTCATTGTGATTGCTTTTAAGTGTGGATTTAGTCTTGCCCAATTTCCGTAGAGCCTATCAAGATATATTTCTGCTTTGGATAATTCTCCTAAATAAATGGGCCCTTCAACACATCTGACAAGGGCATCGTCAACATTATGTGTTTCTCCGATTGCCTCCGCCATATCAAGACTGGTTAATATTTCGCTCTTAGCCTTCGTTGAATTCTGCGCTTTTTTGGCTCTACAAACTGCCATTTCTCGCAACAGCCGAGACCTTAGTTGTTGAGCTTTATTCTCGCTACCTTTAGATTTTGGCATAGTTTCCAAAAAATCGAGGGCCCTTTGGAATTCGTTAACAGCGTTCTTGAAACGGTTTCTGGCATTAAAACCAACCGCAGGACTATGAATAAAATACAAAGCTAGCCAGTGTTGTTTAATTTCCTCAGCATATCTTTTGGCATTTGCAGCCAGCACTTGTGCCCATTTACGTCGGTAATCCATAGAAATAAGCATAGCGTCAAGGCTGGAGCGCAAAGGAGATGCACCATCATTCAGTATGCTCACCTTTGCTGCAATTACATTGATAAAAACAAAATACCGAGCATTTCGAGACAATAAGAAATTAGCTGCAATCAAAATATCATTCAGCCGAGTAAATTTTTCGTTCACATTCAAATTTTTATCAGCTTTGATTTCTTCAGCTTGGTTGACTAGCTCATCTGCTGTAGTTCTATCAATAACCAGCGATTCGTTTCTGCTTGATACTATTCTGTATTTGAAAAAGAAAGCCAGTCGCTGTGGAACAAAACCGTCATGTAACAGCCTGTGGCATTTGGTGCAGAGCATAAGTCCATTTGGTTTTATAGTAAGCCCGCCCCTTGCGTGATTAATAACGTGGTGAGCTCTGAGGCTCAGATATGAATAATCGCACATAGGATGGGAACAACGGCCACCACACTCAGAAACAAGTTCGTTATTTGCCGCGCCTGTGTAAGTACGTATAGGATCGCGTAAAGTCGGCTGGATTATCTTCTTGTCCATTGCTAAATAAGACTTATTCATATTCCTATTATACCGAAAGTCGGCACTGGCCGCAAACTCGGAAAGTGGTCAGTGAGTGTATTGGTTCTTCACTTCGAGTGTTACAAAACTAAGAATTTCATATTTCGTATAGTGTTTAATCCGTAATGCAGTTCAAGAGAAGACAGCTCATCCGTAAAAGTCCCTTTGGTTTTGAGATACCGCCTGAGGTTAATAGCGGGAAAGCATTTCGGATTAAACTCGATGAACGAAACCGCTTTGCGGCGCTACCGCCCCGTGCAGCAGGGAGAACACTGTTTCTCTATGGGGATTGTAAAAAGCACAATTTTACTTACAGAAAGGTGTGGATATAGTTTGGGTGGGCGCTGCCAATAGTTAAGGCCGGCTGGTGAAGGTGTTGTTGGAGGCCAAAAACATACAGCGAGGGAGTATATAAGCATAGAACGACGGACTATCCTCGTTGCTCTTTGGAAGGGCTTAGCTACGACAGGCAAATATAATCGGGGCATCATCGTTTTCATGAGGTATCCAGTATCTCTGGCATGACCT
>JABXJX010000113.1 GCA_013375375.1 Desulfobacterales bacterium | reverse complement strand
GTTTTCCACGTGCTTGAAGGAGTTCATATTCTTGAGTTCCGTGCGTGTTCCAAAGTCCTTTGTATCCACAGGGCGGATAGAGACATTGGCGTCGCATCTGAAACTCCCTTCCTCCATGTTTCCGTCGCATATTTCAAGGTATCGGAGGATGTCCCGGAGCTGACGGAGGTATGCCCCTGCCTCTTCCGGTGCGCGAATATCCGGCTCGCTCACAATCTCGATCAGGGGAACGCCGGTCCGGTTGAAATCGACCACGCTTATTGGTCGATACGGATCGTGAATCAGCTTTCCAGCATCCTCTTCCATGTGGATACGGGTGATGCCGATGCGTTTTCTCTCTCCGTTAAGCCCGATAAAAACATGTCCGTGTTCTGCAATGGGGAGTTCATATTGTGATATCTGGTACCCCTTGGGGAGATCAGGGTAGAAGTAGTTCTTGCGGGCAAAGCGGCTTTCGCGTGCAATGGTGCAGTTTGTGGCAAGCGCCATGCGAATGGTATAGTCCACTACCTTGCGGTTCAGGACCGGAAGCACCCCAGGCATCCCGAGGCATACCGGGCAGGTGTGGGTATTGGGCGGTGCGCCGAACTCCGTGGAGCAACCGCAAAAGATTTTGGTCTTTGTCAGTAGCTGGGCGTGGACCTCAAGACCGATGACTGTTTCATAGTTCATATAGAACTCTTTCCATTAACCAGTGACCAATGACCAACTCGTTTAACAGATATGGCCTGAAAAGGCAAACCACCACCGGCCCTGTTTTCTTTTGACAAGGGAGACACGCAGGTACTATAAACCCTGACGTTGAGACTGTCGAAAAACTCTTAAATGAGCGACTTTGATCATTTTTGATATAAGGGTTCTTAGTGAAGCGAAGCGAAAAATTGCAAACTGTTTGAGGGCGTTAGCCCGAGTTTTTGCAATTTAGCGGAGCGAACTTAGAACCTTCAAAAATGGTCAATTGGAGCGAAGAAAAGAGTTTTTCGACAGTCTCGTTGCATAAACAACAGGGAGAGGAGAATCGTGGAATACTTTCTGTGTGTGTTCGGGATGGTGATGATCGTGGAGGGGCTCCCTTACTTTGTCATGCCTTCTAAGATAAAGGTTTGGGTGCAAAAGCTCGTTGAGCTGCCCGATTCGAATCTCAGGCTGGTGGGATTCCTCCTGATGCTCGCCGGGCTTGGCCTGGTCTATTTAGGAAGACAATAGATCACTTTAGGCACTCGATATATCAAGGAATCTTCATGTATTTGCTGAGTGATTACAATTATAGCTTGCCCCAGGAGCTTATTGCCCAGGTGCCCGCGTCTCCAAGGGATGAATCCCGGCTGATGGTCCTGGAAAGGAAACAGCAAAGGGTATCTCATTGTCGCTTTGCAGAGATTGCCCGGCTGCTTTCCCCTGGAGATCTTTTGGTTGTCAATAACACACGCGTGGTTCCGGCCCGCCTTACAGGCTCGAAAGAGACCGGGGGAAAAGTAGAAGTCCTTCTTCTCAACTATCCGGGGCCGGGGTCGCAAGGTACGAGAAGCTTTACCTGTGAGTGTTTGGTTAAGACATCCAAGCGCCCACATTCAGGATCGAGGTTCCACTTTAACGAAGATCTTCAGGCAATCGTCCTTGGCGGAACCGACGGGCTCTACAACCTGGAATTCCGGTTCAATGGAGACTTTGACGCGCTGCTGCACAGGATCGGCCGGATCCCGCTTCCGCCCTATATCAAAAGGGACGAGACAAGTCCTCCACCCTGTGACGATCGAGCCTGTTACCAGACCGTATATGCCGAAAAAAAAGGGGCAGTGGCGGCCCCTACTGCGGGGCTGCATTTTTCAGCCGAACTGCTCGACGGGCTTGCAGAAAAGGGAGCGGAGATAGTTCCGATAACGCTTCACGTGGGGTACGGGACTTTTCAGCCGGTGAGGGTTCCGGACGTCCGGCAGCATCGAATACATTCGGAGGCATATGAACTTACACAAGGTGCGGCAAGGGCGATAAACAAGGCTAAAGATGAGGGGAGACGGATCATTGCGGTTGGCACGACCGTTGTGCGCGTCCTGGAGTTTGCTTCCGACCAGGCAGGCCGTGTGAGGCCGGGGTCCGGCGAGAGCGATCTTTTTATTTATTCCGGTTTTAAGTATAGAGTCATTGATGCATTGATTACCAATTTTCACCTTCCCGAGACCACGCTTTTGATGCTGGTTACTGCATTCGCGGGCCGTGACTTTATTTTGAATGCCTACCAGGAAGCAATCCGCCGGAGATACCGCTTCTATAGCTATGGAGATGCGATGTTGATCATTTAGCGCATAGCGCAGGGCGCATAGCGTAGAGAACCTGACCTACTTATGTTGGTCACTGGTCAGTCGTCATTGGTCAGTGGTTTTACTTGGGCTTACTAATGACCAGTGACTAATGACAATTGACGAGATTTTTTGCTGCTACATCAAAAATATGCCTTTCAAATTTGAAATCACACATAGATCATCAGAAAGCAATGCCCGGCTCGGAAAGATAGATACCCCTCACGGTCGTATCGAGACACCGGCCTTTATCCCGGTGGGGACGCAGGCTACGGTCAAGTCCCTGACTCCCGAAGAGCTTTGCGGACTCGGTGTTCAGATTATATTGGGCAACACATATCATTTATACCTTCGGCCCGGTCATGATGTGATAGGCAAGCTTGGCGGGCTTCACCGGTTTATGCATTGGGACAGGCCTATTTTAACGGACAGCGGCGGTTATCAGGTATTCAGCCTGGCAAGACTGAGGAAGATTTCCGACGAAGGCGTCACCTTTCAGTCCCATCTTGATGGTTCAAGCCACCTCTTGACACCGGAAAAGACCATAGAGATACAAGAGGCCCTGGGCTCCGACATCATGATGTGCCTGGATGAATGCACCCCATATCCGGCCACCCGCGCTGAGAGCCGATCCTCTTTGGAACTGAGCATTGACTGGGCAAGACGCTGTAAGGAGAGCCGCAGTGCAGAAGGTTCCGCACTGTTCGGCATTGTTCAAGGGAGTATGTTTGAGGACCTTCGTGCTCGTGGTGTTGAGGCGCTGACAAACATCGGCTTTGATGGATATGCCCTGGGCGGATTGAGCGTGGGAGCGCCAAAGGAACTTATGCTGAGCCTTGCGGCTTTTACGCTTCCCCTCCTTCCAGACTCGCTGCCGAAATATGTCATGGGTGTAGGCTATCCCGAGGATCTGGTGGAGTTGGTCTCCTTGGGCGCCGATATGTTCGACTGCGTTATACCGACACGAAATGCCAGAAACGGACAACTTTTTGTGCGTACCGGGACCCTCAACATTTGTAATGCGCGGTACCAGGACGATAACGCGCCTGTTGAAGAGGGTTGTCCTTGTTACACGTGCAGGCATTATTCAAGGGCCTATTTGCGCCATCTTTTTATGGCAAAGGAGTTGCTTGCCTGCCGTTTGAATACTATCCACAATGTCCACTATTTTATGGCCCTTATGAGCAATATGCGTGAGGCGGTCCGGCTGGGGCGATTCGAGCTTTTCAAAAAGGAATTTTATTCACAAAGGGCCTGTTGAAATCGCTATCCGATTGTTGATTGTCGATTGTCGATTTGTTTTATTCAATCATCAATCATCAATCAACAATCCAGAGATTACCCGAATATCCGGTTGCAAAAATCGATCATTGCGTTTATGGTGATTTAAGAAACTGGAGATATTACAGCTGGTTTCAAAATTTCTTTGAGAGGCAATTCTGGCCATTTTGCCAAGAAGTTCTTGGCGAAGCGAAGCGTAAAAATTGGAACTGTTTGAGGGCCTTAGCCCGAGTTTTTCAATTTTAGCGGAGCGAGCTTAGAACTTCTCAAAATGGACAAACCGGCGAGAAAAGGAATTTTGAAACCACTTCTAAGGAGGTCAATCAAGATGAAAGAATCGGTTCAGGCGGTAATCGACAAGATACGCCCAAGCCTTCAGGCCGACGGCGGGGATGTTGAACTTGTCGGCATTGACGACGGGGTGGTCAAGGTGCGCCTTCAGGGGGCGTGCAAGGGATGTCCCATGTCACAGATGACCTTGAAAAACGGTATTGAGAGGTTCATCAAGAGCGAAGTGCCCGGGGTGGATAGAGTGGAGTCGGTCGATTAACCGTGACGGCTTCGTAAAAAGTCCATCTGCGGCGTTGCGCTTCATCTTTCGTCATTGCGACGTACGACAAGTACGCCTCATTCCTCAAGATTTGCGCGTCTTGCATCTGGAGCTTTTTACTGTGCCGTCCATTTTATGACTTTTTACGAAACCATCAACCGTAAGTGAGATAATAGAATTTATGTCAAATTTTATCACGCTGCCTTTTTAGGATAAGTAGTTTCTTGGGTTTATTGAGTTAAAACTCTATGAACTCAATGAACTCGACAAACACAATAAACACAGCAAACACACTCAGAATGCAGTTGTCGTTAAATCCAAATCCCAAAATCTGAAATCTTAGATAAAAAAGCTTGGCTGTCCGATGACAATAGCTGAAAAGATTCAATCGGCCCTTGAGCGGTCATCGTGGATCCGTAAGATGTTTGTGCAGGGGGCGCAGCTAAAGGCAAGACACGGGGCTGAGTATGTCTTTGACTTCAGCCTTGGGAATCCAAACTTGCAGCCCCCTGCGCGTTTTAAAGAGATTCTGGTTGATGCGGCAAACGCCTCAGGCATTGGGCATCACGGCTACATGCCCAATACAGGATTTCTCCCTGTGCGCCGGGCGGTGGCCGGATTTCTCTCTGATGAGCAGGGCGTTGCCCTCACAGCGGATGAGGTGATCATGACCTGCGGGGCGGCCGGCGCCCTGAACGTGATCTTGAAGGCTATCTTGGATCCCGGCGATGAAGTGATAACACCGGCCCCTTATTTTGTGGAATACGGTTTTTATGCGGACAATCACGGGGGGGTCCTTAAGACAGTGCACAGCAAGCCGGATTTCACCCTTGATCTTCAGGCTATCCAGGCCGGCGTTACACCAAAGACCAAGGCCGTGCTTATCAATTCTCCAAACAACCCTTCCGGTCAAATCTACTCCAAGGAAAGCCTCATGCGGTTGGGAGATCTCTTGACAAAGGAGGGCCGAAGGCTGAACCGGACCCTTTATCTTATATCCGATGAACCTTACCGAAAGATCACCTTTGACGGGGCAAAGGTGCCGAGCATATTCTCCTGCTATGCCGAGAGCATGATTGCCACATCCTATTCAAAAGACCTTTCCATTCCGGGTGAGCGGATCGGATTTTTAGCGGTAAATCCCCAATCGACTCATAAAGATGATCTCTTGGCCGGCATGGCCCTTGCCAATCGCATTCTGGGATATGTGAATGCCCCTGCATTAATGCAGCGAACTATTCAGGCATTACAAGGCGTGTCCGTGGATGCGACTATCTACGAGAAAAAAAGGAATCTCCTATGCGACGGTCTTGCTGAATGTGGGTACGAATTCGTAAAACCAAAGGGAGCGTTCTATCTTTTTCCCAAGAGCCCTGTTCCGGATGATGTCGCCTTTGTGAAGGCCCTTCAGGAAGAACTCATCCTTACCGTGCCGGGGAGCGGCTTTGGGGCACCGGGTTATTTTCGCATTGCGTTTTGTGTAGATGATGACACTATAAGGGGGGCTCTTCCGGGGTTTGGACGGGCCCTTAAACGGTTTTGATCATAACCTCATGACCAACGAGACCTTTGCATAACTCTTTTCACTCCTTTGTATGAACTTTTTGATCCGCCTGAGGCGGACTTGCTCACTA
>JABXJX010000112.1 GCA_013375375.1 Desulfobacterales bacterium | reverse complement strand
GCTTCCGGTATTTCGCTTCACACGACGAGACCGTGACCTGTATGGATGGTATCCTGATTTGTGGGAACCCTGGGCGTGGCGAAGACGAAGAGATGGCATGGAGACTCGGATGGCGGGGCAATTCACTCACCCTCGGTGATCCTTTTGTCGTTGACATAAGAGGCACTTTAAAGCCTGTAATTACACCCTCTCGTCAACCGCCTGAAAAAAGCGGGGGCTTTCGAGAAGAGCCTTCTTGGTCAAAGGTCAATAATCTGCTTAGGAAAGCGCATGCCGCAGCATGGACATGGGTGCTGGAGTGCTTTGAAAATGGTCTATCGCCAATGGAGTTTTGGAAATTATCTTTACTCCATCGAGTCCCGGTTCATTTGATGGATTCGGAGACCCTTTGGCGATACATTCAGCTACCTGTCGTCAAGGACGACGAACCCGATTGCGAATGGGTTGTCTTATCCGAATTAGCATCCGTTGACCCGATAATCTACGGAGAAGAAAAGAATCGAAAGGTAGCCTTCAGCGTACCCGGAAAAGGGCGCATTGGGTTCTCAAGGTCGTTGTCTGCATGGCATCCGTATGGCTACGGATCAGCGAATTCTGGCTTATTGCAACTTGTCCTGCGATTTGCCAAGCTTGATATTATCAAAGATACGGTTTTCATATCCGTTAGGCAAAGCGAGTCGGCGAGGAGCAGCGATACAGAACTTGGTATGAGGGATGGACCGTTCGATTATGTGTCTTGCCTTCAGTACATAGGTAATGCAACTGAATTTCTTTCGGTCCAGTCACCGTTCCGAAGTGTTAATAGCTATCATCCTGTTGTTCGTCTCGTTCAAACGATCCAAGATGTCAAATACCGCGAGTTGACCGACTTCCAACGGTATTGCGTCAGTTTAATGTGGCTCTTGTCGGATGATAAGAATCTTTCTATGTTAGCAAAGGGTAGCGTGGAGAAAGGAAGGCAGTATCGAAGACTCGGAACATTCTTCCATACAATTGATTGGAATCGGCACGATCTAAACTTATCTCCACCTTACAAGGTATGGACTAAAGATGCTGGCGTCGTTGAGATTACTCGTGGTGAATTGTCCCGCTGGGCAGAATTGCCGCACAACGAATGAATATTACCCGACGTGCCTTAAACAGGGCCGGCTGACCAGCATTATATAACCCGGCGCTCAACCAGACGGCTATAACCGGAGCGTTTTTCAGCGTTCAGGGCATTAATGGATATTTTGTTTTCGGTAAGAATTGGACGGAGACCCGCCGCTGGTTAGCTCTTCGTTATCTGGTAAAAAACTAAATAATGAAATAATTAATCCGTATGCTATTCTTAAAAAATATTCTTTAAAAAACAAAATGGGCAAAAGATCTGACCCAGGAGATGATTTCATTTAAATCTAAATATGGAGGGGTTTAAAATGGCAGAAGCAAAAGGATTAAGAAAACCGGTAAAGCTGAAAAATGAGTTGGCAGAGTTTCTGGGAGCAAAAAAGCTTCCCAGGACAGAGATCACTAAAAAACTGTGGGACTACATTAAAGCAAATAAACTTCAGACAAAGACTAAAAATGGAAAGCCTGAGAACGCAGGCAAGTTCATTGTGGCTGATGCTAAATTGCTCCCGATCTTCAAAAACACAAAATCCAAAAGCAAATCAGGCAAGGTCACTGACCTTACAAAGTTAAAAGAAGGGCAGACGATTGACATGATGCAGATGGCCGCTGTTGTCGGCGCAAACATAGAATAAACTCAAAGTGTCTGGCCTGCATAACCTGCATAAGAATAATGCAGGCTGGAAAAAGAGTAACAAAAATTCAATAGGGCGTATTATTTAGGAAGAATAATATCGGTGTCAAATCTTAAATAGTGAATAGTAGCGTCTTATTCACTATTCAAGATTTGACACCATTCACTCACCTGCAGGACGATCAGAAAAAGCATAAAGTAGTATGGATCAAAGTCAGGCGTACTGATATGAGTATCTTTGTTTGGGTTCTGGTCGTGCTTCTCGTTCTCTTGGGGATCATGGGTACGTTTTTGCCCGGTCTCGTTGGCGCACCACTTGTATTCCTTGGCCTTCTTCTGGCCGCCTGGGCCGGCGACTTTGAAAAAGTTGGCGTATTCACACTGTCAGTATTGGCGATCCTGACCCTTCTTGCGATTGGTATCGATTTCCTTGCGACAAGTTTAGGAGCTAAAAGGGTCGGGGCGAGTAACGTCGCAATCCTCGGAGCGGCAATTGGAACGGTAGTTGGGCTTTTCTTCGGCATCGCCGGACTCGTCTTTGGTCCGTTTCTTGGAGCTGTCGCCGGTGAGTATGCGAAACAACGCGAATTACTTCAGGCGGGGAAAGTTGGTCTGGGAACATGGCTGGGTCTGGTTTGTGGTCTTGCCGGAAGAGTGGCGCTGGTTTTCGCGATGGTGGGGATTTTTGTGACATCGTACATCCTGTGAACGCGACCGTTATGGGAAATAGTGGACTTGGTTGACTTTAGGGATGATAGGTGTTAGATACTTTAATTAACAACATAGAAAAGGAGGGTTAATATGAGTAGCGGAAAAGAAGTACTGGTGGTTGTATCCAAACTCAAGAAGCACGTTCGTTCGGTGTCCGGGATGAATACGGCGGCCAATGTTGCGCCGGCATTATCTGATATCGTTCGCAATTTATGCGATCAAGCAATCGAGAGAGCAAAAGCTGAAGGCCGCAAGACCGTAATGGATAGAGATTTTACGTAAGGAAAAGATGAAGACGTCCATTGGTAAATAAGTAGCTTTTTCTGATCACGATACGTAAAGGCGGTTGAAGAATTCTTCTTTAACCGCCTTTTTTGCAGGCCCGTTCTCCAAAAATGGCGGTTCCGATCCGCACCAGGGTTGCCCCTTCTTCAACGGCGGCCTCAAAGTCGCCGGTCATCCCCATGGAGAGTTCGTCCATGCGCACATTGGGAATCGCTTTATCGCGGATAAGGCCTTGTAGGGATCCGAGGGCCCGGAAATAGGGCCGCACCTTGTCCGGCGCGTTAAAGTAAGGGGGCATGGTCATGAGTCCGCAGATAGCAATGTTTTCAAGGAGAGAGATCTCGCGAACCAACTTGATGGCCTGTTCGGTCTCAACACCGGATTTTGTCTCTTCGTCGGAGATATTCACCTGAATCAAGATGTCCTGGACTTTGCCGAGGGCGTTGGCTCGCCTGTTTAGCTCTTTGGCGAGTTTGAGGCTGTCAACGGAATGGATCAGGTCAAATAGCTTTACTGCGTATTTTGCCTTGTTCGATTGCAGGTGTCCTACTAAATGCCAGGAAATCTTTTCTTCATTGAGGGCCTCGATCTTTTCTCTTGCCTCCTGGACATAGTTCTCCCCAAGAACCGTCACGCCAGCCTTGATTGCGGCCCGGATAGGATCAACGGACACGGTCTTGCTCACGGCAACTAATTTGACGGTTTTCGGGTCACGACCACAGGCAAGGGCCGTTGCCTCGATTCTTTCTCTAACGAGTCTTAGTCTGTTTTGAATGCCTTCATCCATATCTCACCGTTTCACCACGCCTTCCCTCAGCAGGTATTCCATTACCTCGCATACCGGAAGCCCGACAACATTCGTATAAGACCCCTCAATCCGCTTAACCAAAAAAGTGCCCAGACCTTGTACTGCATAGGCTCCGGCCTTGTCAAAAGGTTCATCCGTACTCAGGTACCAATCGATTTCCGTATCGGTCAGCGTCTTGAACAAGACCTTTGTTTCCACGGTCTCGGAAAAAGTGCGTTTTTTTGCCTTGCAGCAGATGCAATAGCCGGTCAACACGCGGTGAGTTGCGCCGCTCAATGTCTCAAGCATCTGGCGAGCCTGCGCCTCGCTATCAGGTTTGCCTAATACGGCATCCCCTATGAGTACGAGGGTATCGGCCCCGATAACCCAGCTTTTTGGATGGCGCCCGGAAATCTCCATGGCCTTTGCCTCTGCGAGCATACGAACGTGATCTTCTATTGGACCCACGGGCACCGAACTTTCATCAACAGTACTCGGAATCACGCTGAACGTCAGTCCGGCCTGCTCAAGGAGATAGCGACGCCTGGGGGAACTTGAGGCCAGGATCAGGGGATGGGGCGCGGATTTGTTCGACATGTCTTCTTTTTAACAAATTAGATAAGATTTGACAAGATTCCTGCAGGCCAATAGAGTCTCCGTTGAACCTCATGCCAAAGAAACATGATTCATACTGGATTATCGGTGCCGGAAAATTCGGCACAAAGGCTGTTGAGAAGCTTCACAGAAAAAGACCTGGAGCGAGCATTACAATAGTGGACCGGGATGCAGAAGTCCTGGCTGGTTTGGACCACCATTCAGTGGAAAAAGTGTGCATGGAAGGAGCGTCGTATCTTGAAACGCACCTTGACACTCAACTCGAACCGGATTGGATAGTCCCTGCGGTGCCGATCCACCTGGCCTTTGAATGGGTACGCCTCAAGTTGTCCAATGATCGCCGCATTGAAATTTTTGCCGTTCCCGCGGAGATTGAAGATATGCTGCCCAATCCCAAAAGGGGCCCTCAAGGCCAGCTCTTTGTCAGCTATGCTGATTTTCGTTGCCCTGACTACTGCACGGAGCCCTATGACAAGTGTACGTGGACTGGAAAGCCCCGAAAAGGGCTCCTCTATAAAACGATTGAGGAAATCGACTACAAGGATTACCGGTCAATCGTGATTCAAAGCCGTCAATTAGCGCCCGGGGCAGGGGGGTACTGGCCAGATGTTCTCAAGCAGAGTCTTGCAGATGTGTCAAAAGAAAAGACCCCGGTTCTATATTCTACGGCCAGTTTTTGTCACGGGGTAGTGCATGCATTTAAGCTAGTGTAAGGGCCTCATATTCCTTGACAACAAATTCGTGCTTATTATAAGTTGCCTTTTATGCCTGGGTGGCGGAACTGGTAGACGCAAGGGACTTAAAATCCCTTGGGGCTTGTCCCCGTGCGAGTTCGATCCTCGCCCCAGGCACCATTAAAACAGACCTTTGGGGTGTGAATTTTTCCAAGTGTGAGTTGCGACTGTTAATCTTCTCCTTTTTCTGAACATTCTAAACATCTTTTACGAAATAATTTATAGTATTCCGTGTAGTCTTTCAAGTCACCCATCTCTTTCATGTTTATAAGTTTCATGGCTTTTTGTCCGCATATTTCAACTTCATCAAGCTCAAAAGTTTCCGTGATATTATTTTGTCCGGTATGATAACCAACGACCGTTATACGGACACAAAGAAGGAGCAGCAGGAATGTAAACAATTTTTTCAACGTTTCACCCCCCATAGGCGTTGTGTTTCTTCTTCAAAAACGCTTTTTTATTTTATCGCGACAAGTTGAGCGTGTCAAATCAGAGCATAATAATAAAATTCTGCAAAGAGGGGGCTGGTCATGAAGGCAAGTGAAGGGCATATCGGCCGGGTTTTTGTAATACGACTCGAGCATGGCGACGTGGTTCCCGAATGCATTGAGCGTTTTGCGGCAGAGAAAGGTGTATCCGTGGGTCACGTTGTCCTGGTGGGCGGAATCGGGGGCGGCCAGGTCGTGGTCGGCCCACGACATTCCGACGAAAGACCGCCCGACCCGGTGCTGCTGCCGGTCGACAGCGCCCATGAGGTGCTCGGGGTCGGCGTCCTTGCTCCCGGTGAAGACGGCAAGCCTGTCCTACACATCCATGCCGGTCTCGGACGGCCCGGGCAAACCATGACCGGGTGCCTGAGGCTGGGCGTCACAACCTGGCTTGTAGGTGAAGTCATAGTTTATGAAATCTTAGGAGCAAAGGC